>NZ_JBIURH010000063.1:0-32269 GCF_044740765.1 Kitasatospora sp. NPDC088346
GCCTCCGTTCCGGCCTGTTGCCTTGAACACCACAGCCACATCGGACACCTGAACCGGCATCAAAGCGGGCATTTCGCCTGCACGACGCCGCCCTGCCCCGCCGCTCACGCGGCGGGGCCAGAACCCAAGATCTTCACGAGCCTTCTAGTCAGCATCACTGACGGAGCCTGGCTCGCCTTGTCACATCTGCTCCCAGTCGGACTCGGAGTCGGCCGGGTTGTGGCTTGAGGACGCGGCTGACACCTGGCCCTGCAATTGGTACCTGCCCTGGGCGTTCCGGCGGAACGAGGCTCCGGCCGCCGCAGCCTTGGCCATGACCGCGTTGCGTGCCGTCGTGTCGTTGGCCAGCCAGTCGGGCATGAGCCAACCGGGGTAGAGCTGACCGTGCGTACCCGAGGCGACGACCCGATACCCGTACTGCCGGCCGACGGTGTCGTTGGTGACATCGAAGGCCCACTGGCACCCGGCACAGGCTAGTTTGAAGCCGCCCATGTTGACTATCCGGACCGGCTGACCCGTTGGCACCGGGTTGGCGCGCCAGTGCTGAACGTGTTCGGCGAGCATGGTCATTTCGCCGTGCTGTGAACCGGGGCCTGCCGCGCCGACGAGGGACCGGGTCCAGTCCGCGCCGCCGCGTATGGCGCTGGCGATCGTGGCCATCTCCGTGCTGTTGCCGTGCGCGTCGGCGTAGTCACCGGACAGCAGCGCGCGGAACTTCCGGAGGTCCTTGTCGGATCGGGGCTCGCCGTACGGGCGCACCGACGGATTCGCGAAGTCGGTGAATTCCCTGTCTACCCTTGCTTGATCGGCAGATGTCACCATGCGGTTCCCGGTGTTTCCCGCGATTCCGAGTCTGGAGTTCGGCATCACCGTTGCCGCCAGGTGCGGGGTGCTGGAGTCTCCGACGACTCCCATGCCGATGCGTGCGACGCGGTCCAGCATGCGCAGTTCTGCGGGCCGCGTGCCGGTGGTGGCGCGACCCGGCCTCGGGCGGTATCTCCGGAGGCTGTACACCGGTACCGCGTCGGCGTCGGCGTAGCCGTTGGCGGCGACGGTCGCGGTCAGGATGCCGGTCACCAGGCTGCGGTCGAACGCGTTGGCGATCCGGTATCTCGTTCGGTCGATAGGACGCGATTCCCAGGTGCCGCTGGTGGCGTCGAACCATGGGGGGGACGTCGGGGAGCCCGAGATGCTGGATGGCATGGATGACGGCGTAGCCGAGGACCAGGAAGGTGTGGACACTGCGGAACTGGATGACACCGCTGAGGCAGATAGCCGGGCGGAGGAGGGCATGGACACAGCGGAGGAGGACGAGACGGCGGAGGACGCGGACACGGCAGAGGAGGATGCGGATACGGCCGACCGCGCTGAGGCAGGGGGTGCCGCAGGCGTCGCGGATTTGAGGGTAGCCCTGGAGCGAGGCATCCGCTGGATGCTCGGGGTGGCCGTCCAGGCAGCGCTCGGGGGGCTCCCCTCGGTCGTCCGTAGTGGGGACGCGCCCGACATGACGCGCCTCGCGTTGGCTTCGGCTTCGCGTTCGAAATGGTCGCCGGGATCGCTGATGCGCAGTCCGGTGCCGTCGTCCGTACCAGTTACGGGGCCGGTGCGCTGCTGGATGACGTGGGTGAGTTCGTGCGCGAGGGTGTGGAGGTCGCCTCCTCCGGGACCGATCACCACGTTGTTCCCTGACGTGTATGCGCGGGCACCGATGTCGGCGGCGGATCGCTGGGCCGCAGCACCGGTGTGGACGCGTACGTCGGAGAAGCTGCTGCCCAGCCTGCTCTCCATCTCCTCGCGCAGTGCGGCGGGGAGCGGCCGGCCGCCGGAGGCGAGCACGTCGTGGACGCCGGAGCGCTGCACGGGAGCGGGGTGGCCGCAGCCGTCGCCGTGGACGTGGCGCTGTTGTGCCAGTGTCCGGGTGGCCGCTGTGTTTCCCACCGTGCGCTGCAGTTGGAGAAGCGCCTGTTGGGACATTCGGCCGGGGCCGGCGTCCGCGCGCGTCTCTGGGTTCGGCAGGGAGGGCGCCCCGAGCGCGGAGAAGGGGAGCCGGTGCGGGCCGTCCGGCGGCACGGAGTCCCGGTCGCGGCCTCTGGTGTCGTACATGGATCTCCGTCTGGGGTGAAATTAGGTGACTGTGTGTGACATCGACCTCGGGTATGCGGGGCGGTATCCCCATGGCCGATCGGGCAGAACCGTGGGAGGACCTCCTGCGTCACCGCCGGGTCCACGACCGCCTGCTCGACGGCCGCGCCGAGCAGGCGGTGGGCGGTGGCGCAGTCCCGGGGCGCTGAGCCACCGCCCACCGCCACGGGCGGCTTAGGTGATGGTCCACAGCTGTGCCTGGTTGCCGGGTTGGCAGCCCACCGCCGTCAGCCCGGCCCCCGGGCCGTTATCGGTCAGGCAGTCACCGGTCTGTCGGTTCCTCACGTAGACCGAGCCGGTCGTCCAACTGTCCAGCCACCACCATTGGTTGCCTCCGCCGCCGTATTTCCAGATCTGTACGTGGTGGCTCGGCACGTCCTCATCCATCACGAAGTCGCCGCCCGGGACGAGCTGGTTCGTCAACGTGAAGTAGCGGTTGTCGTAGTAGTCGTTGAAGTGCGTCCAGTTCTGGCTCTGGTCCGGACCCGCGTAGGCCTGGCCGACCAGCGCTATGCCGTTGGAGAGCGACCCGCCGCCGGCTGCGGTGACGACCATGCCGTCGCGGACGTTGCGGATGCGTCCGGGAAGCAGTGGGGTCGGCGACGGCTGCGCGGGCACCTGCGCGGACGGCGCGGGCGCCGGGGCACCAGCCTTGCTCTCGGCCGGTATCGGCTGGGCCGCGGCCGGGGGCGGCGAGGCGGCAGGTGCGCCTGCGGCGCGCGCGGCGGAGGGCATGGCGGTGACCGGCATCTGTGCTGCGGCCACCGGCGCGGTCGGGGCGCCGGTGGACAGCGGTGCACCGGGCGGTACCAGGGAGATCGGCGCCTCGCCCGCAGCGGCAGCGCCGGTCGCCGAGGAGGGCGGGGCCAGCAGCAGCGGAGCGCCCTCCCCGCCGACGGGTGTCGGGCCCGCCGCGCTGGGCAGTGCTCCCGCCAGGCCAACCTGTCCTGGAGTCCCGGCCGCCGCCGAGTAGGGGTGCGCCAGGCTGACGACCTTGGGCGCCGCAGCGAACCACAGACCGGCAGCGACGGCCGTGGCGGCGGCCACGACCGTGGCACTGCGGACGACCCAGGGGGAGAGCACCACCGGTTGCTCGTACCGACCCTCGCTGATCTGTGGCGGCGCACCGGTCCGCTCCAGCGTCAGGCCGTACGCGTGGGTTACCGGCCGGCCCGTCCACAGGGTGCGTGGAGGCCTGATCCGGACGGTCACCGCCGCCGCCCTTCCGGGGGCGATCCGCAGGTTCGCCGGCTTGATGTCGTACCGCAGTCGGCTGCTCGTCCGCTGGCCCTGCACGGTCGCCGTGATCGGGACGTTGCCGAGGTTGTCGACGGCGAGTACCGCGTGCCCGCGCAACCGGCCGCGGCTCGACACGGGCAGGATCTCGCCGGTCACCTCGGTGAACGGGGCGATGGTGAGCAGCCCCTCCGGAACCTCGACGGTCTCAGGCCGCTCGACGGGTACGACGTGCACGCCGTAGCGGTGCGGCCCGGCCTCGGCCTCGGGCCCGCGCGGCGGATTGAATGTCAGAGTCACCCGGCCGTTGGTGCCAGGGTAGAGCTGCAAAGTCTGCGGTTCGACCACCGCCCACGGGGCCGGATCACCGACCACGGCGATGCGGTACTCCTCGACCACGTCGCCGGTGTTGCGAAGGTCGAGCGTGACACTCGTACGGCCGCCTGCCTCAACGGTTGCGGACTTCGGTTCCAGGGATGTCCAGATGCTCACCCGCCCCATGGTAGGAACGGCCCGACGTCCCGTCAGGAGCCGTAGGACCTTCAGTCCGTGCAGCTGCGTTGCCCCTTGGGGCACCACCCGGACGGCCGGGCCGCCCCGGCACACACGGCCGCAACGGCGCGGCCCCTGACGTCGCACGGCGGCGCCTGTGTGTCCGGGAAAGAGAGCCTGCCCGTTCGGTCGGTCCCGCGTGACCTCGGACATGGCCGTTCGGCGCTGCCCGTCGGTGCAGCGTGCCCGCAGACTCTCCGTGGGTCTCTGCCCTACGCCCTGAACGCGGGCTGCGGCATACCACCGGTCCCGCGCGCCCGGCCTGGGCCCGCGCCTGCCCGCGACCGGACCCACCCCGACTGACTGTGCGCGGGCCGTGAGCCGCGCACTGAGAGGACCTTGCCGTGAGCACGAGCGAGACCGCATTCCGCCCGGACCGCGCCCCTTGCCCCGAGTGTGGTGAGGCTGTTCCGCCGGAGCGGTCGTTCTGTGACGCGTGCGGGGTGTTCCTCAGCTGGTCGGCAGGGCGGCCATCCAGCCGGCCTGACGATCCCGCTGCGTCGGGCGGGGCCCCCGGTACCTCCAACGGGGCGGCCACAGCCCCCCAGTACCCCGTCCGGGATCGTGGGCGCTCGGCCGCAGTCGCACCGGAGGGATTCGCCACGGAACTCCCACCGGTCGGCGGGCCCCCGGCGCCCGAGGCGGGATACGCCGAAGCCCTGGTCATTCCGGTGACCAGAGCTGGATTCGCCGACTCTCCCGGCCACCCCGGCGGTCCGCACCCGGACGGCCATCCCGGTTCGCACGGGCAGCACCTCATGGACGGACCGCCGGCGGCGGGGCCGGTCTGCGGCTGGTGCGGCGCGCCTAACCAGCCGGAGCGGCACTTCTGCGGTCGCTGCGCAACCGCGCTCCACGCCGCCGCGCCCGCGCCCTTCCGGCTGCCGTGGTGGCGCCGGCTGCTGGTTCGCCGGGCCGAAGTGCTGACGGCCGGACAGCGCCCGCGTCCGCGCGGGGAGCTGTGGCGAGGCGGGCGCTGGTTCGCGGGCGCAGCGGCGCTCGCCCTGCTGGTGTCGGCCACTACCCTGGTGCGCCCGACGGCGAGCGCCGTCACCGACCGCTTCGCCGCCCGGGTCCCGGTTGAACCGGTGGCCGTCGCCGCCTCGCACTCCTACCCCGGCCACGGCCCGCAGTTCCTGTTCGACAAGGTCTCCAACACCTGGTGGGGGAGTGGGTACGGCGGCGAGCCGGTGAACACCTGGGTCGAGGCGTCATTCGCCCAGCCGGAACACCTGCTCAACCTAGTGATCACCCCCGGGGTCTCGGCAGATCCGGGGCAGGAGGTCACCGGGGCCCGTCCACGTGACATCGACCTGGTGGCCACCAACGCCGAAGGGACGACCACCACCGTTCGGCTGGAGCTGGCCTCCGTGGGCGTCCAGAACGTCGCCCTGCACCTGCCTGGCACGGTCAAGGTACGGCTGGTGACTAGGACCGCCTACGGTGCCGCCCCGACCAAGCAGGTCGCCGTCGCGGAAGTGGAGTTCTTCGGCACCACGTCACCCGGCTACTGACCGAGGTGGTGCCGTCCGTTCGACGGCGCGTGTAAGGGGGAGTGCGGCTGCGGCGGTCTGTCCGCGCGGGCAGCGGCTTTTCCCGGGCCTCGGCCCGCGCGGGCCGTCCGCCAGGTCCCGTGGCGCGGCAGGCTCGTCGTCGGCGCCGCAAGGGGCGCCGCTCCGGCCCGCCGGTCCGGAGCAATCGGAGGATGGAACGGATAGCGATGATCCACGAGGTCGACGAAGCGCTGCGGGTACTTCTCGCCGGGCTCCTGGCCGGGGACGAGATCGAAGTGGTGCTCGACACCCCGACCCGGGACTGGGCGGCACGGCGAAACGCACCGACGATCAACGCCTTCCTCTACGACGTGCGCGAGAACATCGGGCTGCGCCACCAGGGCGGCCGACGCGAGTACGGAACGCGCGGTGAGATCCTGGCCCGGCACGAGCCGCCGCGCTGGTACGGGCTCTCCTATCTGGTCACCGCCTGGACCAAGCGCTCCCAGGACGAGCACCGGCTGCTGTCGGTGCTCTTGGCCGGCCTGAGCCGGAAGTCCGCGATCGGTGCGCACCGCCTGAGCGGCAGCCTCGCCGAATTCGGCGCCGCGCTGCCGTACACCGTGGCCCATCCGCCCGCCGACGGCCGCCGGCCCGGGGACCTCTGGTCCGCTCTGGGCAGCCAGCTGAAACCGTCGCTCGACCTGGTCGTCACCGCGCCGCTGACCGCGGCGCACCACCCGGTGACGGCGCAGGTCACCGACGCGCTCGTGCTCGGACTCACCGACACCGGTCGGCCCGACGGGCCCGCGCCCGCACCTCCCGTACTCCGACGGCTGCGCTACGACCGGGAGCCAGACGGACCGGTTCGGCCCGCCACACCGATCGGCTCACGCCGTACCCGCAGCCGCGGTGAAGGGTCCGTCCGATGACCGCTGGCCCGACGTACCCCGAACCGCTGGCCGAAACTCTGTCTGCCGCCGAGGCCGGCCCGGACGAGTACCTGACGGAGCGTCTGGCACTGGCCGGACGGGCCGTACGCCGTGCCGTGGCGGCCCGTCGCACCCACGACCCCGATCCGGACGACGATTTCCGTGGCCTTTACCTCTCCGAGAGCGAGACCGACCGCCTGCTCGCCCGGCCCGGCCTGCTGCCCGACGCGACTGTGGTCGCCCGGGCCGACCGGACCGAGCAGGCCGCCGCTGAGCATCGCGCCGACTGGTGCGAGGCAGCAGGAGACGTCGTACCGCTGCGGGCTCTGGCCCGCCGCTTCGGGCTCGATGCAACGGACGTGGAGATCCTGTTGCTCGCACTGCTGCCGGACATCGACACTGTGATGGAGCGGCTCTATGGCTACCTGAACGACGATGTCACCCGGCGCCGGGCCACCCCAGCCCTGGTCCTCGAACTGCTGGGGACACAGCCAGCCGACGGCCCCTCCCGGTCCCGGCTGGCACCTGGCTCTCCGCTGGTGGCTGGCGGGCTGCTCACCGTCGACGACGCCGAACGGCCCTTCCTCACCAGGTCGTTGCGGGTGCCCGACCGGGTGGCCGAGTTCCTCCTGGGTATTCCTGGCCCGGACCCGGCACTGCGCGCTGTCCTGCGCACTCCCCCCGAAGCGCCCTCGCCCGCCGCAACGGATCTCGCTGCGGCGCTGGCCGCCGGCGTCCGGCTGGTCCACGTGCACGAGCAGGCTGGGGGGTCCGCCGCCGCGCTGGCCGCCACCTCCCTGGTACTGGCCGGCGCCCCGGCGGTCTGCGTGGACCTCGATGCGCTGGCCGCCGCACCGCACCCCGAGGGCCTGCTTGCCGTCGCGGTCCGCGAGGCCCGACTGTGCGGCGGCGGTCTGACGGTCGGCCCAGTGGACGCGTCGACACTCACCGCCCATCCCGAACGAACCCTGTGGCTGCGCCGGTTGGCCCGCCTCCCGGTCCCGGTGGTGCTCACCGGCCGGACCGGGTGGGACCCGAACTGGTGCGATGAGAGTCCGCTCCTGGTGACGGCCGGACCTCCGAACACCTCGGAACGGGACGCGCAATGGCGGCGGGCCCTCGGAGAGGGGCCGGTCGATCCGGCGCTCGACGCGGACCGGGAGCTCGCCCCCTACCGGCTGTCGCCGGAGCAGCTGAGCCGGGCCGCAGAGGTGGCGCGGCGCCGGGCCCAACTCGCCGGGGTGCCGGTGGATGCAGGCCACCTGCGGGCTGGGGCGCGGGCCCAGAACGCCGCGGGGCTCCAGCGCCTGGCCCGGCGGATCGAGCCGGCCGTCGGCTGGGACGACCTGGTGCTGCCCCCCGCCACCGTCGGGCAGCTCGGAGACCTCGCCCTGCGGGCGCGGCTGCGCGACCAGGTGCTGGGCCGGTGGCGGATGAGGCCGGGAGGCGGGCGCGGACGGGGCGTGATTGCCCTGTTCGCGGGCGACTCGGGCACCGGTAAGACCATGTCGGCCGAGGTGGTCGCCGCGGATCTCGGGCTCGACCTCTATGTGGTCGACCTGTCCACCGTCGTCGACAAGTACGTCGGTGAGACGGAGAAGAACCTGGAACGAATCTTCACCGAGGCGGCCGCCGTCAACGGTGTCCTGCTCTTCGACGAGGCCGACGCCGTGTTCGGCAAGCGCTCGGAGGTCAAGGACGCCCACGACCGGTACGCGAACACGGAGAGCGCCTACCTATTGCAGCGGATGGAGTCCTTCGACGGCGTCGCGGTCCTGACCACCAATCTGCGTGCCAACCTCGATGAGGCGTTCACCAGACGACTGGACGTGATCGTGGACTTCCCGGTGCCCGACGCGGAGCACCGCCGACAGCTGTGGGACCGCTGCCTGGGCAGCGACCTGCCCCGAGACGCCGGACTCGACCTCGACTTCTGCGCGCGGTTCGAGCTCGCGGGCGGTTCGATCCGTGCCTGCGCCGTCACGGCGGCCTACTTGGCAGCCGCAGCGGACCGGCCACTCACCACCGATGACCTGGTCACGGCGGTCCGGCGGGAGTACCGCAAGATGGGCCGACTCGTGCTGCCTTCCGAGTTCGACCGCAGGTGAGGCTCGACCTCGCGCAGTGACGCGCTGAGGGCAGCATCCGCTGCCCCGGAAGGCAGACCGGCTCGGCTGTGACTGCCCGGGGACAGCGCCCTGCGGACCTTTTCCGGGCTCCGCCGACCGGCGAGGCTTTTACCCAGTTCATCCGAGGAGGAGCACGAGCATGCCGCCGTACCTGTCCCCAGGGGTCTACGTCGAAGAGGTTTCCGGCGGGCCCCGCCCGATCGAGGGAGTCGGCACATCCGTCGCCGCCTTCGTGGGCTTCGCCGAGAAGGGGCCGTTCCACACTCCGACCCTGGTGACGACGTGGAGCCAGTTCACCGAGGCGTTCGGCGGCTTCGCCGACGGCTCCTACCTCGCGCACTCGGTCTACGGATACTTCGCCAACGGCGGCGGAATCGCCTACGTGGTGCGGGTCGGCGCCGAGGTGGCCGAGGCCAGCAGGTCGCGGGGCTCGGCGAGGACCAAGCAACCCCTGACCGGTGAGCCGGCCGCGCTCGGTGCATTCCGGGTGGCGGCGCTCGCCGGCCCCGGGGGTGAGCTGACGGTGGAGGTCGTCGACGCGGACGGCGAGAACCCGCCCGAGGACCGCTTCCGGCTGGTCGTCCGGCAGGACGGACGAGAGGCCGAGACCTTCGAGGTCTCGGCAAAGAAGAGCGCGCGCACCTACGCGGTTGCGCTGGTGCGGGAACGGTCGGCGCTGATCCATCTGGAGGAGGCGGCCGGGTCCGCTGGCGCGCTGGCCCGGCCGCAGAAGCAGACCGTCACCCTGGCCGTCCCGGCGGCGTCGGCGGAACTGGTGCCGGCCGGGATCTCGGTCCAGGAGTACGTCGGCGAGGCCGACGCCCGGACCGGGTTCGCCGGACTAGAGGCGATCGATGAGATCACCATGCTCGCCGTTCCCGATCTGATGGCCGCCTTCCAGCAGGGCTTCATCGACGCCGAGGGCGTCCGGGCGGTTCAGGCCGCGATGATCACCCACTGTGAGCTGATGGGCGACCGGATAGCCGTTCTCGACCCGCCGCCCGAGCTCTCCCCGCGCGAGGTGCGGGAGTGGCGGCAGGCGGGCGGCGGTCACGACTCCCGCTACGCCGCGCTCTACTACCCGTGGATCAAGGTTTTCGATCCCGTGGGTGGCCAGCACCGCTTCGTCCCGCCCAGCGGCCACCTCCTCGGGGTCTGGGCCCGCAATGACGCCGAGCGGGGCGTGCACAAGGCGCCTGCCAACGAGGTGGTCCGCGGCGCGATCGACCTGCAGACCAACGTCACCAAGGGTGAGCAGGACGTGCTCAACCCGCTCGGGGTCAACTGCATCCGGGCCTTCCCCAGCCGCGGTATCCGGGTCTGGGGTGCCCGCACGCTGTCCTCGGACCCGGCCTGGCGGTACATCAACGTGAGGCGGCTCTTCACATACCTGGAAGAGTCGATCCTGCTGGGCACCCAGTGGACCGTCTTCGAACCCAACGATGAGCTGCTCTGGATCAGCATCCGGCGCGACATCACTGCCTTCCTGACCGAGGAGTGGCGCCGGGGTGCGCTCTTCGGGGCCACCGCTGATCAGGCGTTCTACGTCAAGTGTGACGCGGAGACGAACCCGCCGTCCTCGATCGACCTCGGCCAGGTCGTCTGCGAGATTGGCATCTGCCCGGTGAAACCGGCCGAGTTCGTGGTCTTCCGGCTCGCGCAGTTCTCCGACAGCACCAGCCTCGTCACCGAGTAGCCGGCAGGCCCGACAGATCCGTGGATCCAACAGTTACTAACAGGAAGGCGGTAGACCGAGATGCCCGAAGGACCCGGCTACGCGATAGCCACCCACATCTTCTCCGTGCAGCTGGGCTCCTACGAAGTGGAGTCACTGCAGGAGGTCAGCGGGCTGTCGTTCGAGGTCGACTCGATCGACCACAACGAGGTCACGAGGACCGGACAGTTGCTGGTCCGCAAGCTGGCCGGAGCCCGGAAGGGCGGTGAGGTCACCATCGGGCGCGGCCTCGACAAGAGCGAGGCGTTCACCGACTGGCTCAACCAGACGTTCATCAAGGGTGACGTCTCGGCGGCCCGGATGGCGATCTCCATCATCGTCAAGGACTCGGAGAACCGGCCGGTCCGCACCATCAACCTGAAGAACGCCTGGGTGAAGAAGTGGGACGGCCCGACCCTGAAGGCGGGCGACTCCCAGGCGGCGATCGAGAAGGTCACCATAGTTTTCGAGGACGTGGAGATCACGTGAGGCGCCGAACCGTCGCACCGGGCGGACCACCGCAGGCCGAGGATCCTCTGCCGGCTGTGCCCACGGACCAGCAGGGCACCGAGCCGATGCGGACCGAGTTCGCGTTCGAACTCCCGAGGGGCTACCGGGACACCACCGGCACAGTCCACCGGCGGGGCGCCATGCGCCTGGCGACCGCACGTGACGAGTTGATGCCGCTGATCGACCTGCGGGTGAAGAACAATCCGGCGTACCTCACGGTTGTGCTGATTGGTTCTGTGATCACCCGGCTCGGCGAGCTCACCGACCCCGGCCCGAACGTGGTGGAGGACCTCTTCGCCTCCGATCTCGCCTTCCTGCAGGACTTCTACCGGCGGATCAACGCGGAGGGCCACACCCGGGCCGCGGTCACCTGCCCGTCCTGCGCATCGCCGTTCGAGGTAGACCTCGCAGGCGGCCGCCTGGGGGAATAGTGACGTGCGCGGCCGACCAGCTGTACCAGGAGGCCGCGTACATCGCCTACCACTTCCACTGGACGCGGGACGAGGTCCTCGGGCTCACCCACGCGGACCGCCGGAGGTGGGTCCGGGAGATCGCGCACATCAACACCATGATCAACGAAGGATGAGTGAACGGCGTGGCTTGGCGAAAACGTCACCGTCCCGGAGCCCGGGACGGCAACGCGACCGGGGCGTCGGGCGAGACGGGGAACGCCGACGCGGCAGCGAGGCAGGATGCGCGGGCCACCCTGATGGCTCCCGGCCCGGTCGGCTGGCGGACCGTACCCCCACTCCAACCGGCCTCGTCGGATCCCGTGTCGCCGACCACCGGCCTCGTCGATCCGCAGGGCTTCGTGCAGCGGCTGGTGACGCGCCGGTCCCCGGCCTTCCTGCGGGAGCTGGGACACGCGGTGCTCCCGTCGGCCCCCGGCGGCGTGTTGGTGGCACCCGCCTTGGCTGGTGTTCCCTCGAAGGGAATACCGGGCGCAGTCGGCCCCGAGCTCGCATGGCCGAGGCCCGCCGCCGGACCGATCGCGGCTTCCCACGTCCACGCCGTCGCTGCTGAGCCGCAGCGGGTGGAACAGACGGCGCAGGCGCAGGTCGATCCGCCGTTGCCGCGGCTCGCCGTGCAGCGCAGCCCCGTGACGAGGCTGACCGTGCCCGCCGCGCCGGACGGCGGCAGGACCAGCACCGCCCCCGCGGCCCCGCCGATTCCGATCGCGCCCGTGGCATTGACCTCCGCCGGACCGGTCCCCGGGCCGGCCCGTCGACTGCCGGTTGCCGCACCGAGCCCACTGCTTCCCGCAGTCGTCCGGCCCACCGCCGTAGAACCCGTTCGACGCCGTGTCGTTCCCGCTGCGGACCTGTCGGACAGCCCCGCGGTGCCGCGGCAGCCCGGAGCCGTCTTCCCCGACGAGTCATCACCGGCTGGGAGGCCGGGCGACGGCTCGCGCTCCGCATCGGCCGTGGCCGCGGTCCCGATGCCCATTCCGCCGCTGCCGGGACCGGTAGCGCCGTCCGGGCGGCGACGGGGTCTCGGCGAGCCACTCGCGGCGGTACCACCTACGGCGGTGCCGGGGCCAGGACGGAGTACTAACGGCACCGATGG
This sequence comes from Kitasatospora sp. NPDC088346, assembly GCF_044740765.1. NCBI lineage: Bacteria > Bacillati > Actinomycetota > Actinomycetes > Kitasatosporales > Streptomycetaceae > Kitasatospora > Kitasatospora sp. NPDC088346. Next base: position 12,275 of record NZ_JBIURH010000063.1, read on the forward strand.
TGATGATCGTGCGTGGGTGCAGCGGAGTTCGGGCCCGGTCCCCCCGGTACGGCTGACCGCCGGGCCGTTCGCGGTGGCCGGACCGGTCGCGGGTCGTCGAACCGAAGCCGAAGGGCCGCTGCCAACCGACGCACCGGTGGCCGTCGGTGCGGCAGTCCGTCGGCCACCACCCGGCCGGCCGGAGCCGGTCAGCGGCCCGGCAGGGGGTGTGGGTCGGCCGGTACCAGTACAGCGCACCGCCCGGCTGCTGGCCGCCCGCCCGCTGGTGCCCGTACTGACACCCCTGCCCGACCACGGCACGCCCGCGCCGCGCGGTGCCGTTCCTGCCGCGCCCCCGGTCGTCCCGCTGCGCTGGGCCGGGCGACCGGCCCGGCCGGCCGAAGGCACCGGCGCCGGAGCGCCGGGTGGGCCGGCGCAGACCGCAGCGGCGCTGCGCCTTGCAAGCGGGGGCCCGGCTACCGCTGCTCGGGGAAGCCGGCCAGTACTCCGCGACCGTCCGGTCACGGCCGCTCCGAGAGCCGTGCAACGTGCGCCCGCCGGGCAGCACGCCGCGGCGCGTCCCTCCGGACCGCTTGCGCCGGTGGCCCCGGCGCCTCCGGCGGACCCGGGAGGCTTCGGGCCCGCCGTGCCCGACCGCCCGGCCCTCGTTGCCGTACCGGCCGTGAGGACTTCGGGCCAGGCACCGAACCCTGCGGGACTACACACGCTGCCGCCGGTGGTGCTGCGATCGGTGCCTGCTCCCGCTGTTACCGAGGAAGCGGTGACGGTGGTCCCGCCGCTGACGCCCACGGCCGCTGCCGGTACGACGGGCCCTCGCGCCGTTGCGACGGCCGCGTCGCCGCCGTCCGGTCCGGCGGCCACACCGGGCGACGGCGACGGTGTGCTCGCGGCCCTCGACCGCGGCCACCTGGACGAGCTGGCCAGGCGGCTGGCTGCACCGCTCGGCCGGCTGCTCCGCGCAGAGCTGCGGCTTACCCGCGAACGCGCCGGGCGGCTGACCGACGGCGGCCGGTGACCACGCACGCCAAGGAAGCAGGACCGCCGATAGGAGGCGGCCAGGAACGAGGATCGGAACACGCACGATGATGGACCAGTATCCGGGCACCAGTGTCCACTTCCGGCTGCAGTTCACCGGATTCGACCTCGGCCTGTTCAGCACCTGCAGTGGACTGGGCGCGCAGGTGGAGGTCGAGCAGCGCCCCGAGGGCGGCAGCAACGGCTTCGTCTGGCAGTTGCCCACCCGGGTCACCTACCCGAACGTGACCCTCGGCCGTGGCCTCACCCCGGACAGCGCCAGGATCTCCGCCTACCTGTCCGGGCTGCAGCGCGGGACGACTCGGGGAACGGCCCAGATCACGGCGCTCGACCCGACACTGCGTTCGGTGATCGCCACTTGGTCGCTGCGCGAGGTCATGCTGGTCCGCTGGGCCGGCCCTTCGTTCGACCCGAGCCGTTCGGAGATCGCTACCGAGTCCGTCGAACTCGCCCACCACGGCTTCCTCTGAACCGCCTGGTGGCTCCCGGCACCAGACCGTCGAGCGGCTCCCGTCCGGCCAGGCCGCGCTCCGTCCCGACCCAGTCCCACCGGCGTACCGAAGGAAGCCTCGCATGAGTACCACCACACCGGCCAGGGCCACGCTCACGGCCTACGAACCCCCGAAAGAGCCCGGTGCCCGCCCCGGCGGTGTCCTCGGCAGCCCGGTCCCCCTACAGTTCAACCCGCACACCCTGACCGTCACACGGGGAGCGTCCTGGCTGCACAGCCCCGCCGCCAAGGCCGAGGACGTGAGCGTGCCGGAGTTCCGCGGTGCACAGCCCCGCCGGCTGTCCGTGGAGGTCTTCCTTGACGCCACCGCCCACCACGACGGCAGCGTGGTCGCGGCAGTGGACGCCATCCTGGAATGGTGCAGCCCGACGGCCGCTACCCTGGCGGCCAACGCTCCGTGCGCACCCCGGGTCAGGTTCACCTGGGGCACCTTTCACAGCGCCTCCTTCTTCGGCTACCTGGAGAGCGCCACCGCCACCTACACACTGTTCGACCAGGACGGACGTCCGCTCCGAGCCGTGTGCGCGGTCCAGATCACCGAGGCCGGGGACCCGACGCCGGGGCAGAACCCGACCTCCGGAGCCCGGACCGCCCGGCGGGTGCACCGCCTGGTCGGCGGCGACAGCCTGGAACTGCTCGCCCACCGGGAGTACGGCGACGCCACCGCCTGGCGGCTGATCGCCGAGACGAACGGGATCGACGACCCGATGCGGATGCGGCCCGGCACCGAACTCCTGGTGCCTGCCTGTGAAGACCGGGAGCTGGGCTAGGCATGTCGAACGGATCGAATACCGTCGGGTTCGTCATCGGCACCCCGGAAGCACTGCCCGCACCATGGAACAGCGCGCCGGTGGACCTGACGGTGGAGGAGGGCGGCGGGCTTCCGGCCGCCGCCGTGGTGCGCTTCCCCGACCCCGGGCGCGCGTTCCTCCGGCAGACCGCGATCACCGTCGGCACACCGTTCACCGTGCACGTCAAGGATGGCCCTGGTGCTCCTCGCCGGCCGCTGTTCACTGGCGAAGTGACCGCACTGGAAGCGGAGTTCGACGGATCGGGCAGTTACACCACGGTACGGGCGCTGGACGTCTCGCACCGCCTGCAGCGCGGACGCCGGGTGGCCGGCTACCCGCACGCCACCGCCTCTGACATCGTCGCGCAGGTGTGCCGGGCCGCGGGGCTGCCCGGCGTACGGGTCGAGCCGACCCTGACGCTGTACCCGTACACGGCCCAACCCAACATCTCGGATTGGGACTTCCTGCGCATGCTGGCGCTGGAGAACGACCGGGAGCTGGTGGTGGAGGACGGAGTGCTGCACTTCCGGGCACCGGCCGCCGCGTCCGGCGCCCCGATGGGGCCCCCGACGAGCGCCTTCGTCCTCGAACTCGGGCGAAACGTGCTCGCCGTGCGGGCCGGCGCGAGCTCGGTGAACCAGGTCGGCACGGTGGTGGTGCGCGGCTGGGACGTAGCCGGAAAAAGGGCCGTCAGCTCGCGTACTACCGTGAGGCCCAGCCGCGAGCAGCAGTTCGGCCTGACCCCCGCACAGGCGGCGGCCCCCTTTCCTCCGGCCGAACTGCTGGTCGCTGACGTCCCGTACCGCACGGCCGCAGAGGCAGCCGCCGTGTCGGGTGCGCTCGCGGCGGACACCGCCTCGGCCCTGGCCGACTTGGAGGTCGTCGTGCGGGGCACCCCCGAACTGCGCGTCGGCGTCCCGATCTCGCTGCGCGGCGCGGGCCGGCCCTTCGACGGCCATTACACCGTCACGGCGGCCGCCCACAGCGACCTGCGCGGCGTCGGGTACGAAACTCGCGTCACCGTCAGCGGACGGCAGGACAGGACGCTGCACGGGCTCGCCTCCGGAGCCTCGGCCGCAGCCCGCTCACCGCGGATGCCGTCCGTGGCGATCGGTGTCGTCGTCGACATCATGCGTCTCGGCCGGAACTCGTCGGCGGGCTACCCCGGCCAGTCCGAACAGGGCTGGGTGAAGCTGACGTTCCCCTGGCTGTCCGACAATCCGTCCGGCGGCGGACCGGCCTACGTGAGCGACTGGGTCCGAAGCGTACAACTCGGCGGGGTGGGCGGTGGAGGGCTGTTCTGCCCCGAGATCGACGACGAGGTGCTGGTCGCTTTCGAACAGGGCCTGCTTGAGCGGCCGGTGGTCCTCGGCGGCCTCTACAACGGCCTCGACTCGCCCTCCCCGGCGGCCGGCGACCTCGTCGACGCGGCCGGCCGGGTGACCCGCAGGACGCTGGCGTCGCGCAACGGCGACCGGCTGGAACTGCTCGGCACCCCCGGGCTGGGGCAGGGACTGCGGCTCACCACCGGGGACGACGCCCTGACGATCAGCCTGGACCGTCAGCAGACCCGGATCACCGTCCACAGCGACGGCACCGTCGCCGTGAGCGCCACCGGTGGGGTCACGGTGCACAGCGACGCCGCCCTCACGGTCAGCGCCGTCGAAGCCGTCACGGTACAGGGCAACGGCATCACCTTGGATGCCGGAGCCGGCGCACTCAGCCTGTCGGGTGCCACCGTCTCGATCCACGGTGACACCTGTGTCGGCGTCGACGCGCCCCTGATCAAACTGAACTGACGATCCGCCGTCCAGGAGGAGAGGAACCACGATGCCATCAGCCGCACGAGTGGGAGACCCGGTCGGTCACCTGTCGGTGCCCACCGCCGGTGGCCCGCCATCGGGCCGGGTCGGGCCACCGGGGCTGCGGACGGTGCTGATCGGCGGGCTGCCGGCCGCCGTGGTTGGCACGGTGGCCCTGTGCGACCTGCACCCCGAGGTGCCCGCCGTGATCCTGCCCGGCGCATTGGCTGCCGCCATGGTGCTGATCGGTGGCCGGCCTGCCGCCCGCGGGGGCGACCTGCTCGGTTGTGGCGCAGCGGTCGTCGGGAGTGCGTCCACCGTCCTGATCGGAGGATCATGACCGTGCCCGAGCGGTTCGTCGGTGCGGGCTGGGCGTTCCCGCTGAGCACCGACCCGACCGGTGCGATCGCCCTGGTCGAGCGGGACCGTGAGATCACCGAGTCGATCCGGCTGGTGCTCGGCACCGCACCCGGCGAGCGGCCGATGCGGCCGGAGTTCGGCTGCGCGGTGCACGACCACGTCTTCGCGCCCGCCGACGCCGACACAGCCGGGCGGATCGCCGTCGAGGTGCGCCGCTCCCTTGACCGCTGGGAGCCCAGGATCAGGGTCGACACGGTCGAGGTTGCCCTGGACGGCGTCGACGCCGGAACGCTCTACATCGACGTCCGCTACACCGTACGGGGCACCAACAACCCGCGGAGCCTGGTGTTCCCGTTCTACGTTATCCCCGACCACGAGCCGGCCTCCGGGTCGTCCACCGCCGCCCTCCCCTCCCGACCGGCCCTGCGAGAAAGCCTCAGCTGATGTCCCTGCCCGCGCCCCAGCTCGATGACCGACGGTTCCAGCAACTCGTGGACGAGGCCAAGCGATTTATCCAGGAGCGCTGCCCGGAATGGTCGGACCACAACGTCTCCGACCCCGGCGTCACCCTGATCGAGGCGTTCGCCCACATGACGGACCAACTGCTGTATCGCCTGAACCGAGTGCCCGAGAAGAGCTATCTCGCTTTCCTGGACCTGATCGGCGTCCGGCCCTTCCCCGCCAGTGCGGCCCGTGCCGAGCTGACGTTTTGGCTCTCGGCGCCGCAGCCGACCGACCTGCGCCTTCGCGAGGGCACCGAGGTGTGTACCGCGGGCACCGGCCAGGACGACCGGATCGTCTTTGCCACCGCACGCGATCTGACCATCGTGCCGTGCACTTTCACCGCGCTGCTGACGCAGCCGGCGGGCGGCCGCCCGGTCGATCGCACCGACAGCCTGCTCGCCGGGCACGAGGTCGTGTGCTTCGCCGAGCGACCCGTGGCCGGGGACGCACTTCTGGTCGGCCTGTCTGCGGCCGTGCCCGGCTGTGCGGTGCTGCTCACCCTGGACAGCCGGGCACGGGGCGTCGGCGTGGACCCGCGCCGGCCGCCGCTGGTCTGGGAGGCCTTCGACGGAGACGGCTGGCTGCCCTGTGAGGTGGACAGCGACTCCACTGGCGGTCTCAACCGCCCCGGCGATGTGGTGCTGCACGTCCCGGGCGGACACCGGCTGATCACGATGGCTGGGCACCGGGCAGGCTGGCTGCGATGCCGGACGGTACCGAGTCGGGCTGGCCAGCCTTTCTACTCGGCCTCCCCCGAGGTCCGTGCGGTCTCCGCCGCGACTGTGGGCGGTACGGTGCCGGCTCTGCACGCCCGGACCGTGGACGGGGAGTGGATAGGCGACTCCACCGGCGCTCCCGGGCAGCGCTTCACCGTGGCACACCCCCCGATCCTCGCCGAGCACGTCCCGCTCGTGGTCGAGGTCGCGGACGGCGACGGCCGGCAGGAGTGGCATGAGGTCGACGCCTTCGGTGACTCGGCTTCGCACGACCGGCACATCACGGTCGACCGGACGGCGGGCGAGGTGAGCTTCGGACCCGCGGTTCGTGAGCGGGACGGCGCGTTGTGCCACCATGGCGCGGTGCCGGCCAAGGGAAGCCGGATCCGGGTGCGCCGCTACCGCACCGGTGGCGGCAGGCGAGGGAACGTGGCGCGCGGTGCCCTCACCGTCCTGCGCAGTTCGGTGCCGTACATCTCCCGGGTGGAGAACCGTGAGGGTGCCACCGGCGGGGTGGACGGGGAAACGGTGGAGTCGGCGATGGTACGCGGTCCGGTCCAACTGCGGACCCAGGAACGGGCGGTGACGGCAGCCGACTACGAGTTGCTGGCGCGCCGGGCCGCCCCGTCGGCGGCTCGGATCAGGGCGGTGGCGGCCGGGCCGGGAGCGGGCGACGGGGGAGTGCGGGTCCTCGTCGTCCCGGACGTCACGGTGGAGGCGGGCGACCGGCCGCGGATCGAGCAGATGGTCCCCCCGGACGAATTGCTCGCCGGGATCGCGCACTATCTGGACGAGCGCCGTCCGATCGGCGCCCGCCTGGTGGTTGAACCGCCGTTCTACCAGGGCGTGACCGTGGTGGCGCGGTTGGTTGCCAGGCGCGGCGCCGCGCCGGGACTGGTGCGCGAGCAGGCCCTGGATGCCCTCTACCGCTACCTCGACCCGTTGACCGGCGGCCCGGACAGTCAAGGCTGGCCGTTCGGGCGCCCGGTGCAGGCGGGTGAGGCTTTCGCCGTTCTCCAACAACTGCCGGGTGTCGAACTGGTTGACCATGTGCGGCTGTTCCCGGCGAACCCGCTGACCGGAGAACGTGGTGAACCGGGTGACCGGGTCGAGTTGGACCGTAACGCGCTGGTCTTCTCGCACCAGCACCAGGTCCGGGTGGAGGAGCAGTGACCGCACATGCCGCGCCGCCGCATCGGCTGACCGCCGGGGGCCGCCCGACGAGCCGTTCGCTCCGGCGTGCCGTCGACGGACTGGTATCGCCGCACCCGCTGATCGACCGGCTGCCCGGCATCTACACTGAGGACGACTTCACCCGGCGGTTCGTGTCGGCCTTCGACCAGGTCCTGGCCCCGGTGTTTGCGGTGCTCGACTGTCTCCATGTCTACTGGGACCCGGCGTTGGCACCGTCCGACTTCGTCGACTGGCTGGCAGGCTGGGTCGCCGCACAGGACTCGCTGGCGGCGGCCGGGACCGGCGAACGCCCGCCGGGGGATGACAGCGGGCGGGCCGTGGTGGCTGGCGCCGTCCCGGCGCAGCGGTCACGCGGCACGCTGCGCGGAGTCGTGGCCCAGCTGAGCCTGCTGGGTGTCGCAGCACAGGTCTCCGACAGCGGCGGGGCATCCTGGTCGGCCACCCCGAACGGCCCGCTTCCGGGGGTGGCCGGGCCAGCGCTGCTTGTCCGGATCACTGCCGGGGACGCGGCGGCGGTCTCTCCGGCCCGGGTCCGCGAGGTTGTGGAGCGGGAGCGCCCCGCCCACGTTGTCGTCCGTCTGGAGGTCCTGCCCGGCTGACCCCGCCTAGCGCCGTCGCCGCGCGGGCTGTCCTCCTGTGAGTGACGGCACGCGCGGCGGGCGGGGGTAGGCTCCGGCGGTCAGCTCTCGTTGCCGGCTGCGGGCAGCTGCGCCTGGATCAGCCCCATCACGGACGAGTCCGTGAGCGTGGTGGTGTCGCCCACCTCGCGGTTCTCCGCGACGTCCCGGAGCAGGCGTCGCATGATCTTGCCGGAGCGGGTCTTGGGGAGCTCGCTGACGATCTTGATCTGCTTGGGCTTGGCGATGGGGCCGAGGGTGCGGCCGACGTGGTTGCGCAGGTCGGCGATCAGCTCGTCGCTGTCGGTGGCGGTGCCGCGCAGGATGACGAACGCGACGATGGCCTGGCCGGTGGTCGCGTCGGTGGCGCCGACGACGGCGGACTCGGCGACGGCGGGGTGCCCCACCAGCGCGGACTCGACCTCGGTGGTGGAGATGTTGTGACCCGACACCAGCATCACGTCGTCGACCCGGCCGAGCAGCCAGATGTCACCGTCGTCGTCCTTCTTCGCGCCGTCACCGGCGAAGTACCGGCCCGGGAAACGCGACCAGTAGGTGTCGATGTACCGCTGGTCGTCGCCCCAGATCGTGCGGAGCATGGACGGCCACGGCTCGGTCAGCACCAGGTAGCCGCCGGAACCGTCGGGCACCTCGTTGGCCTCGTCGTCCACGACCGTGGCGGCGATGCCGGGCAGCGCCCGCTGCGCGGAGCCGGGCTTGGTGTCGGTGACGCCGGGCAGCGGGCTGATCATCATCGCGCCGGTCTCGGTCTGCCACCAGGTGTCCACGATCGGCGCCTCGCCCGCGCCGATGTGCTCCCGGTACCAGATCCACGCCTCCGGGTTGATCGGCTCACCGACCGACCCGAGCACCCGCAGACTGCTCAGATCGAACTTGGCGGGGATGTCGTCGCCCCACTTCATGAACGTGCGGATCGCCGTCGGCGCGGTGTACAGGATCGTGACCCCGTACTTCTGCACGATCTCCCAGAACCGGCCCTGGTGCGGCGTGTCCGGCGTGCCCTCGTAGATCACCTGCGTCGCACCGTTGGCCAACGGCCCGTACACGATGTACGAATGACCGGTCACCCACCCGATGTCCGCCGTGCACCAGTAGACGTCCGACTCCGGCTTCAGGTCGAACACCGCGTGATGCGTGTAGGCCGCCTGCGTCAGGTAACCACCGGAGGTGTGCAGGATGCCCTTCGGCTTCCCCGTGGTACCCGAGGTGTACAGAATGAACAGCGGCTGCTCGGCGTCGTGCGCCTCCGGCGTGTGCACAGCGTCCTGGCGCCCGCAGATCTCGTGCCACCACACGTCCCGGCCCTCGGTGAACGCCGTGTCCTGACCGGTGCGCCGCACCACCAGGACGTGCTCGACGCTGTCGGTCCTGGTGAGTGCCTCGTCGATGGCGGGCTTGAGCGCGGTGGCCTTGCCGCGGCGGTAGCCGCCGTCGGCGGTGATCACCAGCTTGGCGTCGGCGTCCTGGATCCGGGAGGCCACCGCGTCGGCGGAGAACCCGCCGAACACCACGGAGTGCACGGCGCCGATCCGGGCGCAGGCGAGCATCGCGACGACGGCCTCGGGGATCATGGGGAGGTAGACGGCGACGCGGTCGCCCTTGGTGACGCCGAGTTCGAGCAGGGCGTTGGCGGCGCGCGAGACCTCGTCCCTGAGCTGGGCGTAGGTCAGGGTGCGGGAGTCGCCGGGTTCGCCCTCGAAGTGGATGGCGACCCGGTCGCCGTGGCCGGCCTCGACGTGGCGGTCGACGCAGTTGTAGGCGACGTTGAGCCGGCCGTCGGCGAACCACTTGGCGAACGGCGGGTTCGACCAGTCCAGGGTCTCGGTCGGTTCGACCGCCCAGGTCAGACGGCGGGCCTGCTCGGCCCAGAACCCGAGCCGGTCCTCGGAGGCCTGCGCGTACGCGGCGGCGGTCACGTTCGCGGCCGCGGCGAGCTCCGCCGGCGGCGCGAAACGGCGGTCCTTCTTGAGCAGGTTGGCCAGACTCTCGTTGCTCACTCTGTATTCCTCATGATTCGAATGTGCCGGGTATTCCCGGGCGATGTCTTCTTGTCGGTCGGTGGTTCGCCGGTAGCCCTGATGGGGTTGTAGGTCCGCGCGACTCGGCTGGGCGAAACGCGTGTTGCCCGGGAGGACCCCTTGGACTGCACGGGGGCTATCCTGAACGTTTCTGACGGACAGTCGGCCGAGTCGTTACGGTGGGAATCGGCGGGAGGCATGGTGGCGGAGTCCGCGAACGGACGTGCGCCGGGAACGGGTGGGCGTGCTTGTGGCCGGACGGTGCTCATCACAGGTAGCCTTCGCGCATGGCGTGGGCCACGGCATGGGCTCGGTTACGAAGATTCATCCGGGTCATGACGCTGTGCAGGATGTTCTTGATGGTGCGTTCGGAGTACGCCAGCTTTGTCGCGATTTCGGCGGAGTCCATTCCGTCGCCGATCATCCGCAGGACTTCTCGCTCGCGGTCGGACAGGCCGACCAATGGCGCCGGCCGGCCGTCGACCGAACTGCGCTGCATCCGTCCGATCTGGGAGAGCAGCCGACCCAGCAGGTCGGGGGGCAAGTGCCCGTCCCCTCGTGCGGCAGCGAGGATGGCGCCGACGAGAGACGCCTCGCCGACCTGTGCCCGTCGCAGGACGGCGGCCACCCCGTCCTCCACCAGTTTCATCAGGTCGATCTCACGGACGTCCGTCGTGACCAGCACGACGCGCATGCCCGCGCCGCGGCGCAGCCGACGCAGTGTCACGATGGTGCTCTCGTCGCTCAGGTCGGCTATCAGAACGGCTACTTGAGGCTCGCCAGCCTCTGCCGACCCCTCGGGATCGGGGCCGATGAGGTGGATCTCCGGGCGGTGCCGCAACTGCGCGGCCACCCCCGCCCGGGAGAGTGGGTCGTCCGAGTGAATGCTCACTGTGATGCGCTGCATGAGTCTTTCTTTCGTTGTCGATCGGTAGAGAATCCGCGCCTGAGGCCGGTCGCGGAGGGCCGCGCTGGACGGACGACGCGTGCGGACCCGACGGGCAGCAGACGCCTCGGGCGCCCGGTGCCGGCCATCAGGACCGGCGCCGCCGTGAGCTGATCACGAAGGTGGGGATCACGGCCGCGCCGACGATCAGCTGCATCTGGGCCAGCAGGATCCGATCGGTGGTGGAGATGCCGGCTCCCGTCCAGGGGAACCCGCCGATGAGGACCGCGAGCGCGAGCACGGTCCAGGTGACGACGGCCCGCCGTGGCATGAATCGTTCCAGCAGTTCTAGCGCGCCCCAACCCGCCAGTGCGGGAACAACGGTGAAGGCGCTCGCCAGGTCGACCAGTACGGACCGGGCCGGTTGGCCGAACTCCGCGGGGGTTTTGAGGTCGTACCCGAGGTGGTCGAGAACGCTCAGGTACACGTGGTTCGCGACGAGCCCGACGCAGATGGCGACCGGCCGCAGCAGTTGGCCCGGGGAGTCGGTGGGATGGGGGTGGACAGGGCCGGAGTGGCGGTCATGGTGGTTGCTTCGTTCGGGGAGGAGTCGCCGGTCGGCGGATGGTGGGCAGGGCGGGGTGCAGGAGCTGGTGGGAGCGCCTGGGCGTAGCATAATTTCATGCTGTGCGGAAATTAGTTTCATCGTATGATGAAACTCTCGGCGGCAGCAAGCGGCGCCCTCCCTCGGCTCCTCCGGACCGTCGGAGAGGCTCAGGGAGCGGGGACGGACTGTTCGGCCCAGATGGTTTTGCCCGTGCGGGTGTAACGCGTTCCCCAGCGCTTGGTGAGCTTGGCGACGAGCAGTAGTCCGCGGCCGCCCTCGTCGCTCAGGCGGGCCCGGCGTAGATGGGGGCTGGTACTGCTGCCATCGGAGACTTCACAGGTGAGCGTGCGGCCGTTCCGGACCAGCCGCAGGCGTATGGGGCCGGTGCCGTAGCGGATGGCATTGGTGACCAGTTCGCTGACGACGAGTTCGGTGATGAACGAGACGTCGTCCAGCTCCCATGCGGTGAGGCGCTCGCCGGCGAGTCGGCGAGCCTCTGCCACTACCGCCGGGTCGCTCGGCAGGTCCCAGGAGGCGAGGCTGGCCGGGCCCAACGTCCGGGTCCGGACCAGGAGCAGGGCCACGTCGTCGTCCCTGGGCGGACGCAGCGCGTCCAGGACAGAGTCACAGCGGGCCTCGAGTGTGGAGGTCGGCCGCGCGATCACCCGGCGCAGGGCGTGGATCCGTTCGTCGATGTCCTGGCCGTGGTGCCCGATGAGGCCATCGGTGAACAGGGCCAGCAGGCTGCCCTCGGAGACTGCCAGTTCGGTCGCCTCGAAGGGCAAGCTGCCGAGTCCGAGAGGGGGGCCGATGGGGAGGTCGAGGGCAATCGCCGTGCCGTTCGGTTGGAGCAGGACCGGCGCGGGGTGGCCCGCCAGGGCCAGAGACAGAGTGCCGGGGACGGGATCGTAGACGGCGTACAGGCAGGTGGCCCCGACGTCTCCGGGAATCTCGTTGTCGGAACCCAGCGGCGGCGTCGTATGGGTCACGATGTCGTCGAGGTGGGTCAGCAGTTCGTCGGGCGGTAGGTCGATGTCGGCGAGGGTGCGTACGGCCGTGCGGAGGCGGCCCATGGTAGCCGAGGCGTTGATGCCGCGGCCCACCACGTCGCCAACGACGAGGCCGATCCGGGCGCAGGGTAGGGGGATCACGTCGAACCAGTCACCGCCCGCCCCGGCGCTGCCACTTGCGGGTAGGTAGCGGGAGGCTGTGTGCGCGGCCAGGTGGACCGTCGGACCCCTGGGTAGCAGGGAGTGCTGCAGCGCGAGGGCGACGGCATGCTCGTGAGTGAAGCGGCGGGCGTTGTCCAGGCAGACCGCGGCCCTGACGACCAGCTCCTCGGTGATGATGAGGTCGTCGGGGCGGAACAGGTCGGCAGCGGTTGAGTATCTGAGGAGCAGCACCGTTCCCAAGGTCCCGCTCTGTGCCCTCACTGGCGCCGCGATCAGTGAGCGCACCCCGTACGCGTGGGCGTGTGCCGCGTGAGGCGGGTCGTCGGCCAGCCATCGGACGGTCGCTGGATCGCCGAAGTCGTTCAGTTCCGCGTGTCCTCCGGCCAGGCAACGGGCGAGCGGCGAGGACGCCGGAGGTATGTGGACCTCGTCGGCGCCGAGCAGGGCTCCGGACGGGAGCGGGCGGGAGCACCCCTGCGCCGCGCGCCGAAGGATCGCCGAGCCGACGAGAGGACCGGGCGGCGGCGGTGCACCGTCCATGACGGTGTCGAGTAGGTCGACAGAAGTCCGAAAAGCGCGGTACCAGAACGTCGACCAGTTCCTGGGCGCTGTCCGCGAGGTCGAGGCTCATCCCCATGTGGGCTCTGGCCTCGCTCAGCAGAGAGAGTCGTTTCCGCGTGGCGTACTGCTCGGTGTGGTCGTCCGCAGCCAGGCCCACCGCGCGGACCCGGTCGTCGGCGTCCTTGAGCGGGAAGACATCGACGGCCCAGGCATGTGCTCGCGACTCCTGAGGAAGCCTCACGAAGAATTCGGTGTACTCGGGCTCACCAGTGCGGCTCACCCGCAGGATCCGCCGTTCCACCTCCTCAAAGGCGGGACCGGGCAGGAACTCAGTGAGCCGCCGGCCGGGGATTTCACGCTCGGGGAGGCCGACCAGCCGCTTGGTGGCCTTGTTCGCCGTGAGGGCCCGACCGTCGCGGTCGTAGATCGCGAGGACCCTGTGCATCTGGTCGAAGGCCCGCACCATGAGGCTGTCGTTGCTCGGTGTCGGCGCTCCCCGGTCCGGCGAGACCATCACCAGCACGGCTTCCTGCAGGTCGGCGTCGAGCATGGGGACGAGGATGGCCCGCGCGTCCAGAAACCGGCCGTCGCTGTGTAGCAGAACCGATGCGTCCGGGGAGAGAAGATCTGCCAGCGGCCTGCCCGCGAGCTGCGCCGGGGTGTAGCCGAGGACCTCCGGTACTTCGTGGCTCCAGTACGCCACGCGCCTTCGCTCGTCTGTCACCGCGAATGCGATGGAGCCGTCGGGGAGCGCGGATCCTGGTGAACCTGCGTCCTGGTCAGGCCGTTCGCCGGGGCCATCCATGGTGGCGCACCTGGCCCTCCTGCCTTGGTGGCGTACTTTCCAGCATCATCCGGCTGAGGGGGGACTGCAAGGCAGGTTAGGTTGCACGCTGGCGTCGTGGTCCCCGTGTCGTCGGCCAGCGTGCGCTGCCGTTCAGCTTCGGGCGGCCGCCGCTGCGGTCGACGCCGTCTACCGAGGGCCGGTCCGGGTCAGGGGCCGACCGGGTCGACGGTGATCTCACGTTTGAGGATCTTGCCAGTGGGCCCCTTGGGGAGCGCGTCGGCGAACGTGACGACCCGCGGGTACTTGTAGGCGGCCACCTGTGCTCTCACGTGGTCCTGGATCTCCTCGACGGTGGCGCGCGTGCCGGGCTTGAGCACGACCACCGCCGCGACTTCCTCTCCCAGCATCGCGTCCGCCACGCCGACGACGGCCGCTTCGGCCACTGCGGGATGCCCGTAGAGGATCTCCTCCACCTCGCGCGGGTAGACGTTGTAACCGCCACGGATGATCACGTCCTTGGTGCGGTCGACGATGAAGTAGTAGCCGTCCTCGTCGACACGGGCGAGGTCGCCGGTGTGGAACCAGCCGTCGCGGATCGCCTCCGCCGTGGCGTACGACTGGTTGTGGTAGCCGGCCATTACGTTCTCGCCGCGGATCGCGATCTCGCCGACCTCGCCCGGGTGGGCCGGCGTGCCGTCGGCCCGGACCAGCCGCAGTTCGACGCCGCGGACGGGCAGACCGATGGAGCCGGGTTTGCGTGGGCGGTCCGGCGGGTTGAAGGCGGCGACCGGGGACGTCTCCGACAGGCCGTAGCCTTCGAGGACGTCGACGCCGAAGCGCTGCTCGAAGCCGTGCAGCACCTCCACCGGAAGCGACGCGCCGCCGGAGACGGCCAGCCGCAGGCGAGTGGGGTCGAAGCCGTCGGGGAGCCCGGTGTGCAGGAGCGCCGAGTACATCGTCGGGACACCGAGCAAGACGGTGACGGCGTCCCGGCGGATGATCTCGAGCACGGCCGCCGGGTCGAACCGGCCGAGGAGGGTCAGCGTGGCGCCGGCGGCCACGGCCGTGTTGAGACCGCAGGTCTGGCCGAACGCGTGGAACAGCGGCAGGCCCCCGAAGATCACGTCGTCAGGGGTGAGACGGAACAGGGAGCGGGCGACGGTGGAGGTGTTGCTGAGGAGGTTGCGGTGCGTCAGCTCGGCGCCCTTGGGCGTGCCGGTAGTGCCCGAGGTGTAAAGGATCACCGCAAGGTCGGTCTCGCCCGCCGTGACGACGGAGTGCAGTGGTTCGGTGCGGTCGAGTCGGTCGTCGAACGGGCCTGGTTCGACGACCAGGAGGTCGGTTCCGGCGATGCTGGCGGCTTTGGCGGCCTCGGCGGCCGACACCGGCGAGACCAGGATTGTCCGGGCGCCGGAGTCGCGCAGGGCGAAGGCCATCTCCCTGGCCTTGAGCAGCGGGTTCATCGGCACGACGATGGCGCCTGCGCGGAGGATCCCGTAGTAGGCGACGGGGAAGTGCAGCGCATTGGGCATGCACAGAGCCACCCGGTCGCCCGGGCGGACACCGTCGGCCCGGAGCAGGGCGGCGGTCCGTGCGCTCAGGTCGTCCAGGCGGGTGTACGACAATGCGTCGTCCCCGTCCCTGACGGCGATCCGGTTGCCGTGGGCCGATGCCGAGGCTGTCAGCAGGGTTGCGATGTTGGTCATGGTGAGTCCATGGGAGTTCGGGTTGGACGGTGGTGGTCAAGCAGGTGGCCGCGCCCGGGGACACGCCGCTGGGACGGCCGCCCATCCCGTTCGGGAGGGACGGGAGGCCGCCCCGGGGCGGATGGCCGGCCCGGAGGAGGGCACTCAGCGGGGCGGCCCGACGATGACGTTGCCGCGCAGGGCGGCGGCTTCGGCGAGCCGGTCCTTGCTGATCTCGAACCCGTCGGGGCGGGGAGTGGTGATGTCGCGTCCGGCGTGCCGGAACATCTCCTCGATACCCCCTGGGGTGGTGATGAGGAGGAGGTCCGCGCGGTCGGACGTGATGCGGTAGCTGTGCGGGATATTGCGCGGCAGGTAGACGACCCCGCCTTCGGAAAGTTCGTGGCGTTCGTCCCCCACCCACACGAGTGCCTCACCCCCGAGGAGGAGGAACACCTCGTCCTCCCGGGTGTGGAGGTGGAAGGGCGGGGCTTCGCCCTTCCGGTGGTCGAATCGTCCGACGGTGAGCTGCCCTTCGGTGGCCTGGCTGTCGAGCAGAATCGTGAACAGTCCGCCGTTGAGCCACTCGACGGTCTGCTGTTGGTCGGGTTGAGCGAGGTAAGCCATGGTCATGGGAGCCTCCAAGGTGGTGAGACGTGTGCTGGCCGCCATGAGGGGCACAGCCGATGGGGCGGTGCCGCTGTCAGCGTCGGCGCATCGAGGTGATGATGAACGTGGGGATCACCGCGGCACCGACTATCAGGTGCATCTGGGCCAGCAGGAGCTGGTCGGTGACGGTGATGCCGGATCCGTTGTACGGGAGGCTGCCGACGAGTGTTAGGACTGCGAGCACGGTCCAGATCACGGTGGCGCGTCGGGGGACGAACCGTTCGAGCAACTCCAGCAGCGCCCAGCCGAGCAGGGTGGGGATGATGGAGGAGGCGCCCACCAGGCTGATCAGAACGGACTGTGTCGGCTTGCCGAACACCGCGGGGGTCTTCAGGTGGTAATCGAACGCGTTGGTGAGGACGAGCATGTATAGGAGGTTCGCAAGGAGGCCGATGCAGATGGCGGTCGGCCGTACCAGCAGGTTCGGGGCGCGCGACGGGCGGCTGGCGGGCGGTGGCGGTGGGGTGGCCATGATTGGGCTCCGTGTTCAGGGGCTGGAATCGGGGGATGCCGGGAAGAACGGGCGGCATCGGGTTGGCTGACGTCGGATCGGCCCGGGCCGGGACGGCGTGCGGGGCCGTGGTCCACCGGTGCTCGGGCAGGCGCAGGCCCCGGGCCATAATTTCCTCAGGCGCTGAAACTAATTTCACCGTATGCTGAAACTGCGGGGCATGGCAAGATGTCCCTCCTGAGCTGTGCGGAAGGCGGTGCGGAGTGACTGGGCGAGGCCCCCGTGGCGAGCGCGGAGAGCAGGCGGACAAGATCCTCGCGGCGGCCCGCAGATCCTTCGCCACCCGCGGCTACGCCGCGACCTCCCTGCGGTCGGTCGCCTCGGACGCCGGCGTCGACCCGGGCCTGGTGCACTACTACTTCCGCGCCAAGGCCGGCCTGCTGGAGGCGGCGATGCAGCCCCCGGACACCTTCGGTGCCGCCGTGGCCGCCGCCGCCGAACAGCCACTGGAGCGGCGCGGGCGCGCCTTCATTCAGGCCACCATGCAGCTGTGGGAGGATCCTGCCTCCGCCGAGATCCTGCGCTCCATTGTCCTCACCGCCGCCCAGGAATCCGCCGCCATGCAGCGGCTCAGGCAGCTGTTCTCCGAACTCGTCCTGGCGGTGGTCTCTCACAGCCTGTCCGATGCGGAGCGCAGCCTGCGGGCGAGTCTCATTGCCACCCAGATTGTCGGCATGGTCATGAACCGCTACATCTGGCAGGTAGGGGACGTGGCCACGCTGCCCGCCGACACTGTCGTCGACCTCATCGCCCCCACGATCCAGCGCTACCTCGATCACCCTCTGCCCGCAGACCTCGCCGACCCGGGGGCTGAGGGCTGACCGGTCCCGCCCCGGTCGCTCGTTTTCGTGGGCGCGTTCGTCTGCCTTGCGCACCCGCACCAGGGAGCCGTGCGAGGCGTGGCGCCTCCACGGACCGCGACCGTCCGCACCAGCCGGCCGTCCTACTCGGTTCGCCCTGGCCTCGGGTTCCTACCCGAAGCTGACTGTCGACGGCGCCGCGGCCTGATGCGCCGCGTGACACTCCCGCTCGTGCGGCCCTCCTGGGCATGCTGCCTTGCCCTCCAGGCCATAGTTTCATTTCATGTGGAAATTCTTCTTGCCCGCCGTGGGGCGCCGACGTACGGTGGGCCTCCATAATTTCTGCAGATGTTGAAATGAGGCGGCATGGCTCGCATCAACGCAGCCGGGGTGGACCCCGGCCAGCGTCGGCTGAACGGACCGCAGACCACCGGGCGCAGCTACCGTGACCTGTCCCCGGCCTCCCACCGCACGATCCGCGAGGACAACGTGCCCGTCCCGGTCCGCGACGGCGTCCGGCTCCTGGCGGACGTTCACCGGCCCGACGCGAACGGCCGGTTCCCCGCGCTCATCGCGGCCGCGCCCTACCCCCGCCAACTGCAGGACCTGGGCGCCCCCGCAGCGGTCATCGAGGCCGGAGCCAGTGACTTCTGGGCGCCCCGCGGCTACGCCCACGTCATCGCCAACCTCCGCGGCACGGCAGGTTCGGGCGGCACCTACACCCTGTTCGACGAACAGGAGCGCCAAGACCTCTTCGACCTGGTCGAATGGGTCGCCAGGCAGCCCTGGTGCGACGGCAACGTCGGCATGATCGGTATCAGCTACTACGCCATGACCCAGCTGGCGGCCGCCACCCGGCGGCCACCCCACCTCAAGGCCCTGTTCCCCTTCAACGTCACCGTCAAGGTCCGCGAAGCCGCCTACCACAACGGCCTGTTGAGCGAGGCCTTCATCGCCCCCTGGATCCGTGCCCTGGGCGTCCTGTCCGCGCACGGCGACCGCCTCTACCGCGGAGGGCCATCCCGGCTGCTGCGCCGCATCCTGGCGGTCCCGGCCGTCCACAGGCAGTTCAGCCGCACTGACGGGATCCAGGCGACCCGTGGCCTGCGGTTGATCAGCCGCTTCCACCACGACGACCACCCGTGGAACGACCTGCTGGCCGCAGTGACCACCGAACACCCGGTCCAGGACGCATGGTGGGACGAACGCGACCTGACCGAGCTGCTCACCGCTGTGGACATCCCCGTCTACCTCGGCGGCGAATGGTCGAACGTCCCCCTCCACCTCCCAGGCCTCTTCCAGGCCTGGGACGCCCTCGCCCACAACCCGCACATACGCCTGGCCATGCTCGGGGACCACAGCCTGCCCTGGCCCTGGGAGAGCCTCCATATCGAGGCCCTCGCCTGGTTCGACCACTGGCTCAAGGGCCGGGACACCGGTATTCTCGACGGCCCCGCCGTCCGCTACTGGCTGCCCGGCGCCGAACAGTGGCGTACCGCCGACCGCTGGCCCCCGCCGGCCACCCACGCCGCCCTGGCCCTCAACGCCGACGGCTCCCTCACAGCCGACGAGCGGCCCGGTGCGTGCAGCTATGCCACCGATGGCGCGAACTCCATGCCCGGACTCCTGAGTTGGACCAGCGACCCACTGCCCGAGGGCATTGACATGGTCGGTTACCCCGAACTGCGGCTCACCGCCACCAGCACCGCGAACGACACCGCGTGGATCCTGCTGCTGCAGGACATCGGCCCGGACGGGAAGGCCACCGACATCACCCAGGGCTGGCTGCGCGGCGGTCTGCGCCACGTCGACGAGGAGGCGAGCCGGATAGGCCGGCCCGTCCTCCCGATGACGACCCAGGATCCCGTTCCCGCGGGGGAGCCGGTCGACTACCGCATCCCGCTTGTGGCCAACGCCCGCCGTTTCCACCGTGGGCACCGTATCCGACTGATCCTCACCAGCGACGACACCCGCAAGGACTTCCGGCCTATGCTGCTTTTCAGCCACGCCCCGGTCGCCGTGCCGGCCGTCAACACGGTGCACTCCAGCTCGCGACTCCTTCTCCCGATCCTGGACGGGCAGTGAGCGCGACGACCAACGACATGACACCCGGCCTTACCGGTGTCCGTGCCTCCGGACAGCTTCGGCGCGTGTAGTCCTGAGATTGCTCCGCACAGTGGAAGCATGCCTGGTCGAAGGTCCAGGCATGCACCACTTGCTTCTCTCGGGGACGCCGCCAGCGCAGAGGTACGTCACCCGTGCCGCCCCGTTGTCCTCGTCCGTGACCACCCACGTGCCATTGCAGTCTCGTTCACGTGCCAGGTCCGCGAGTGCCACTGCCAAGGCTCGGTCGAAACAGAGCCACCGGAACGCCTCGTCCACCTCGATCTCGTACAGGAACATCTCGCTGTCCTTGTCCGGATGCGTCATCTCGGCGCCGGTAACCATGCCCGCCGGGTACGTCATCGAGATACGCGATCAGGAGGTGGTGGCGCTCATTCGCCAGGAATGCGGCCCGCCCGACCTGCGCTGATTCACCGCCCGTTCCGAGATCACCATCGGACCGCTCCCGGGCTCTTCGCGCCACCGCACTCGATCTGCAGCGATCGACTTTCCTGCAGGCCCCCGCATAACACCCCAGTAACAGCACGGTCCTGCGTTCCGCGTAATTCAGCGGCCTAGAGTCACGAATTTGGGGTCTGACCTGCGCGGACATGGGTGAGGGCGCCTGAGAGTCGTTTCTCTAGG
>NZ_JBIURH010000064.1:0-31976 GCF_044740765.1 Kitasatospora sp. NPDC088346
GGTCTCGGCTGAGCCGATGCCCAGCTTCTCGGCGACGGCCCGCAGCGCGGCCGACTCGTTCGGGTAGTCACCGAGGACCTCGGCGACCATGCGCACCGCACGACGGCGCAGTTCAGGCGGGTAGGAGGAGGGACGTGCCATGACTCGAATCCTTACACGATTTCGAGTCTCCACCGAACCCGGGGCGGTTCACTCGACGGTGTTCCGTTCCTTGTAGAGGTCGGCGTCGTGGCTGACGGGCCGGCCGCCCCTGGAGCCCTTCTTCTTCCGGTTGGCGGCCTGGTCCTTCTTTTCCGGTATCACTGCCTTGATGCCGCGTTTGTGCAGGTAGGCCCGGTTGCCGCGGGACGAGTAGGCCTTGTCTCCGGCGACCGCGTCGGGACGGGTGCGGGGACGGCCGACGGGCCCGCGGACCCGGACTTTCTTGAGCACGGGGATGAACTGCGGGCTGTCGGCGGCTTGCCCCGCGGTCAGGACGAACGCCAGCGGGCGGCACTTCCGGTCGCCGGCGACGTGAATCTTGCTGGTCTGCCCGCCCCTCGAGCGTCCGAGCAGGGCGGCTTTCAGTCGGAGTTTGTGCCGACGCCGGATACGTCGTCGTTCTTCCCGCTCGGGATCGGCTTCGGCGTCCTGCCCGTTTCGTCCTTCGTGGTCGCCCCTTTTGACCGGGCCTTCTCCTCTTCGGCGGCGGCCTTCTCCAGGGCGGTGACGACATCCTCGTCAAGGTGCATCCCGGCGGCGTCGTGGTGGGCGCGGGCGGTGGTGGAGTCGACGCTGACCAGGGACAAGTCCACCTCACCGCGCTTCGCGGCTTCCGCGATCAGGCCCTCCAGCAGGGCCTCGAAGACGCCGGCGTCCCGCCACTGCCGGAAGCGGTTGGAGACGGTCGGCCAGGCGCCGAACTCCTTCGGCATCTCTCGCCACTGCCCGCCCGTCTTGAACCGCCAGATCACCCCCTCGAACTGCTGCCGCAGTCGCTCGGGGTACGGGCCGTACTCGCCGATCGGCAGGTAAGGCCCGATGAACTCCCACTCCGCATCCGTCAGTTGCTGTCGTGTCACACAGCCTGATCTACCGGATCAGGCCTCGCTGTGGGGGCGAAATCCACAGATTGATCACAACCAGATACGCGCCCTAGGCGTCCGTCACGGCAGACAGTCCCAGCCCATCGGACCGTTTTGGAACCGCCTTCACAAAGGATTAGGTGTGTTCCAGGTCGAAGCGTCGCAGGAACGCGTGCCATGCGGTGTCGGTGTCCGCGCCGGAGGGCGTGGGTCCGGAGAACCACAACCACACCGGCTTCGGGGTGCCGCCGGAAGGCAGGTGATCGACGTCGAGGCGGATCAAGGTTCCCTCGACGATGGGTAGTTGGCCCTGATAGTCGCTCCAGGCCGAGCGGCGCCAGATGCGCGGGTGCAGGCGGTGCCAGGCACGGACGCGAGCGGTGCCGTAGCGGCGGGTCGCGTGCTTGCTGTCGCTGTCGGGCTCGTGCCAGGTGGCGGAGGCGGCAAGCTCGAACCGGGCCCCGTGACGCGGGGGCTGGCCGCCTTTCGGGCCGATGCGGTGGTCGTCGGGCACGGGATTGAAGAAGACCCGATCGGAGCGCATCCGCACCACGACCTGGACGGGCAGATCCCGCAGGAGCCAGGCCAGGCGTGGGCCGTCGTAGCCGGCGTCCGCCACGATCAGTACCGGCGGGTCGCCGATCTTCCAGTGTCCGGCGTTGAAGACGCAGCGCAGGACCTCGCGGAGTTGGGCGGCGGTGACGGCCGCGGTGTCGGCACCCGGTTCCAGGCGCTGTGCGTCCAGGAGGTCGAGCCTTGTTCCAGGGCGGCGACGAATGAGTAGGGCCAGCCGGGCACCATTTCGTGGGTGTTCTCCCGTCGGCCGTAGGTGTGGCAGAAAGAGCGGGCGTCGCTCGTGTTGGCGTCCGGCCGCAGCCAGGCGGTCACGTCGACGGCGAGCACGATCCGTCCGCCGGGGCCGCGGGGAAGGCTGCGGGCCGCGATCGCGCACCGCAGGCGGTCCGCATCGAGATCCCCGCGGTTCAGGGCGGCGTAGAGGGAGGCGTGCGAGCGCCGGTGCTCGGGCGCCAGGGCCAGCTCGACCAGGGCTCGGACCGGCCCGTCAGTGCACAGCAGGGCGTCCGACAGCTCGAAGAGTGCATCCGCACGACGGGGCATCGCGGCGTACAAGTCCATTCGAAAGGACGACAGTTCCGCGATTGCCCGCTGGCGAACGGCCTCAGGGACCACAATCGACACAGACGACCTCCGGCTCCGTTGTGCGACTCGACATCACACAGCGTGAGACGGAGGTCGTCGCCCTGTCCGGCAGATCCCCATGTGGGTGACCAGATCGAACAACCTCAAGCCGATCACCGGAGGTAAAACGACAAGGTGAGAGCGTGGTGGTGAACCGGGTGGTGTTCGGTGGGGCCGGGCCGGGGATGCCTCGAACGTTCATGCTGGCCGCAGGGCAGGCATAGACGAACGGGCCTCTTGGTAGGAGTGCGGTTGTCGAGACCAACCCTCCGGCCCAGGAGGCCCGTTGCCGTACCAGTTCACCATCCCTGTGCCGGTCGATGCCACTTCGGACACTCTGGCGTGTGACTGCTTCGTTCACAGTACGGGGCGATCGCGGCGGGGCGGCGTGCGCCGCACTACCCGTCCGACATGACGGATGCGGAACGCCTCAGCAAGCAGGCCCCCGACGAAAGCCGGCCGCCACGACCGCCGACAGCCTTCCAGGACCACCTCGATCAGCGGGGCATCCCGCGCCTACGTTCGTGGCGAGCCGTCAGTTGAGGGGGCGGTGACCAAGATCCCCGACAGAGTCAAGCTAAGATCATCCACAAGGTAAGCCCGCCTCGATCGTTACCGCTCCCCGTCGACGGCGCGCCGGAACCGGAGCGTGACCAGTTCGAAGGGCCGCAGCCGGAGCCTGACCGCCCTATCCTCAACGGCCACGAACTCCTCGATGGGCCGTTCGAGAAGGTCGCAGGCTGTGACGTCGGTGAAGGAGAAGGACGGCGTCAGACGTGCCCTCGCCCGGCCACCGAGCGACTCGTAGAACCGGACCACGACGTCTCCGCTGGCGTCGTCGGCCAGCTTCACGGCTGTGATCACCACCGCGTCGTCGTCCACGGCGAACAGTGGCTGGACCGCCGCATCACCGGCGAGTACCCGTTCGGGCAGGTTGACCGCGTAGCCCTCGCGCACCGCGTCGGCGATGGTGCATCCCACGACGAGTGCGTGCCGGAACCGGTGTACGCCCTGGTCGGTGTGCGGGTCGGGGAAGCGCGGGGCCCGCAGCAGCGACGCGCGTACCGTCGTGGTGGTGCCCTGGTCGGCCGCGCGGACTGCCCGGGTGACATCGTGACCGTAGGTGGAGCCGGTGACCAGCGCCGCGCCCCAGCCCGACTCATCGAAGTGGACGAACCGGTGGTTGCACGCCTCGAACTTGGCGGCGTCCCAGCTGGTGTTCGTGTGTGTCGGGCGGTAAAGGTGGCCGAACTGGGTCTCGGAGGCGTACCGGTCGGTGTGGATGTCGAGGGGGAACGCCACCTTAAGGAACTTCTCCCGCTCGTGCCAGTCGACCTCGGTGTCCAGGTCCAGTCGCCGGGACCCGGCGGCCAGCGAGATCGTCTGCACGGCCCCCGAGGCGCCGAAGGAGCGGGCCACCCGGATCGATACCCTCCGCGGCGTGTCCACGGTGACCGTGATCCCGTCGACCCCTGTCAGGTCCGTGACGGTGTTGCGGTAGAACTCGTCGACGTCCCACGCGTCAAACATGTTCGGGAAGTCCGGGTGGATCTGCAGTAGGTTGGCCGCGGCGCCCGGGGGAACGGACTCGCGCCGCGCGGCGATGTCGTAGGCGGACACGATTAGGCCGCGGGCGTCCACGGCGACATCGAGCAAGCCGTTGCTGAGCGTCCAGCCGCCGTCGGGGCGGGCCGTGACAGCGCACCCGTCCGCCGCCGGGGCCGTGACCCTTCCGCCACCGGCCGGCACCGCGGCCCGGGCGTGCGGGGCCGCGTTGAACACGACCTCGGTGCCGCTGCCAGGGTCACCGGCCAGCGCCAGCAGCGCCCGGCCAATAATACCGCCCAGCTCTTCGGCGACTGCGGCGTACGTCTTCTCCGCCTCGCGGTGCACCCAGGCGATCGAGGAACCGGGCAGGATGTCGTGGAATTGGTGCAGCAGTACCGTCTTCCAAATCCGGTCGAGTTCCGCGTACGGATAAGGCACGCCAGCCAGCAGGGCGGCGGTGGCCGACCACAGTTCGGCCTCAACGAGCAGGTGTTCGCTGCGCCGGTTGCCCTGCTTGGTCTTGGCCTGGCTAGTCAAGGTAGCCCGGTGCAGCTCGAGGTAGAGCTCGCCGGCCCACACCGGCGGGTCTGGGTACTCGGCCTGGGCCTTCGTGAAAAACGCCGCCGGGGTCTCCCATCGAACCGTTGCCGAGCCCTCTAGGTCCCGCATCCGGGCGGCCTTGGCGATCATTTCCCGAGTGGTGCCGCCTCCGCCGTCGCCCCAGCCGGTCGGCGCGATGGAGTGCCGTGCCCGGCCTTTGTCCTTGAAGTTGCGGGCGGCGTGCGCGATCTCCCGGCCCAGCATCGAGCAGTTGTACGTGTCGACCGGCGGGAAGTGCGTGAAGATCCGGGTGCCGTCGATGCCCTCCCACCAGAACGTGTGGTGCGGAAACTTGTTGATCTGGCTCCAGGAGATCTTCTGGGTTAGCAGCCACTTCGAGCCGGCCGCCTTGATGATCTGCGGCAGTCCGCCAGCGAACCCGAAGGTGTCCGGCAGCCACGCCTCGGAGTTGTCGACGCCGAACTCCTCGAGGAAGAACCGCTTGCCGTGCACGAACTGCCGCGCCATCGCCTCAGAACCCGGCATGTTGGTGTCCGACTCGACCCACATGCCCCCAGCGGGCACGAACCTGCCGGACGCCACAGCCCTCTTCACCTTGGCGTACACCTCCGGGCGGTGTTCCTTGATCCACGCGTACTGCTGGGCCTGCGACATCGTGTAGATGAAGTCCGGCTCGTCGTCGAGCAGCGCCGTCATGTTCGCCGTGGTCCGCGCGACCTTGCGGACGGTCTCGCGCAGCGGCCACAGCCACGCCGAGTCGATGTGAGCGTGTCCGACCGCGCTGATCCGGTGCGCGGACGGCTCGGCCGGGGTTGACAGCACTTCGGCGAGCCGCTCGTGGGCCGCGGCGGCGGTGCCGTTGACGTCCTGGAGGTCCACGGCGTCGAGCGCGCGGTCGACGGCGCGCAGGATGTCCCACCGCCGGGCGCCCTCGACCGGCAGCTCAACCATCAGCTCGCCGAGCACCTCCAAGTCCTGGACCAGGTTCCACACAGTGTCGTCGAAGACCGCGAGGTCCATCTGGGTCAGTGTGTACTGCGGTTTGTCCCCGGCGGTGTGTTTGTCGCCCAGCTCCGTCGGCTGGAAGGGGTGATAGTCCTGCAGCACGGGGTTGGAGGCCGCCTCGATATGCAGCACGACCTCCTCGCCGCCGCTGACCGGCGTGCCGATCCGGACCCACTGGTTGCGCGGGTTGAGCCCCTTGACCGGTGTGCCGTCGGAGAGATAGACGAGCCCCTCGCACTGGAAACCCGGCATGTTGGCGTCGAAGCCCAGGTCCAGCAGGGCCTCCACCGTCCGGCCGGCCCAGTGCTCGGGTATGGTGCCGGACACCGTCAGCCAGCTGGTGCCCCATGGCGCGCCCCACGGGTCGCCGACGCTGATCGGGATGCGGGGGGCCGCGAGCCCCTCGGCCACCGGCACGGGCTCATCAGGGGCGACCCAGATCTCCACCCGCAGGGGCACCGTCTCCGGATAGACGGCGGGGCGGATCCGTTCCTCCAGGACCCGCTTGAGACGGGCCTCGACCAGGTTGCGGTCGTCATGCATGGCAGGTGCTCCTCGAATGGATGGTCGTACAGGAAGAGGTCACGACGAAGTCGATGCCGCGTGCGGCGCGGTAGTGCTGGTCTGCGGCACTGTGCACGGACACACTGCATAGAGATGACGCCGTATCACAGGTGGATCCGTCTGGTCCGCGTCAGGGGATGGTTGGTGTCCCAGTGGTTCCTGACGGGCCAGGCGAGGAGCGGCAGATTGCCTGTCGCGGTACTGCACTCGGCGGTGGACCTAAGCGGAAGTCGCCGAACTGGATCATCGGCGCGTCTGGCACGAGCAGCGCGATTGCCACGTCCTCGTCCCACATCGCCTCCGACGATTTGGCGGTCACCCAGTTGCAGCAGGCGCCCTCCCACTGGTCGGCATCCAGGCGGACCACCTGACCGGCGGTGTCGAGCATCGCCTCCCAGTCGGCCCCGCATCGTCGGGAGAGAGATAGATGCCCTGTGGGTTTGGGTCGAGCGACCTGTCCGCTTCGTGTTCCAGGCGGATGATGGGATCGCCTTTCAGCAGGGATGTGGTGGAGCGGATGCGTCATTCGGGGTGCTCGAAGGGTTCATCGAACGTCACCCGGTCAAGGCCGATCCGTACGAACCAGTCGTGCCCCGTCGGGCAGCAGGCAAGGCGGCGATGACCTCTTGAATGGGTTGGGCCACCCGAGGGCGGGCCGCGCGACGGGGGGCAGTCCTGGCCAACAAGCGGTCCTGAAGGTCTCGCGCCGAGGTGTGACCTCCCGGTATGGCCGTCCCGAGAGGCCGCCTCATGCGGCACCTCCGCAGCGGCGCGAGCTGTGCAGGTGCCCTCAACGGACGAACCCCCAGGACGCCTGATTGGATAACGTTATCGCCTCTAGTGAGAGCCAGAAATGATCTTGATGCGTGGAGTTGTAACGCTGGGGCCGAAAGCTAAACCTTCCCGTAACCCCAAGTCAATAGATCGAGGGAAGTTGGCGCACTGGAAAGTCATTGACATCGAACCTCCCGCGCTCTAAGCTCCGGGTTCCCGGAGTTGAGATAGCGTTATCTCC
This sequence comes from Kitasatospora sp. NPDC088346, assembly GCF_044740765.1. Taxonomy (NCBI): domain Bacteria; kingdom Bacillati; phylum Actinomycetota; class Actinomycetes; order Kitasatosporales; family Streptomycetaceae; genus Kitasatospora; species Kitasatospora sp. NPDC088346. Next base: position 6,958 of record NZ_JBIURH010000064.1, read on the forward strand.
AGCGCGCGCCCCGCAAGCCGTGATTCGAACGCAGCCCGCCTGACCAGCTGAGACGTGATTGACGACCGTCTCAAATCGGGCATCTCTCGTCCCACCCCCAGGAGAACAGCATGAAATCCCTTCGCTCCAGAGTCGTGTTGACACTGTCCATCGCCGCGACCCTGGCCCTCACCGCCTGCTCCACCAGCAGCCCCACCCCCGCCGGCACCAGCACCCTCAGCTTCCTCACGTTCGAGACCCCGGCCCTGACCGCCCAGTTCTGGGACACCTCGATCGCCGACGCCCAAAAGGCGACCCCCGGCGTCAAGATCAACAAGATCGTGTCGCCGAGCGCGGACCGCAACGCCTACGCCAAGCAGTTGCAGGCCTCGGGGCAGTTCCCCGACCTGCTGGCGTCGATCAACCCGAAGGACTTCATCGACGCGAAGCTGCTCATGCCGTTCGACAAGGAGTGGTTGCAAGCCAACTTCCTGCAGCCGGAGGCCAACAGCATCAAGGGCGCGACGTACATCCCGCCGACAAACTCGCAGATCCTGCCGATGGTGTTCTACAACAAGGACATCTTCGCCAAGAACAACATCAGCGTGCCGAAGACCTGGGCGGAATTCGTCGGCGTGGTCGCCAAGCTCAAGGCCGCCGGGGTCACCCCCATCGAACTCGCCGGCGCCGAGCCGTGGTCGGCCAGCATGCCGCTGGTCGGACTGGTCAGCGCCGACGTCCTGGGTAAGAACAAGAACTGGGTCGCCGACCGCTACGCGGGCAAGACGAACTTCACTGACGCCAACGTGGTCGCCGCGGTGCAGAAGCAGCGCGACCTGATCACCGCCGGGGCGTTTGACAAGGGCGCGCTCGGTGTCAACTACGCCGACGCCAACGCGCAGTTCCTGGCTGGCAAGGCCGGCATGTACCCGATGGGCAGCTGGTTCATCGGGCAGATCAAGCCCGAGCAGGCCGCCAGCTTCGGCACGTTCATGCTGCCCACCGACGACGGTTCGCTGGTCGTGCCGTTCAATGTCGGCGGGACGACCGCGGTCAGCGCCAAGGCCGCCGATACGGCGAAGGCGGTCGCGTTCGCCAAGGCTTGGTCGTTGTCGCCCAACAACCTCAAGGCCCTGATCGAGTCCGACGGCGCGTTCCCGATGTTCAAGAACATCAAGCTCGAGGACTTCGACGCGAAGGTCACCCCCGTGTACACCGACGCGTTCGCACTGGTCGGGCAGGAGAACACGAAGGTCAGCTCCATAGGCTGGGTCACCAACGACGACGCGATGCCCCCGGGCGTGGCAGACCTGTTCTACGCCGTTTCGCAGCAGCTGTTTACCAACGGCGACGTCGCCGGTCAGTTGGGCGCGCTGGACAAGGCGTGGGACAAGGCGGCCGTGAAGTAGCCAACTCCCGTCGCCTCGGTGGCGGCCGCCGTCCCCGGGCGACCGCCACCGAAAGCCCGCGCCTCGGTCGCCCACGGCCGCCGCGGACCCCGCACATCGCAAGGAAAGGAGATCCCGCCGTGCCGTCCCCCCGCCCTACCACACGTCGCCCGCTGGGTCTGGCCGCTTTCGCCTGGGTCGCGATCCTGCTGTACACCGCGTTCCTGATCTACCCGGTGCTGCAGAGCCTGGTGATGAGCTTCACCGACCGCAACCCGCTGCGCGCCGACAGTCAGTTCGTGGGCGTCGACAACTACCAGGCCCTGTTCACCGACGAGCGGCTGCGCGCGACGTTGCTGTTCACGTTCACCGTGGTGGTGGTCGTGACCGTCGTCGCCAATGCGTTCGGGCTGGGGTTCGCCCTGCTGCTCAACCGCCAGAACCGCGCCTTCCGGATCATGCGGACCCTGGTGTTCATCCCACAGGTGGTCTCCGGGGTCGTCGTCGCGTTCATCTGGCGCAGCATCCTCACTGAGAATGGCCTGCTCAACGTGTCCCTGCAGCGCCTTGGCCTGGTCAACGAGCCGATCAGCTGGCTGGGCAGCACCCAGATGGCCACGATGTCGATCTGCGTCGTCGTCAGCTGGGTGACGATCGCGTTCGCCACCGTCGTGTACTCCGCGTCGCTGCGCTCGGTCCCCCCGGACCTCTACGAGGCCGGCCGCGTCGACGGCGCGGGGGCGTGGCAGAGGTTCCGGCACATCACGGTCCCCATGATCGCGCCGGGCACCACGATCACCGTCGTGCTGTGCCTGATCACCACACTGAAGCTGTACGACATCATCGCCGTGCTGACCGGCGGCGGGCCGGCCAACACCACCCAGTCGACCGCCTACTACCTGGTGCAGGTGGCGTTCACCAACAACCTGTTCGGCTACTCCTCGGCGCTGGCGATGCTGCTACTGGCACTTACGGCTGGCTTCGCCTACGTCGTCACCCACCTGCTGCGCAAGAGAGAGGTGCGGCTGTGAACAGCACCCAGCTCGCCATGCGCCTGCGGCACGCGATGCACCCGGTTTTCGCCTGGCTGGTCACGGCGGCATTCATTCTCCCGATTTACCTCGCCTTTGTCAGCGCCTTCAAGGACCAGGAACACATCCTGGCCAACCCGGCCGCACCGCCCATGCCGTTCACGTTCGACAACATCCTGCACGCCCTGCAGCGCCCGGACCGGCTCGTGCAGGGTGGACTGGGCAACTCGGTCGTCGTGACTGTGGCTACCGTCGCGATCCTCGTACCCCTCGCCTCGGCTCTGAGCCTGTACATCTCCCAGCGGACCCCCCGGGTCAAGGCGGTTCTGCTGGCCTTCTTCGCGCTTGGGTTGATGGTGCCGCCGCAGGTTGTCCTCCTGCCGATCGTGAACCTGCTGCAGCAAATCGGCCTGGACCACAGCCACACCGGGCTGATCCTGTCCAACGTCGGCGGCGGGTACCTATCGTTCGCCGTGTTCGTCTACGTCGGCTTCCTGCGCTCGGTCCCTCCGGACATCATCGAGGCTGCCCGCATCGACGGGGCATCGGAGATGCGGATCTGGTGGCAGATCGTCATGCCCGTGATGCGCCCGGCCACCGCAACCGTGAGCATCTTCCTCGGCCTGTGGGTGTGGAACGACTTCCTCAACCCGCTGTTCATCCTCGGCCCGCTCCAGGGCCAGACGATCACGACCGGCGTGTACCTGTCCGTCGGAACCTACTCCACCGACTACGGACAGCTGTTCGGGATCATGTTCCTCGCTGCGGTCATCCCCGTGATCGGGTACCTGGTCGGGCAGCGCGAATTCATGCACGGACTCATGTCAGGAGCCTCCAAGTGACCCCGCCGCCGACAGTGCCGCCACTTGACAGCTTGTGCGGCGACTGGATCTCTCGGGCAGACCTGGCCCACCTGCCGTCGCTGCGCAACCAGTGGGGCCAGGCCCACGTCAACGCCGACCTGACCTCACTGTCATGGCTGGCCATCCCCCCGTTCAGCGGCGGCTACCACACCGGCGTGCTCCGCATCGACGGCCGCGTACCGGAGGCCGCGGAGTTCCAGTGGTCCGCGTGGGGCGTGCGTCGCCGGGCCGGATGCGGACCGGTAACGGTCACCACCGACACCCGGATGGGCTATGAGGGTACCGACATCTCGTGGCGCACCGAACTCACCAATACCACCACCCGGCCCGTGCGGGTCACCGTCTCGCAGGAACTCCTGGCTCCGATCGCCCACTCCGAGACCGGTTGGGGCTGGCTGTACGGCACCCCATGGAACGACGGCCACCACCACGACTTCTTCACCACCGAACGTGTCCGCGCCGAGGTCCTGGCCGACCGGCCCCGCCAGGTCCAGTTCCTCGCGCCGGGGCCCCGGCACATCCGGCTCGGCAGCCCGCGTACCCCCGGCATCCAGCGCGACGAGGACGGGGCCCCGATGCTGCTGGACGCCGAACTGCCCGACCACACCAGCCCCGACGCGGCCCGGCCCCGGCCGCCCGCCGCCCGCGCGGTGATCCGCGACATCGAAGTCTCCGTCCCGCGCGAGTCCCCGACCCGGGTCGGTACCGTGGAGTACCGTCTCGACCGGGCGGAGGCGGAACTCCGCCTCGAACCCGTGACGCTGCCCGACGGAGCGACGCTCGCCTTCGACCTGTTGGTCGACCAGGCCGGCGAGACCGGCGTCCTGCTCACACACGGCAATCACCCGGACTCCATCCAGTTCGGGCTCGACGACGGGACGCTGTGGCTGCGCGCCGCCGGCGAGCTGCTCCTTGCTCCCAGCCTCCTGTCCCCCGGCACGTGGCACCGAGTGTCGGCGCAGGTGGGCGGGGAAGGGGTCAGGCTTGTCGTCGACGGTGTTATCGCGGCCGCCACCCGGCCGTGGTGGAGCGGACAGCGCTGGCGGGCCGAGCGCCATGGCGACACGGTTCTCGTCGTCGACGCGCACAGTCCCGCCAGGTCGGCCTACGCGTTCGGGACGACGCCGGACAGTCTGAGCACTGACGGCTCCGGCGGCGTTGCCATCTGGAACGTCACCGTCAGCCCGGGAACGTCGGTGGTATTGGGAACGGTCCTTCATGTCGGGACCAATGCACTCGACGTTCTCAGCGGCGCCCGCAGCCAGGCCAGACAGTTTCCCGCCCTGTTCGAAACGGTCGCGAGGAGATGGCGCGAGACTTGGGCGGCGGCCTTCACCCCCGGCAACACCGAGTTCAGCGGTCACCTCCCCACCCTCACCAGCCACGACGCCGGCCTAGCTCGCAGTTACTACCTGGGCGCGTTGCTGGCCATCTACATGCGCAACACCGGGGTCAGCCCTCTCGGGCCCGTCTTCCTGACCGGAGGACCGCGCCTCGGCCCGACCATCACGTTCTACTGGGACCAGTCCGAATGGGCCCGCACGGCGTCGCTGCTCGAACCGGCAGGGATCCGGGCGTGGATCCTCGCCGCACTGGCCCAGCCCTATCACCGGTCACACTCGTTCGACACCCGCAATCTCCTACCGATCGGCAACCACTACACCGCCAACGACCACGCCCTGTTCCGGACCGTGCGCGCGTACCTCGACATCACCGGGGATCTGGGGCTGTTGGGCGCGACCGCCGCGGGCTGCACCGTCCTGGACCACCTGCGCGCCATGGCCTACCGACACCGGACCCAGCGGGCGGACTTCGGCGGCGGAATCCTCAGCGACTTCGGACGCGATCCGTGGGAACTCCTCGAATGCGTCCCCAACTACCGCGACGCGGTCGTGTCCTTCAACGCCGGGCACGTCGGTATGCTGCGGTCCCTGGCACGGCTGCTGCGACACATCGGCCGACCCGACGAAGCCGACCACGCCGACACCGAAGCCACCGAACTTAGCGCAGCGGTGCTCGGCCAGTACTCCCGAGGCGGCCGGTGGAACATCGCACATCCCGAAGGCGACGAGACGATCGGACACTGCCTCGACTTCCAACTCGTCGCCGCCGACATGCCAGAAGACCTCAGCGACACCCAACGCATCGAGATGGTCGACTTCGTCACCCGACACCTCCTCGACGGCGACTGGATGCGCGCCCTGGCACCCGACGACCCGGTGGCGCCATACTCCGACCGGGCCGACCATGGCGCCGCAGGAGCATTCGGTGCATGGCCCGGGGCGACCGCGTACGGGCTGTGCCGTCTCGGCCGGCCCGATCTCGCCCAGCGGTTCCTGAGCCGGGTCCACGCCAGTACCTCGGGTGGTCTGTGGGGTCAGGCGATGGAGGCCGTCGGGGACGGTCGCTACCGCGTCGCTGAGCGTGGCGTCTCCAACCGCGACTGCAACTCCGGGGTAGCGGTCACTGAAGCCGTGATCGCCGGACTGTTCGGGCTGTACGCCGGCCACTCCGACCTCGCAGTGCCTGACGAGCCGATCACCGCGTCTGCAGGCGAACTGCACAACGTCAACGGGCGCGGCTTCACCAGCCACCGTCGCCACCGCGACACAGGCCTGCAGGTCCCTGCGCAGTCCGTCGCGGCCGGGCCTTTGGGAAGTGCCGTATGGCAGTGACCGACGACGCCATCGAGAAGGTCAAGGAGATGATCCACTTTGGCCAACTGAATGCCGGTGGCCGGCTGCCGAAGGAGTCCGCACTCGCCGAGCGCCTCGGGCTGTCAAACAGCTCTCTGCGCGAGGCGGTCAGGGTACTGTCGTTCCTGGAAGGCCGCCATGGCGACGGCACCTACGTCTCCAGCCTCGGCCCGGCCGTCTGCTGGACACGATCAGCTTCATCGTCAACCTGCACCGCGACGGCTCCGTCCTGCAGTTCCTGGAGGTACGCCGCGTCCTCGAACCGGCCGCCCCGCACTGGCGGCCTGCGGATGAGCGCCCTCAGCATTGCCCCGCCTGCGCCAGGTCATCGACAACCTGGGGCCGGACACGACAGTGGAACAGTTCGTGGCGAACAACCCGCAGTTCCGCCAGCTCATCGCCGCCGGTGCCGGCAACCCGGTCATGTGCTCCGTCCTGGAGGGCATGGCCGGGCCCACCTCGCGGGCGAGGTTCTGGCGCGGTATGGCACAGGGAGCCGTCGAGCGCACCCGCGAGCAGCACGGTGCCATTCTCGACGCGATCGCCGTCCGCAGACCCGACCTCGCGCACTCGCGGGCATCCGCGCACATCGACGGGCTCGACCAATGGCTGGTGCGGGCACTGCGCGCCCACCCGCCGGAGCGCGGAGACCTGTTCGTCTGTGAACCGGGAGTGAAATGACCAACCGCAATCACACGAATACCGACGGGCCCCGACGCAGGCGTCCGACGATGGTCGACGTCGCCCGCGAGGCCAACGTGGCGTTGCGCACCGTGTCCCGGTACGTCAACAACGACCCCACCGTCGGTATCGACCTCGCCGACCGGATCCGTGCAGCGATCACGGCACCGGACTACGCCCCCGACGAACGGGCACAGCAACTGCGCCGGGGAACGACAGGCATCGTCGGCGTCACCGTGCGCAGCATCGCTGGGCCGAACCCGCTGCTTGGGGCCGTCGACCAGGCAGCCCGCGTGCACGGGCTGACAGTGCTGGCCATGGCCACCGACGACGATGACCAACGGGAACGCGCTGCGGTGCTGTCCATGTGCGGTCGCCGGGTCGACGGCATCATCATGGAACCGACCAGCGACAATCACCAATACCTGGCCACGGAGATCGAGTCCGGGATGTCGGTCGTTGCCGTCGACCGACGCAACGCGGGCATCGACACCGACGCCGTGGTGTCCGACAACGCGGCGGGCGTCGGCATGGCGTTCCGGCACCTCGTCCAGCACGGCCACCACCGCATCACCTACATCGGCGACCAGGAACGCGTCTACACCGGCAGCAAACGCGCCGCCGCCTTCCGCGCGTGCACGGCGGCCAACGGCGGAGCGGTCGACAACATGGTTCACCCCGGTGCGGTCGAACCCGCCCGGATCGCCGCGGCACTCGCCATCGTGCTCGGCGGCGACCTGCCTGCCACGGCGCTCATCACCGGGAACCAGAACACCACCATCGAGGTACTGCGCCAGCTCGGCTCGCGAACGGGTGTCCCTGCCATCGTCGGGTTCGACGACTTTCCGCTCGCCGACCTTCTCCAGCCCGGGTTGACTGCGATCGCCCAGGACAGCAGGAAGATCGGGCGCCTCGCGTTCGATCTGCTCCTGCCGCGTATTGCGGACCCGACCCGGCCAACGGAGACCGTCACCCTGCCCGTCGAACTCATCGTCCGCGGCTCCGGCGAACAGCCGCCGCCGGCTTGACAGCGCCACCGCGCATGGCCGAAATCACATCCGTAGGAGAGATCATGTTCGACACCCCCGTCGCCCACCCGTACAACCTCAACCCCTGCTATCCACCCATGGTCGGTGCCGTCGGCTCCGGCTGGTGCGCCGCCGCTGCCACGCTGCCGACAGGCAGCCGCGTCCTGGCCATCGACGGCCCTGCGGCACTGGACTGGGAGGCCGTCGTCGACGGGCTGGCCACCGCGCTGGACGACGGGGAGTTGAAGGTGCTGCGGCTGGACACACGCCAGTTCTTCGTCCCGTGGGGGGAACTTCTCGCCCGTGCGGAGCAGGGGTTTCTGGCCGAGGATCCTGACTTCGCTACCAGGGCGACCGGTGACCTGGCGGACTTCTTCGCTGACCTGCCCTGGGTGCAGCCGCCGACTGCTGGCGCCATGCTGGTCGTCTATGGGCCCGGTGCGGCGCTCGTCGACCACGATGTGCTCTGGTACGCCGACCTGCCCAAGCGCCACGCCGAAGCGGCCATCACCGCCGGGACGGGACGTAATCTCGGCCAGCCCCACCATGCCGGGCCCGGGACGACCCGGCGGTTGTTCTACATCGACTGGCCGCTGCTGGACCGCCACCGCGACGCGATCGCCCCCCGCGTCGCGCTGTGGCTCGACACGCAGGAGGACGTGGTCACCTGGCTTGACGGCGAGGCGCTGCGGCGCACCCTCGCCGACCTTTCGGGGCGTCCGATTCGCACCCGGCCCACGTTCAATTCCACCTCCTGGGGTGGGCACTGGGCGCAACGCGAACTCGGCTTCAACCCGGAAGCTCGCAACACCGCCATCGGGTACGAGCTGATCGCCCCCGAGAGCGGCGTGCTGATCGGCGAACGTGGCCACCCGAAGATCGAGGTCCCTTTCCAGCTCCTCGTCGCACTGCACCCCGTCCGGGTGCTCGGCGAGCGGGTGCACGCTGAGTTCGGCACCTCTTTCCCGATCCGCTTCGACTTTCTCGATACCGTCGACGGCGGCAACCTGTCGTTGCACTGCCACCCCCGGGAGGAGTACATGAGGGAGGTCTTCGGCTGGCCGTACCCCCAGCACGAGACCTACTACGTCATGGTCGGCGGCCCCGGCTGCAAGGTATACCTGGGACTGCATGACGCCGACGTCTCCGACTTCCGGGACCAGGCACTCGCCGCCGACAACCACCGGCAGCCCTTCGACGTCGAACAACACGTGCAGACGTTCCCCGCCGACGCGCACCAGCTGTTCCTCATCCCGGCGGGTACCCCTCACGCCAGTGGCAAGGGCAACGTGGTCCTGGAGGTCAGCGCCACTCCCTACCTGTACAGCCTGCGCTTCTACGACTGGCTACGTCGCGATGACAACGGCAACGACCGCCCCGTGCACATCGACCACGCCTTCAACAACCTCGACCGCGACCGCGTCGGCATCCAGGTCCGCAACGACCTCGTGCAACAACCCCGCACCCTGCGCACTGGCGACGGCTGGCGCGAGGAGATGATCGGCGACCTACCAGAGATGTTCTACGAGGTACGCCGTTTCGTGCTCGACTCCGACAGGGCCGCCACCGACGACACCGCCGGACGGTTCCACATGCTCAACGTGGTCGACGGCGACGGTGTCGTTCTGGAGACCTCGGGCGGGCACCGGTGCACCCTTGCCTTCGCCGAGACCTTGACCGTCCCCGCCGAGGTGGGCGCGTACACGCTGCGCCGTGCCGGGACAGGCCGTACCCAGGTGGTGAAGGCGGTAGTTCGGTGAACGCCCGCATCGCGCCCGTCCTGGAGATCGGTGGCACCCACGTGAGCGCCGCCTTCGTGGACCTGGACACCCGCAGACTCACCGCCGGATCGCTGACCCGCCGGTCGCTGCGACCGGAGGGCACCGCCCAGGACATCCTCGGCACAATCGTGCGCTGTGCCCGGAGTCTGCACGCCCTGCCCGGTGTCCGGTGGGCGGTGGCGACCCCGGGACCGTTTGACTACGCGTCCGGTGTCGCCCTGTTCCAGGACGTTGGTAAGTTCGAGGCGCTGCACGGGGTGGACGTGCGCCGCACCCTGACCGGGGCTCTGCCCGCTCCCGACTCGATCTGTTTCCTTAATGACGCCGACGCGTTCCTCCTCGGCGAATGGTGGGCTGGTGCCGCGCGGGGTCACGACCGCGCTGTCGGGATCACGCTGGGCACCGGTGTGGGCTCGGCGTTCCTGGCCGACGGAGCCATCGTCGACGGAGCACCCGACGTCCCGCCCGAGGGCTGCGTGAACCTGCTGACCTACGACGGCAAGCCCCTGGAGGAGACGGTCTCCCGACGGGCGATCCGCGCCGCCTACGCGGCCGCGCGACCGGCGGACCCACCTGTCGACGTGCGCGAGATCGCGGACCGGGCCCGTGTCGGCGACCTGGCCGCCAAACAAGTCCTCGCCGACGCGCTGCGCGCCCTGGGCATCTGCCTGGCCCCGTGGCTGCACCGCTTCGACGCTTCCGTCCTCGTCGTCGGTGGCTCCATGGCGGCGTCCTGGGATCTGCTCGCCGAACCGTTCTACGACGGCCTCGACACGCTGCACCCCCGCGTGCTCGCGCGCCTGGCCGTGACGCCCGCGCGGCTTCCCGACGCGGCGCCGCTGATTGGCGCCGCGCTCTGGGCCGCCGAGGCCGGCCAGCCTGCCCCGACCGCTGGCAGCGGACCGTAGGACAGCCACGCCGCGGCAGTCGGACGTCCGGATCACGAACGCGGGGAGCAGATGGCGATTGCGGTCCCGGGTAACCCGTCAACGATGAGTGACGTCGCAGCGCGTGTGGGTGTGAGCTCGAACCGTTTCCCGGGCGGTGCGCGACGACGTGACCGTGTCCCCCTCGGCCCGGGGGAAGATCCTGGCCGCCGTGGAGGAGCGGGTACCGCCGCAACGAGGTGGCCCGCAGCCTATGCCACGGGGTCAGTACCGGGCTGATCAGTTTGGTGACCACCCTGGCCAATCCGTTCTATCCCATCTCGCGCTGGGCGTGGAGTCCCCCCGAGCACGGGTTGACCGCCGTGCTCGGCAATACCGGCGAGGACGACCGGACGATGGTCGGGGCCAACCGCATCTCGCCTGACTTTCACCGCAAGGTCCAACAGCCACTCGGAGCGTGGTGCGGGCCCGGACGGAACGTCTACGTCCCCAATCTGACACAAACTGGCCAGGCCGAGGTGGGCAGAGCTGACAGGGCTGGTAAGTCAGGGGCGCGCAGGTATCCGCTACGGCGTCGGAAAGAGGATCGATTCCGCCGTACCCAGGGTGCCGCGCAACCAGTCCTCGACTCCTGCGACGTGAATCTCCGCCCAGGAGGCAGCCAGGTCCGATCGATGAGCCGCGATCGCATTGAGGATGGCCTGGTGTTGCTGGCGGGTCTGGTCGACAGCGCCCGCCTCGGTGACGCCGCGCCAGATCCGCGCCCGGGTGGTCGGAGCGGAGATCCCGTCGAGCAGCGAGCAGAGTACGGTGTTGCCGGAGCCCGCCGCGATCCGCTGGTGGAACTCCAGGTCGTTGGCGATCAGTTCGTCCAGGGTGGGTTCGTCGCCGAGCCGGTCGAGGATGGCGCCCAGCTCTGCCACCTCGTCGTCCGACATCAGTCGGGCGGCCATCGCGGTCGCGGCGGGTTCCAGGATCCGCCGCACCTCCAGGAACTGCATTACCGTGTCATCCTGGTGAAACTCGACCACGAACCCTAGAGCGTCCAGCAGCAGGTTCGGCGCCAGGCTGGTTACGTAGGTGCCGTCACCCTGCCGGACGTCGAGCACACGGATGAGCGAGAGTGCCTTCACGGCCTCGCGCAACGAGCTGCGGGACAGACCAAGCCGCTCGGCGAGGTCGGCCTCCTTGGGGAGCCGTGTTCCCGGAAGCAATTCGCCGTTGACGATCATCGCCTTGATCTTGTCGATTGCCTCGTCGGTCACTGGCACGTGCGGGGCCTCTCGTCGGACGTCTAATGTTTAGCATAGCCCTGGCCTCAACCTCTGTGTCCTGGGCGCAACCGGTCGACGCTGGGGGCAGTCCCAGAGCAGCATTTTGGAACCGCTTGCGATCGTCGGCGAGCAGGGGCCAGCGGCCGTCGATCAGGTCGCCCGTCTGCCACAAGGTCACAGCGTCAGGGCAGTGATCATCCGCGAATACCCCAGAGACGACGACACGGGGCCAGCGGGCGGCCGGACTGGCCATAGCCCAGCGAGACGTCCACCAGCGGGAACCCCGGGTCGCTATGCGTCGCCACCCTCGCCCTCAACCCGCCGGACGCGGGTGGCAACGCTGGAGCAACTGCTGGCTCGGCGCTCTGAACGCCTTCGATGGGCGTCACCAAACCGGCCCACGCACCCCAGCAAGATCAACACCTGGGTCAGCCTGGCGTACACCGAAAGACGCCTGGTAGACCCGTCGGCGGGGTCGGACACGGCGGCCCGGGAAGTCAGGTCCCCGGCCCTGTGGCAGCGAGGGCGCGGGCTACGGGAGGGCGTCGCGGACGTGGTCGCGTGTGACGGCGAGTTTCCTCAGGACGTTGGCGACGTGGTGCTCGACGGTGCGCGGGGACAGGGCGAGGGCGTGGGCGATGTCCTGGTTGCTCGCGCCGGCGGAGAGGAGTTCAGCGACCTGCCGTTCGCGCGGGGACAGATCCGCACCGTAGTCGGCGCGTCTGCGCGGTGTGGGGGGTTCCTGGCCGGCGCCGCGTAGGGTCCTGCGGCACTGCGCGGCGTCCGCGGTCGCGCCCAGGCGTGTGAAGACGTCCAGCGCCTCCTGCAGGCGGCGGGTGGCGCGGGCGGGGTCGGTGGCCAGGAGGAGCCGGCCGACCTGCTCGGTGATGCGGGCGGCGCGGTGTGCGCGCCCGAGGCCGCGGAACACGGTGCGGGCCTGTTCCAGGTGTTCGATCGCGTCCGTAGGCCGGGTGTCGGCGGCGAGCAGGCCCCGGCCCCAGAGGATCTCCGCCCGGGCCGCGGGCGCGTCCAGGCCCTCGATGCCTTGCTCGGCCTCCTCGATGAGGTGTTCGGCGTCGGTGCGCAGTTGGCAGGCGAGTGCTGCTTGGACGGCGGTGGGGAGGGTGTCGGTGGTCCATACCCAGGTGTGTTGGTTGCGGATGGTTTCCAGTGCGGGTTGCAGGGTGGTCCAGGCGGCTTGTGGTTCGCCTTCGGCCAGGTTGATGCGGGCGAGGGCTGCGGTGCAGGCGAGGGAGCATTCCTCCATGTTGAGGTAGGTCATGGGGTTCCCGATCCGTTCGCGGGCGCGGGTCCACTGGCCGTGTGCGACGTCGAGGAGGGCGAGCAGTGTTTGTGGTTCGACTTGGAGGGAGCTGTCCTCGGCGGCTTGGGGGGCGTGGGCTTCGATCCGTTCTTCCAGGCCTGTCCAGTGGCCGTGGGCGAAGTCGAGTTCGAGGCGGATGACGTCGCATCTGACTTGGAGCCATTGGAATTTGGTGTGGCGGGCCAGTTCCTCGGCTTCCTCGAGCAGGGTGCGGGCGTCGTCGTCGCGGCCGCGCCAGAAGGCTGATTCGGCGGCGTTGCTCAGTGCGCGGGCGCTTTGGCGCAGGATGTCCGGGTCGGGGTCGTGGCGTGGTAGCCGGTCCAGGAGTTGCTGGGCGAGGGGTTCGCCTCTGGCGGCGAGGAGTGTGATGCGGCTGGCTTCGACGGTTGCCTGGGCTACGGCGTCGCCGCTTTCGGCGGCTGTGTGTACCGCGCGGTCCATCCACTGGGTGTCCTGGGTGGTGGAGGTGTCGCTGCGGTTGCCCATGCCGGCGGTGGCCATGGCGATGGCGGCGAGTGCGGGGACGTCGGTGAGTTCGTCGACGGATTGCTCGATTTCGGCGGATGCTCCGGGCATGCCGTGGTTGAGGAGGATGCGTCCGAGGTTGAGGCGGATCTCTCCGCGGGTGGCGGTGGGCAGGTCCGGGTCCGCCAGGATGTGGCGCAGGGCGGCGACGCTGGTGTCGATGCTGACGCGGCGCATGGCGATGCGGCTCAGGGCGAGGGCGGTGCGGATGCGTTGGTCGGCGGGCAGGGTGGGTTCGGCGAGGATCTGTTGCAGGAGGTCGGCGGTGACGCCGTCGTCGCCGACGGCTTCGGCGTGGTCGGCGGCGGCGAGGGCGCGGGGCAGCCATGCGGCGGTGTCGCCGAGCATGCGGGTGTGGTGGGCGATCTGGACGAGGGCGGGGAGTTCCTGGCCGGCGAGTTTCTCGATGGCGCGGCGGTGCAGTCGGCGGCGGCGGGGGCCTTGGATCTCCTCGTAGACGGCCTGGCGGGCCAGCGCGTGCCGGAAGCCGTATCTGCCGGGGGTGGTTTCGATCAGGACGTTCGCTTCGAGGGCATCCACGAGGGCATCCTCGGTCTGTTCCTCTTCCAGTGCTGCCAGTGCCGCGAGTAGTTCTTCGGGGGCGGGGACGGCCAGGACGGCAGCAGCCTGGACCACGGCGGCGGCGGCGGGTGGGAGCTGTGCGACGCGTCCGTTCACCGCCTCCTGCAGGGCCCGCGGTACGCCGAGGCCTTCGAGTGCCTCCCCTACCTTCACGGGGTTGTGTCCGTCGGCGCTCTGGAGGCGGCCGGCGAGGACCAGCAGGTCCTCCTCGGCGGCCAGGGGCAGTCCGCCGCTGCGTTCGAACAGCTGTCGGCCTAGGGCTGCCGCAGCGCTCTCGCCGAGCGCAGCGGCGGCCAGTTCGCGGACCTGGCCGGGGCCGAGCGGGGCAAGGGACAGCTCGATCCCGCCGACGCCCACCGGGCGCCGGTAGGGGGCGCCCAGCACGCTGCCCCGCCCGGCCAGTTCGCCCTCCCGGTAGGTGAGGACCAGGCGCAGGCCGGGAGGGGGGTTGCGGGCCAGCATGAGGAGCAGTTCGCAGGTCGCCGTGTCGGCCCACTGGACGTCTTCCACGACCAGGATCACGTCGCTCAGGGCCCGCAGGACTTCCTGGACGTCTCCCATCAGCGGTTGCCCCGGCCCGTCTGCCTCGCTCGGCGCGTGCGGGGCGTCCTGGGCCAGGTGAGTGGCGAGTTCGGGGATGTAGGGGGCCAGTGCCGCGACGCTGGGGCTCAGTTCGACGTCGTGCCCGAACTGGGGATGAGCGTCGTGCAGGGCGTCGATGACGGGGCCGAACGGGAGCGGTTCGCGCAGCGGGTGGCAGCAGCCTCGCAGCACCGTCAGGCCGTCGGCGGCCGCCTGCTCGGTGGCCTCCTGGACCAGGCGGGACTTGCCGACACCCGCCTCGCCCTCGACCAGGATCACCGCGGGTCCTTGTTCGAGTGCTTGTGCCAGCAGGTGGAGCTCTTCCCTGCGCCCAACGAAGGGGAACCCCGTGCCCCGGCCGGAAGGGGAATCGCCCTCCCAGGGACTTGCCATGGCCGCACCACAACCTTCGCGCGTCACACCGGTACCAGCAGTACTGACGGATGCATCCGAGCCCTGCCACGGTACCGCCCGGGTGCCCGTGTCCGGGCTCCGCCACGGGCTGAGCCCGGGCTCTCCTCGATCGGGGCTGCGTCGGCTCGGCGTGGTGGCGCCGTCGCCGAACGCGGCCATGCCACGGCCTGCGGCACCACGGGCACGCCAGGTTGCGGTGACCGCCGCGGGGGCGTCTCGAGCCGAGGGTGCGCGGGGGTGCGCTGTCGGCCCGCCGCCGGGCGGCGGCGGGGGCCCGGGTGCTGCCGGGCGGGGCCCGATCCGGCAGCACTCGGGAGGGCGCGCTGTGGTGACGGCGACGCGTGGCGGTCGGCAGCCCGCACGCTGTGCCGGGACCCACCTTCCGGCCGCCCCGTGCCTGCCGGACCGGCCACGGGCGTCGGCGGGCGCAGGGTGGCGGCCGCTCTCGGCGCATCCCGGCGCGGATCCCACCCCAAGGGGGCGGGGTGCTCACCAGGGAGGCCGGGGGAGCTCGACGACGCGGCAGGCACGGTCGGTGAGCAGCCTGCGGCGCTGCTCGGCGGCGTCGGGGTGCAGGGCGAAGACCCAGGGGCCGGGTATGAGGACGATGCCGTGCCGTCCGGTGGTGACGGAGTGCAGGAGCCGGTCGAACTCAGGGCATCGCGTGCGGCGGCCGTTGTCGAAGTACAGGGCGGGCGTGGGGAGGTCGAGGTAGTGGGCGTAGTCCTCCACGAGGTGCCGATGGGCGGTCATCCCCCAGGTGTCGAAGGGGTAGCAGCGCAGGTAGGCGGCAGTGCCGTCCGGAGTGCGAGGACGCGGTGCCGCGGACGTCGGCACAGGTCTCGGCGCACCCCGGGTGAGGGGCCTTGGCGTGCGTGCGGTGGGCAGGCGCGGCTGCCGCGGGTCTCGGGGGCGGGGAATGTGGTCGCGGCCGATCTCGTGCATCGTGCCGCGGGTGTCGACGGCCCAGAGCCTGTCGGTCGCGTACCGGCGTTGTGCCATCCGGACAGTACCGGTGAGGCCGTTGGCCAGGGCGACTGTGGTGCCGACCCAGGTCGGCCATGCCGGATCTGTGCTGACGTTCATGTGCTTCACCGTTTCGTGCCGGGGTGGGTGGGTGGGTGTTCGAATGTCGCGGGCGGGCAGCTGGTTGCCGGGCCCTGCGGCGGCCGTGGCTGGTGTTGCGTGGTGCCGCCGCGCCGGGGGCTGGTGTGCGCGGCGGGCCCGTGCGACCGGTGCTTGCTGGGGCTGGCCGGTCGACATGACGGTGGCCGCCGCGCCGGTCCGAACGGCCGGCTGGCCGGGGCACACGTCCCCGCCTGGTTGATGTTCGGGTGTCAGACGTTGCCGGGGAGGGCCGTCGGGCACGGGGGCGGAACCGGGTACCCGGGCGCGGGCCGGTCAGGACTGGGCCCGGCGGCGCCAGACCGGTTCGGGGGTGTAGGGGATGACGGGCCTGCGCCGCCGGCGCCAGTGCGGCGCGGGGAGCGTGAGGATGCGTTTGCAGCCGGCGAGAGTCAGCACGCGGACGATCCTGCGGGCCTTCTCGTCGTCGGTGGAGAAGACCCAGGGGCCGGGGACGAGCAGGACTCGGTGGGAGCCGTCCGCCACGGCGCGGACCAGTTGCTGCAGACGAGGCGGGATCCCGACGGACGGGGGGCCGTCGTCCACGTAGAGGACCGGTTCCGGCAGGCCCAGCCGGGTGGCGAAGCGATGCAGGTCCTCGTCGTGGCGGGGCGGCTGCGGGCAGAAGCGCGGGCGGTATCGCAGGTAGGCGGCGGGCTGGGGAATCACGGAGTTGCCGGGGCTGGTCATGAGAGTGTCCTGAGGGTCGGGGATGCCGGGCGGGAAGGGCCCACGGGGGCGCGGACCGCGGTGGATGGCGCGAGGGTCAGACAGCAGTGACGTCGGCCCAGTGGGTGGCTCCGTGCGCCAGGGGCCGGCTGCCGTGAGCGGTCGACAGCGCGGAGACGATGACGCCACCGCGGCCGTGCTCCTCAGGTCCGCCCGTGGTCGCCCACGAGCCCTCCTGCGCAGCGGGGCCTCCGTCATCGACCTCGATGTGCACGGTGTCGGCGGCGGGCCGCTCGACACGCAGGGTGACCGGCGGCAGAGCGTGTTCCACCGCGTTGGTGACCAGTTCGGAGACAACCATCAGGACCTGGTCGGACGCGTTGTCGTCCACGCCCCACGCGTCGAGCGCGGCGCAGGTCACGCGTCGGGCGACGCCGGCGGACTCGGGGCGGTGCGGCAGCTCCCAGCTGCCGGGCGCCTCGCCGGAGCACGTCCGGGGCGCCGGGTTCGCAGGGCCGGGAGTGGCGCCGGAAGGAAAGGATTCCGAATTCACGGTCACGCCGCCGATTTCACTGAACTCGATGCTGGCGTTCATGGTCCTCACCCATTCCGAGAGGTTCACTCCGGTTCTGCCTTCTCTTCAAGAAGACACGAAACCGGGCATTGGAACCATCGACTCGAGCCCCTTTTTCGGTTACGAATCACACCGATCCTGATGGGCGATTGGGGGAATTCTGGAATTTGACACAAGGGGGACTGGGTGGCGATTACGCAGTGCGGTAGGTAGTGGGTAGGTAGTGGGCCAAGGACACCGCCGACGGGCTCGCCGGACCGTGGACGGGCCCGTCCGCAGGCCGCTCCGCACGGCGGAGGCACGGCGGAGGCACGGCCGGGACCCGTCCTGGGCGAACGTGGAGGCTGTCCTGTGGGCAGGGTGCGGTGCGCCCAGAGCAGGTTTCGGCGCCATGCCCGTAGGCGTGTTCGCCGTTTTACGAACTGCATCTCGAGGAGAGCGGAGCCATTCCGGCCCTGGATATCTGCATCGACCCGAAACGGGAAACCCGGCGGCCGCGGATGCCGGTGGCAGCCGGCATCCTTTCGAAGACCCTTCAGGGATTTCCCTTCCAGCCCCTCTGTCTCTAGCTGTCCGGGAGGCCCGGGAAGTGCGAAGCGGCGGCGATGCCGCGCTCATGGCTATGCCTGATGTGGAACATCCGTGCCCGGCATACCTACGCGCAGCCGTGCCCACCGTCGCCTTCTGTAACGCCCGGAAGCCCCCTGCCCGTGCGCTCAGTGCCGGTCGGCCTGTGTCGGCGTCGAACCGGTCTCCCCGAATGCCGTCGGCGCCGCCCGGGCAGACAGCGCGCGGCACGCGGCCGCCCGGAGACATGACCTCCGCGACAGGGGCTGCGGCAGATGCCGGAGGCAGAGTGTGGGAATCCCGAGGCTCGGGAGTCAAGAGGCAATCCCCGGCCGTGCGAAGGCGGCTGTCAGCACCGATCCACACGCGCGGGCCCGGCCGGTACACGGCGTCCGCGTCGAGGGACACAGTGCGTGCTTGTCGTGCGTGGCGCTGATGGTTCTGCGGGGTCTCGCCGGGGAGGGCGGGCGGCTGGCGGTGGCCAGGCCTATCGTGAGCAGGAGTGTGGGTCTGGGGGCCGTCCTGCCGGGTTTGGCGGTGGTGAATTGTGGCGGCCAGTCGTACGGGGTTGGCGTTCGTCGGCCGTGGGGAGGAACTGCGTGCGTTGGCGGCGGCTCTGGGGGCGGGGCCGGCGGTCGTCCTGGTGGAGGGCGAGGCCGGGATCGGCAAGTCCCGGCTGGTCAGCGAAGCACTCGCCGCTCTGGGCCCGGACGACGGCATCCCCGTGCTACGGGGCTGGTGCCACCCTCTGCGTGAGCCGGCACCGTTCGGCCCGGTCGTGGACGCCCTGCGCGACGGACTGACCCGCATCCCGCCGGACGTGGAGTTGGGGGCCGCGTCCGGGATCCTCGCCGCCCGTTTCGCTTCCGAGCCGACCGAGGCGGCCGCGGGCGCCGGCGGGCAGCAGCTGATGCGGGCAGTCCACGACGTGCTGGCCGCGATCGGCCCGGCCGTGCTGGTGGTCGAGGACGTCCACTGGGCCGACGACGCCACCCGCGAGCTGCTCCTCCTGCTGGCCCGCACTCCTCCCCCGCACCTGCGTCTGATCGTCACCTACCGTCGCGGCGATCTCCCTCACGGCACGGCCGTATTCGGTTCCCCGTACTACCGCCCCACAGGCGTCGGCGGACAGGACATATCCCTGCACCCGCTCGACCAGGCGCAGGTCCAACAGCTCGCGGCCGGTGTCCTCGGCAAGCCCGCCGCGCACACCCTGGGACGCCAGCTGTTCGAACGCAGCGCAGGCCTGCCCCTGATCGCCGAGGAGGACCTCCTCGCCCTCGCCGCCACCAGCCGCCGCCCGGCCGAGCCGTCCGTTCACGTCGTGGAGGGCCTCGCCGCGCCGCGAGCGCTGAAGGAGGCGGTGGGTGCCCGCCTGGCCGGGTTGGATGTGGTGGCCGTCGCGGCGGTGCAGGCCGCCGCGGTCCTCGCCGTCCCCGCCACCGAGGAGCTCCTCGCCGCCGTCGCCCGTCTGGACGAGGACGACGCCGAAGCCGGACTGACCGAGGCCCTGGACGCCAGCATCCTGGAGGAAACCCTGCCCGGGCGCTACGGCTTCCGGCACGTCCTGGCCCGCCAGGCCATCTACGAGAAGATCCCCGGCCCCCGCCGCAGGCGACTGCACCAACGCGCCATCGACGCCCTCGACACCGGCCCCGACCCACCCCTGGTTCAGATCGCTCACCACACCCGCCAACTCGGCGACCCCCACGCCTGGATCCCCCGCGCCCAGGCCGCAGCCGACCACGCCACCCGCATCGGCGACGACGGCATCGCCACCCAACTCCTCCAACAACTCCTCGCCGAACCCACCCTCCCCACCCAGCAACGCACCACCACCGCTCTCACCCTCGCCCACATCGCCGCCGACCGCCTCGAACTCACCACCACCATCACCGCCCTGCGCACCATCGTCGCGGACCCCTCCCTCCCCACCGCCGTCCGCGGCGAGATCCGCCTCAACCTCGCCCGGGCCCTGCTCACCCACTCCTCGGAGCCGAAGAACTGGCGGGAGATGGAGCGGGCGATAGAGGAGCTGGACAGCCGCCCGGACCTCGCCGCGACTGCCATGGCCGGCCTCGGCACGGGCACCGATTCGGCGTCCGTCGCACAGGACATCGCGTGGATGGAGCGGGCCGTGCACACCGTGGCCCGCACAGACGACCCCCTGGCCCACGCCACCGTGCTGGCCAGCCGCATCACCCTGCTCGAAACCCTCGGCGACCCCGCCGCACGGCAACTGCTGGAGCAACTGCCCCGTCTGGACGAGAATCGCGGCGTTCAGCGGCAGTGCTGCCGGGCCCTGCACAACGCGGCGGACGAGGCGATGTGGCGGGCGGACGACCCCAGAGCCCGCAGCCTCCTGGACGAGGCCGTGGAGCTGGCGGCCCGGGCCCGCAACCAACAGCTGGCCGCGGGATGCGAGAGCATCCGGCTGAACCTGGACTTCGCCGACGGCTTGTGGGACGGGCTGGACGAACGCCTCGAATCCATCGCCCCCGAAGCCGACCAGGCAGGCGGCATGTTCGAGGTGGAGCCGATGCTCATCCGCGCGCAGCTGGACCTCGCCCGCGGACACTGGGCACGCGCCCGCGAACGCCTCACCGCCCTCCTGGAGACCACCAGCCACGGATTCGTGCCCTGGCACCTGGTCGCCGCCGCCAACATGAGCCGCCTCGACCTCGCCGAAGCCGCACCCGTGCCCGCCTGGGAATGCCTGCAGCCCGCCCTGCACCGGCTGCGCACCAAGGACAACTGGGTATGGGCGGTGGACCTGGTGCCGAGTGCCGTGCAGGCGGCCCTCGCCTGCGGCCTCCGGCAGGAGGCGGAGGAGCTACTCCGGGAGGTGCTCCAGGGAATCCAGGGCCGGGACACCCCCGGCGTTCAGGCCGAAGCCCTGTGGTCCCAAGGCCTGCTCGCCACCCCTAACACGCCCGAGGAAGCCATCGGTCTTCTCGAGCAGGCGCGCAGCCGCTTCGAGGCCCTCGGGCGAGTCCACCAGGCCGCCCAGGTCGCCGAGCACACCGGTCACGCCTACCTCGCCGCCCACCCCGACGACCCCGGCCGCGCGGCCCGTTCCTTCCAGGACGCCCTGAACACCTACACACGTCTCGGCGCCGCAGCCGACCAGGCCCGCTGCCAGCACATGCTGCGCGAGGGCGACAATCGCCCCCCGGCAACCCGGCGGCCCCGCAGCCACGCCGACGAGCTCTCCCCGCGCGAACGGCAGGTCGCCGACCTCCTCACCACCGGCGCCAGCAACCAGGACATCGCTCGTGCCCTGTCCCTGTCCGTCCGCACCGTCGAACACCACGTCGCCCACACCCTCAAGAAACTCCGCACCACCCGCCACGACCTCCACCACCCCACCGCCACCTGAATCCGGCACCCCCGCGGCGGGCCAGCCCGAGCCGCACCGCCCCACCCGCACCGTGGAGCGCCCGACACCTACCCCGAAGGGAGCCCGGTCTTTGGCTTCGGGTCGCCTCGCGTCGTGGCGTGCGTGCCGCGGTCCTCGACTGGTCCTGGTGATCCGACCGCCCCTGAGTGCGGGCGGCCAGTTGGCCGGACCAGTCCGGATCCCCCGCAGACTGCCCCTGGGCTGGTTTCCCGGATCGGCATCACATCGCCTGTTCGTCGACGATCGATGTGGCCGGCGCGTCGCCCCTCACGTCGGCGAGCCGGCCAAGGCATGTCGACCGAGTCTTAGCGCGTTCGGCGGTACCGCGGTCGCGCCGCCGCGCACCGGCGACTCTCATGGGGTGTGATGTGCTCCGGAACCCCAGGAGGAGGCCTCATGCCCGCAGCCACCCGAGTGCGCCTGGCCGTCATCGGTGCGACGTCCGTGGCCCTGGTGGCCACCGGCTGCGGCAGCAGCGGCGGCAGCAGCAGCAGCGGTTCGACCGACGCGAGCAAGACCTTCAGCTACCAGAGCACCGAGCCGCAGAACCCGCTGCAGCCCGCCAACACCCTCGAGGCCGGCGGCGGGCGCATCCTGCAGAACCTCTTCAAGGGCCTGGTCGACTACAACCCCGACAACGCGCAGCTGCGGATGCAGGTCGCCCAGTCGATCGACACCAGTGACTCGCAGACCTTCAACGTGACGCTGAAGACGGGCTGGACCTTCCACGACGGTACGCCGGTCAAGGCCGCGAACTTCGTGAACGCCTGGAACTGGGCGGCGACCACCGCGAACAATCAGATCAACAGCTCCTGGTTCGCGGACATCGAGGGCTACCAGGACGTGCACCCGGAGAGCGGTGCGGGCACCGCGACCACGATGTCCGGCCTGACGGTGACCGACGACACCCACTTCACCATCAAACTGAGCGGCAAGGTCTCGTACTTCCCGTACAAGCTGGGGTACATCGCCTTCTCGCCGCTGCCGGACGCCTTCTTCAACGATCCGGCCGGGTACGGCCAGAAGCCGGTGGGCAACGGGCCCTACCAGTTCGTCAGCTGGGACCACAACACCCAGGTGGTGACCAAGAGCTACCCGGGCTACATCGGTGTGGACAAGCCGAAGAACGGCGGCGTGGTCTTCAAGATGTACACCACCGCCGAGGCCGCCTACGCGGACCTGCAATCCAACAACCTGGACGTGCTGGACCAGGTGCCGCCCTCCGCGCTGGCGAACTACAAGAGCGACCTCGGCGACCGGGCGATCGACGCCCCGCAGGGCGCGATCCAGATGATCGGCTTCACCCTGTACCAGCCGGAGTGGCAGGGCGCGAACACCGCCAAGGTCCGCCAGGGCCTGTCGATGGCGATCGACCGGAACACCATCACCAAGACCGTGCTCCAGGGATCCCGTTCGCCCGCCTCCGCCTGGGTCGCCGAGGGCGTCGAGGGCTACAAGGCCGGCACCTGCGGCGACTTCTGCAACTTCGACCCGGCCAAGGCCAAGCAGTTGATCACCGAGGGCGGCGGCGTGCCCGGCAACAGCCTGAAGATCACCTACAACGCCGACGGCGGCCACAAGGAGTGGGTGGACGCGGTCTGCAACTCGATCCGGCAGAACACCGGGGTGGAGTGCGTCGGCGACCCGAAGACCGACTTCAAGACCGCCCGCGACGCGATCACCGGGCACACGATCAACGGAGCCTTCCGCACCGGCTGGGTCCAGGACTACCCGCTGAACGCCAACTTCCTCGCAGACCTCTACAGGACAGGCGCTTCGGGCAACGACTTCGGCTACAGCAACCCACAGTTCGACCAGCTGGCCGACCAGGCGGACGCGGCGGCCAACATCCAGGACTCCGCCACCGGCTACCAGAAGGCCGAGGCCGTGCTTCCCCAGGACATGCCGACCATTCCGCTCTGGTACTACCGGACCAACACTGGCTACTCCACCAACGTCCAGAACGTCACCTTCGACTCCTTCGGCAACCCGGCCTGGACCCAGGTCGAGGTCAAGAGCTGAGAGCGCCTCACCAAGCGGCAACGCGAGTGGGTCCGTGCGGGGCAGCCGATCTTGGTCGTCGGCTCGGCCGTGCCCGGGCCAGGCAGGCGACGACGCCATGCCCCCGGTTCTCGCCCGAGACGCGTGCCCGCCGCATCACGGTCCCGCCCGTGCCCGTGCCCGTGCCTGTGCCTGTGCCTGTGCCTGTGCCTGTGCCTGTGGCGCGGTGTGTCGGTCAGGCGGGGGTGGGGTGGTGGAGGTCGTGGCGGGTGGTGTGGAGTTTCTTGAGGGTTCGGGCAACGTGGTGTTCGACGGTGGGGACGGACAGGGACAAGGCGCGGGCGATGTCCTGGTTGCTGGCGCCGGTGGTGAGGAGCCCGGCGACCTGCCGTTCGCGCGGGGAGTTCCTCGCCGTGGGAACGGCGGCCACGGGGAACGGGGCGTTCCTGGCCCAGTTCGCGCAGCGTCTGCTGGCAGCGGGCCTGGTCGGCTGCGGCGCCGAGGCGCGTGTAGGTGTTCAGGGCGTCCTGGAAGGAGCGGGCCGCGCGGCCGGGGCTGTCGGGGTGGGCGACAAGGTAGGCATGACCGGCGTCCTCGGCGATGCGGGCCACCTGGTGGACTCGCCCAAGGTCCTCGAAGCGGCTGCGCGCCTGCTCCAAGTGCTCGATGGCTGCCTCGGGGCCGGTAGGGACCGCCAGCGCGAGCATGCCACGGGCGCCAAAAGGCTTCGGCCCGAGCCCCGGGGGCGTCCCGGCCCTGGATTCCCTGGAGCACCTCCCGGAGTAGCTCCTCCGCCTCCTGCCGGAGGTCGCAGGCGAGGGCCGCCTGCACGGCACTCGGCACCAGGTCCACCGCCCACACCCAGTTGTCCTTGGTGCGCAGCCGGTGCAGGGCTGCTGCAGGCATTCCCAGGCGGGCACGGGTGCGGCTTCGGCGAGGTCGAGGCGGCTCATGTTGGCGGCGGCGACCAGGTGCCAGGGCACGAATCCGTGGCTGGTGGTCTCCAGGAGGGCGGTGAGGCGTTCGCGGGCGCGTGCCCAGTGTCCGCGGGCGAGGTCCAGCTGCGCGCGGATGAGCATCGATTCGATTTCGAACGTACTGCCTTCCCAGATACGCCCCCAAGCGCCGCGACCAACCCTGTCCGTCTACCAGAGCCGACTATCAGATCCTGATCACCGAGCCGCCCATAGTGCACGGGTATGCCCTTAACTGAGCGGCATTGGGGCCGGGTGCGGGTTCTCCGAACCCGGATCCGGCCCTGGCCTCGTATGCCTGGAGCCGCAGGAAGCCCGTCAGGTGAGCGGGCAGGCCGGCACACCGCGTCTGGATCCGCAGAACAACAGCTCCGGACAAGACCTTCGCAGCGGGTGACCGAGAAGGGTCAGCGCGGAGACCGGCAGGCTGGGGACGTGGCGAGCAGGCCAGGACGCACGACCGCATCTCCGTTGTGGCTCGGATCCGGCGGCTGTTCACCACCCTCGGCGTCAGACCCGTCCACGGTACGGCCCGCCCACCGGCGCAGGCTGGTATCCGGGACCAATTTTCGGACGGTTCCTCTCTGTCAGCCTTGGGTGAGACATCCCGCTTTGGCGGGTTAGCCTGAGAGGGCCCCGAGTAGGAGTTCCACCCCTGATGACCAGCACCAATC
>NZ_JBIURH010000065.1:0-30966 GCF_044740765.1 Kitasatospora sp. NPDC088346
CACTGCGCAACGTGCTCGCCCACAAGGGCCGCCTGCTGATGACGGCGCTCGCCATCATGCTCGGCACCGCCTTCGTCGCCGGCACCATGGTCTTCACCGACACGCTCGGCGCCGCACTCAAGTCCCAGAACGCCCGGAGCTTCACGGACGTGGCGGTCGCCGTCACCGACGACGGTGCCGGCAACCGTTCCTACGACCGCGGCAGCCGGACCAAGGCCGGCCCGGCGCTCACCGAGGAGGTCCGCCGCCGGATCGCCCAGCTGCCCGGCACGGCGGACGCCCGCGGCGTGGTCTCCGGCTTCGCCGGCATCGCGGACCGCAAGGGCAACCTGATCGGGAACGGCTTCTCCACCACCGGCACCAACTACGTGCCCGGTCCGGACGGGACGGACGGCCGCTACCCGCTGGTCGAGGGCCGCGGCCCGCGCACCGGCACCGAGCTGGCGCTGGACACCCACACGGCCGGCAAGGGCGGCTTCAAGGTCGGCGACACCGTCCGGGTGGCCGTCAACGGCCCGGTGATGGAGCTCGAGCTGACCGGTCTGCTGGACACCAGGGACCCGCGGGTGCAGGCCGGCGGATCGCTGGCGGCCTTCGACACGGCCACCGCGCAGCGGCTCTACCTCACCCACCCCGACCAGTTCAGCGCCATCGACGTCCGGTCGAAGCCGGGCACCGACGACCGGCAACTGCTCGCGCAGGTCCAGCAGTTGCTGCCGAAGGCCGAGGCGGTCACCGCGACCACCGGCGCCGACCTCGCCGCCGAACAGGACCGCCAGATCGCCAAGGCCACCCAGGGCCTCAGCCGGGCGCTGCTGGCCTTCGCCGGCATCTCGCTCTTCGTCGGCATCTTCATCATCGCCAACACCTTCACCATGCTGATCGCCCAGCGCACCCGGGAGATCGCGCTGCTGCGCGCCGTCGGCGCCGCCCGCCGCCAGATCACCCGCTCGGTGCTGGTCGAGGCCCTGCTGACCGGTACCGTCGCCTCGGCCGCCGGCCTGGTCGCCGGCACCGGCATCGCGATCGGCTTCCGGGCCCTGGTGAACGGCCCGCTGGACGCCAACCTCCCGGACGGCCCGCTGGTGCTGGCCCCCGTGACCGTGCTGGCCACCTTCGGCGTCGGCATCGCCGTCACCGTGCTGGCCGCCTGGCTGCCGGCCCGGCGCGCGGCCCGGATCGCCCCGGTCGCCGCGATGGGCAACGGCGAGCAGCCGGCCACCCAGAAGAGCCTGCTGGTCCGCAACCTGATCGGTGGCGTGGTCGGCCTGCTGGGCGCCGCCGGGCTGGTGCTGGGTGCGTCGACCAAGGAGACCGGTCTGGTCGGCGCCGGTGCGGGCGTGCTGCTGGTCGGCGTGTTCGTGCTGACCCCGCTGCTGTGCCGCCCGCTGATCGCGCTCTTCTCGCCCGTCCTGGGCAGGCTGTACGGCACGCCGGGCAAGCTCGCCCGGGAGAACGCGCTGCGCAACCCGCGCCGCACGGCCGCCACCGCCTCCGCGCTGACCGTCGGCGTCACCCTGATCACCGCGCTGACCGTGGTGGGTGCCTCGGTGAACCACGCCGTGGACCGGGAGTCCTCGGTCGACGACCGCGCCGACTACACCGTGACGATGGCGAACTACTCGGTGCTCTCCCCCGAGGTCGGCGCCCAGATCGCCAAGGCCCCCGGGGTGGCCGCCAGCAGCGTCGAGCGGACGGTCGAGGTCGAGGTCGGCGGCGAGACCCGGTGGCTGACCGGCGTGGACCCGGCGACCATCGACCAGGTGGCCACCCTCGCGGTCAAGGAGGGCTCGGCGGACGCGCTGCGCCAGGGCAAGGTGCTGGTCAGCGACGGCTTCTCGCGGTACCAGCGGGTCGGTCTCGGCGGCACCCTGGAGGTGGTCTACCCGGACGGCAGCACGGCGAAGCTGGTGGTCGGCGGTGTGCTGGACCCCTCCGCCGCGCTGGGCGGCCTGGTCGTCCCCGACGCGCTGGTCGCCCCGCACGCCCCCGGCGTGGGGCTGGACAAGGTCCTGGTCAAGGGGGCGAACGGGGCCGACGCCGCCCTCAGGCAGGCGATCAAGGACGCCACCGGCGGCAACCCGCTGATCGCGGTCAAGGGCCCGGACGACCTGAAGGCCGAGTCCCGCGAGATGGTCACCGCGGCCCTGAACGTCATGTACGGCCTGCTGGGGATGTCGGTGGTGGTCGCGGTGCTCGGTGTCGTCAACACCATGGCGATGTCCGTCTTCGAACGCCGCCGCGAGATCGGCATGCTGCGGGCGATCGGGCTCGACCGGCGCGGGATCGGCCGGATGGTCCGGCTGGAGTCGCTGCTGATCGCGCTGTTCGGCGCGGTGATCGGCATCGGGCTGGGGACGGTCGTCGCGTGGGCCGGCAACCGGACCCTGCGCGACAGTTTCAAGGACCTCACCACCGTCGTCCCGCCGGTGCAGATCCTGCTCTTCCTGGTGCTGGCCGCCGTGATCGGCCTGCTGGCCGCCGCCTGGCCGTCCCGGCAGGCGTCCCGCCTGAACGTGCTGGACGCGATCAAGAGCGAGTAGCGGCGGGGTCCTCGCACGGGTGAGCCCCGGTACGGTCCGCGGACCTACCGGGGCTCACCCGTCGGCGTACCGGTCAGGCGCGGCCGGCCGCCTTCTGGCTGCGGCGCGACAGCGAGTCGATCACGACCGCGGCCAGCAGCACGGCGCCGGTGACCATGAACTGGATGGCGTTGCTCAGGCCCATGATGTTCATCCCGGACTGGATCGAGCCGATCACCAGCGCACCGAGCAGCGCCGACCAGGTGCTGCCCCGGCCGCCGAAGAGGCTGGTGCCGCCGATGACGGCCGCCGCGATGCAGTTCATCAGCAGGTTGCCGCCGCCGGAGGTCTGGCTGGCGGACTGGATCTGCGCGGCCAGGAACAGACCGCCGACGGCGGCCATGGTCGAACAGATCGAGAACACCGAGATCCGGATCCAGGACACGTTGATGCCGGCCCGCCGGGCGCCCTCGATGTTGCCGCCGAGCGCGAAGACCTGCCGCCCGTAGGTGGTCCGGCGGAGCACGAAGTCCAGCACCACGATGAAGATCAGGAAGATCAGCAGGGCCAGCGGCAGCCCCTTGTACTGGTTGAGCGTGTACGCGGCCACGAACGCGACCACGGCCAGCGCCACCGTGCGCAGGGCGATGTCCGCCGGCGCCCGGAACGGCACACCGGCCGCCCTGCGCCGCCGGGTGTCGTACAGCGAGGCGCCGAGGAACAGCAGCACGCCGATCGCGGCCACCCCGTAGGCGGCGATGGTCTGGCTGTAGATGGTGGTGTACAGCTTGGAGACGACGTCGGTGCCGGACAGGTTGATGGTGCCGCTGGATCCCAGGATCTGCAGCATCAGGCCGTTCCAGCCCAGGTTTCCGGCGAGGGTGACGACGAACGCCGGCACGCCCACCTTGGCGAAGAAGACACCCTGGATCACACCGACCAGCGCACCGCCCACCAGCGCCGCGAGCACCGCCAGCCACTGGTTGACGCCGTGGGTCACGTTGAGCACCGCGAAGATCGCGGCGCACAGCCCGCTGACCGAGCCCACCGACAGGTCGATCTCGCCGAGCAGCAGCACGAAGACCACACCGATGGCGATCATGCCGGTGCCGACGATCTGCTGGGACAGGTTGGAGAGGTTCTGCGCGGACAGGAAGGTGCTGTCGAGGCTGCCGAACACGGCCCAGATCACGATCAGCGCCAGCACCACCGGCAGCGACCCCAGCTCGCCGCTGCTCAGGCGCCGCCTGAACTCGCCGAGGTACCCGCTGAGACCCTCCTGCCGGACGATCAGACGCGGGTCCACGGCGGGGATCGCGTCGTGCGCGACCGGCACGGGGGCGTTCACGCCGTCCCTGGACATGCTGTCCTCGGGGAGCGGGCCGCGCCCCGGCTCGCGGTGTTCGTCTCCGTTCACGACGTCCCCTCCTGACCGCGGGCCTGCCGCCGGGTGACGGCGTTGTCGGTGGCGCCGGTGATGGCGGAGATGATCTCCTGCTGGTTGGTGTACCGGACGTCGAAGACCCCGTTGTTGCGCCCCAGCCGGAGCACCGCCACCTTGTCCGCCACCGCCATCACGTCGGCCATGTTGTGGCTGACCAGGATCACCCCGAGCCCCCGGTCGCGGAGCCGTTCCACCAGGTCGAGGACCTGGGCGGTCTGCTCCACGCCGAGGGCGGCGGTGGGTTCGTCGAGAATGACGATCCTGGGTTCGCCGATCAGTGCCCGGGCGATCGCCACGGTCTGCCGCTGGCCTCCGGAGAGCGAGGCGATCGGGATCCGCACGCTCGGGATCCGGATCGACAGCGTGTTCAGCAGCTCGCGCGAGCGCTTCTCCATGGCGACCTCGTTGAGCACCCCGAAGCGCTTCAGCTCCCTTCCGAGGAAGAGGTTGCCGACCACGTCGAGGTTGTCGCAGAGTGCGAGGTCCTGGTAGACGGTGGCGATGCCGAGGTGCTGGGCGTCCTGCGGGCGGTGGATGTTCACCGCCCGGCCCTGCCACTCGATGACGCCCTCGTCGGGCTGGTTGACCCCGGCGATCGCCTTCACCAGCGTGGACTTGCCGGCGCCGTTGTCGCCCACCAGGGCCACCACCTCGCCGGCCGCCACCTCCATCTCGACCTCGGTGAGGGCCTGCACCGCGCCGAACCGCTTCGAGATGCTACGCAGCGCCAGCACGGGAGGACCCGCCATGGCTATCAACTCCTCCTGGACGGCGGTCGGCTACTGGAGGCCCGCCGCGGTGCAGGCCGCGGCGTAGTCGGGCGTGCAGATCTGGGCCACGGTGTAGAGGCCGTCCGCGACCACGGTGCTCTTGATGTTGTCCTTGACCAGCACGATCGGCGTGATCAGGTTGGCCGGCACGGTCTGCCCGCTGCCGCTGGTGACGGTGGTGGGCACCAGGTCCTTGCCGAGCGTCTTGCCCTGCGCCAACTGCACGGCCATCGCGCCGGCGATGTCCGTCTCCGGCTTGTAGGGCTTGTAGATCGACATCGTCTGGGTGTCGATGAGGATCCGCTGCACGGCGTCGAGCTGGGCGTCCTGGCCGGTCAGCGGGACGCTGAGGTTGGCCGCCTTCAGTGCGGTCGCGATGCCCGCGGCCATGCCGTCGTTGGCGGAGTACACACCGACCACGTTCGGGGCGCCGATGGCGGTGATGCCCGCGGCGGCCTCCTGGTTGGCGT
Source organism: Kitasatospora sp. NPDC088346 (assembly GCF_044740765.1). Classification (NCBI taxonomy): domain Bacteria; kingdom Bacillati; phylum Actinomycetota; class Actinomycetes; order Kitasatosporales; family Streptomycetaceae; genus Kitasatospora; species Kitasatospora sp. NPDC088346. Next base: position 5,207 of record NZ_JBIURH010000065.1, read on the forward strand.
TGTTCGGGTCCCAGTTGGGGGTGTCGTACTCCTTGCCGATGGTCAGCTTCCCGTCGATGGCGCTGTGCGCGCCGGCCTTGAACTGGGCCGCGTTGGGGTCGGTGGGAGAGCCGTTGATCATGATGATCTTGCCGGCCGAGGCCTTGTCGCCGACCGCGGCCACCAGGGCCTCGCCCTGCAGCTGGCCGACCTTGTTGTTGTCGAAGGACACGTAGGCGTCGACCGGGCCCTGCGCCAGGCGGTCGTAGGCGACCACCTTGACGCCGGCGTCGTGCGCCTTCTGGACGGAGGCCTGGATGGACTTGGCGTCCACCGCGTCCAGCACCAGCACCTGGTTGCCCTTGGTGAGGGCGGTGTCGACCTGGGTCTGCTGGAGCGTGGCGTCCTGGTTGGCGTTGTAGTAGTCGATCTGCGCGTTGGGAGCCAGCTCCTTGATGCGGGACTCCAGCAGCGGCCGGTCGAACTGCTCGTAGCGGGTGGTCTTGGACTCGGGGAGGAGCACCCCGACCTTCACGGCGCCGGACGCGGTGCCGCTACCGGAGGAGGCGGAACCCGTCGACTGCTTGGCGCTGCCGCACGAGGTGAGCGCAAGAACGAGGGATGCCGCCGCAGCGCCGACGACAATCCCGGTGGATCGTGATTTCACGGGTCGCCTCTCATTACGTCGAGATGCCCCCCGGACTCCGAGTGTCCGGCGATCCGTCCGGTCCCGCCATTCGAAACAATCATGGGACCGTGCCGGTACGTCCATTCGGGTGTCGCCCCGACGGGAGCCGGCGGGCCGCGCCGGAATGTGGGTGGTCTGTGCCGACATGGGAGGGGAGCGGGGGAAGAACCGGGAACGTACGGGGCCGGTGGGATTGCCCCCGGGGATCCCGGGTACCCGCCTTCCGACCCGCCGCCTTCGCAACGGAGTACCTCCATGCCGCTGATCAACTACACCGCCCTCGACCGGCTCGTCCGCGAGCTCGACGGCCTGGCCGGCCTCCCGGCGTCCGACCGGAAGGCCCAGCGCCGCAAGGAGGACGCGCTGTACACGGTCTGCGTCTACACCGGACTGCGGGATCCGGGAGCGGCCCTCGCGCGGGCCCGGGTACTGCTCGCCCGGCGGGTGGCGGTGGGCGCCGGCTGACCCGCCCGGCGCCGCGTGCCGAGCGCCGCCGGCGGAGCGCCCGAAACCCCCGTGACCGTCCGTGTGCGCTCTGGTAGGTTCCCGCGCCATGGGCGACAACGGGGTGGCGGGGCTCGGCCGGCGGTTCGCGGCGCTCTGGGCGGCGAGCACGACCTCGGCGCTGGGCAGCGGACTGGCCCTGGTGGCGACCCCGCTGCTGGTCGCCGCCCGGACGGACGACCCGCTGCTGGTGTCCGCCGCAGCCGGGATCGGCTGGCTGCCCTGGCTGCTGTTCGCCCTGCCCGGCGGCGTGCTGGTCGACCGCACCGACCGCCGCCGGCTGATGGTCGTGGTGGACTGGGCCCGGGTCGCCGCGATGGGTGTGCTGGCCGCGGCGGTCGCCACCGGACACGCCGGCCTCCCGCTGCTCTACGCGGTGCTGTTCGTGGTCAACACCGGCGAGGTGGTGTTCCGCGCGGCGAGCCAGGCGGTCCTGCCGGCGGTGGTGCCCCGTGAGCGCCTGGAGCGGGCCAACGGGCTGCTCCTCGGCGGTGCCACCCTGATGCAGCAGATGGTCGCCGGGCCGCTCGGCGGCTTCCTGTTCGTCCTGGCCGCCGCCCTGCCGTTCCTCGCCAACACCGCCACCTACGCCGCGAGCGCCGTTCTGATCGGCCTGGTGGGTGGCGTGTACCGGGCGGCCCCGGGCGGAGATCCGCGGCCGGCGGCCGCCGGAGCGCGCTCGGTGGTCGCGGAGATGGCGGAGGGCCTGCGCTGGCTGGTGCGGCAGCGACTGCTGCGCACCATGGCGGTGCTGATCGGGCTGCTGAACGTGACGCTGACCGCGGCGACCGCGGTGCTGGTGCTGCTCGCCTCGCAGCGGCTGCACCTCGGCTCGGTCGGCTACGGGCTGCTGTTCACCTGCATGGCGGCCGGCGGCGTGCTCGGCTCGGTGGCCGGCGACCGGGTGATCGCCCGGGCCACGCCGACCTGGACGATCCGGATCGGGCTGCTGGTGGAGGCCGGGCTGCACCTGGCGCTGGCGACCTCCCGCGACCCGTACCTGATCGGGTTCGCGCTGTTCGCCTTCGGTGTGCACGGCGCGCTGTGGGGGATCGTGGCGAGTTCACTGCGCCAGCGGCTGACGCCGCCGGAGATGCTCGGCCGGGTCGGCAGCAGCAACCTGTTCATCGCGGCCGGCGGCAACTGCGCCGGCGCGCTGCTGGGCGGCGCCCTGGCCGGCGGCTTCGGGCTGACGGCCCCGTACTGGGTGGGGTTCGTGGTCGCGGTGCTGGTGTCGGCCGCGACCTGGCGGGTCTTCGACCGGGCGACCGTCGCCCAGGCGTACGCGACGCCGGTGCCGGCGGACCGGCCGGCCCCGGTGCCGGCGGACCGGCCGGCCCCGGCGTCGGCGGACCGGCCGGCCCCGGCGTCGGCGGACCGGCCGGCCCCGGCGTCGGCCGACGGGCCGGTGGGCGCGGGCTGAGCCCGGCCGGTCCACCGGCGTCAGCGTCCGCCGACCGCGGCCCGCAGCCGCGCCGGCGCCACCAGCAGGTACCCGGCCGTGACCAGGTCGGCGAGGTGCGGCCAGTCGACGTCACCGTCCAGGCCGACCCCGAGCCACCCGCGGTGGCCGACGTACGGCGGCCGGAAGAAGTGGTCCGGGTCGGCCGCGACCAGGTGCTCCTGGAGGCCCGGCGGCGCGGCGATCCAGCAGGCCGACCGGTCGTCGTGGTGGTGGTCGGCGAGGGTCGCGAACATCCGTCTGCCGCCCGCGAACCAGGCCGGTTCGCCGTGGCTGAGCCGTTCCTCGCACGCGGGCAGCGCCAGGCACAGGGCGCGCAGCCGATCGGCCGGGGTGGGCGCGGGCACGGCCGGTCAGCCCGTCCCGGGCGGGGCCTTGCGGGGCTCGCCGCGGTAGGTGCCGAAGGACCAGTGGTTGCCCTCCGGGTCGCGCACCGCGAAGTCCCGCGAGCCGTAGTCGGTGACGTGCAGCCCGGTGAGGACGTCGGCGCCGGCGGCGACGGCCCGCGCGTGCACCGCGTCGGGGTCGGCGGTGACCACGTACGCGCCGAAGTGGCCGGGGCGCAGCGGCCACTTGTCGTCCTCGTCCTCCGGGCGGGCGGAGCCCAGCATCACCCCGCCGCCCTCCGGCCAGGAGAGCTGGGCGTGGTGCACCCGCTCGCCCTCGCCGTAGACCACGGTCTCCTCGAAGCCGAACGCCTCCACCAGGAACCGGATCAGGGCCCGGGCGTCGTCGGCCCGCAGTGAGGGCCACACCTGCGGTGCGGGGGTCAGGTCGGTCATGGTCGTGCACCTCCTCGTCCGTTTCGGCCAGTCTGCGCCGTGCCCGGCACCGATGGCTTGGACGTTTGGGAACAGGTCACCCGACCGGGCGTGCGCCCTCCTCGCCGGCCTGCCGCCCCGGGACGCCGCCGGGGCGCTCCTCGGCGAGCCAGCGGGTGGGCGGGCAGCCGGCCAGGGCGCGGAACTCCCGGGCCAGGTGGGCCTGGTCGAAGTAGCCGGTGCGGGCGGCGAGCCCCGCGAGGCCGTCCTCGCCGGGGGCGTCGAGCCGGCGGCGGGCCCGGTCGAAGCGGATCACCCGGGCGGCGGCCTTGGGGGAGAGGCCGGTCTCCTGCCGGAACCGGTCGGCGAGGTGGCGGCGGCTCCAGCCGACCTCCCGGGCGAGCTCGGCGACCGGCGCCGCGCCGCCGCTGGCGGTGAGCAGCTGCCAGGCCCGGCGGACCTCGGGGGCGGGGGCCCGGGCCGGTCGGGCCAGGGCGGCGAGCCCCCGGTCCAGCACGGCGAACCGGCCGGGCCAGTCGGGCGCCGCGAGGACGCGTTCGCGCAGCTCCCGGACGGCGGGGCCGAGCAGGGCGTCGGCGGGCAGGTCGAGCGAGGCGAGCTCGCCGGCCGGCAGCCCGAGCAGGGCGCGGGCGCCGAGCGGGTGCAGGGCGAGCTGGATGCCGGACTGGCTGCCCTGATGGGTGATCAGGGCGGGGCGGGTGTGCAGGCCGCCGAGCAGGCTGTCGTACGTGGCGCCGGGTTGGCGGGGGTCGGGGTGGGCGGCGACGGTGAGCGGCTCGTCCAGGGTGAGGATGAAGGTCAGCCAGGGGGAGGGGAGGCCGCGGTGGCGTGCGGGGGCCAGCCCGCGCTGCCGGTACCCGGAGTACCAGGCGACGTAGGGCCGCAGCGGCGCCGCGGGCCGGACCCGCAGTGACTCGTCCACCCTCCCAGTATCGCTCCGGCGGCCACCGTCCCGGACGTTCCGCCCGCGGTGACCCCGGCGGTGACTCCGGCGGGTGGCCCCGAGGGTGACGAGCCCTCGCGGGGGCATGTAAGGTAAGCCTTGCCTAAAGATTGTCGACATGGTGACCGGGGGGCCGGGAGTCGTGGTCGGCGGTGGTGGAGACTTCGAACCAGGGGGGCCAGTGAGCACTGTTCCGACTGCGCGTCAGCCGCGTTCCGGCGCCCGCACGTTGATCGAGGCGCTGCCGTCGCTGGAGCGGTTCCGCGGTCAGACCGTGGTGGTCAAGTTCGGCGGCAACGCCATGGTCGACGAGGGCCTGAAGGCGGCCTTCGCCCAGGACGTCGTCTTCCTGCGCTACGCCGGCCTGCACCCGGTCGTCGTGCACGGCGGCGGCCCGCAGATCAGCTCCCTGCTGGACCGGCTCGGACTGGAGTCGTCCTTCACCGCGGGTCTGCGGGTCACCACGCCGGAGACCATGGACGTGGTGCGGATGGTGCTGGCCGGCCAGGTGCAGCGCGAGCTGGTCGGGCTGCTGAACGGGCACGGCCCGTTCGCGGTCGGTATGACCGGTGAGGACGCCCACACCATGACGGCCGTCAAGCGGTACGCCGTGGTCGGGGGCGAGCAGGTCGACATCGGACTGGTCGGCGACATCGTCACCATCGAGCCCGGGGTGGTGAAGGCGCTGATCGGCGACGGGCGGATCCCGGTGATCTCCTCGATCGCCCGCGGCGCCGACGGGCACGTCTACAACATCAACGCGGACACCGCGGCCGCCGCGATGGCGGTGGCGCTCGGTGCCGAGATGCTGGTCGTGCTGACCGACGTCGAGGGCCTGTATCGGGACTGGCCGAACTCCGCCGAGGTGGTCGAGCGGCTGACCGCCGGGGAGTTGGCGGAGATGCTGCCCGGCCTGGCCGGCGGCATGCTCCCGAAGATGGAGGGCTGCCTGCGGGCCGTCCGCTCCGGCGTGGGCTCCGCCCGGGTGCTGGACGGCCGGGTGCGCCACAGCCTGCTGCGGGCGCTCACCGAGTCCGGTTCGGGCACCGAGGTGGTGCCGGACGGCTCCGTGGCCGCCCCCGCGGACGTCCGGGCGGCGGTCCCCGTGCCGGCCTGACGGGCCGAAACCGCCCTGGTCGGACGGGTCGTGCGCACCCGGGTCCGAACTTGACACCTGCGCACATCTAAGACAAGTTAGGCAAGCCTTACCTCATCAGCGGGCGGGGCGGGCGGGTCGGGAACTCCACCGGAACGGTGCGGGGTGAGGCCCCGCCAGCAAGCAGCCAACGGAAGGACGAGCATGTCGGGATCGCGCGAGTCGAGCGCACAGGCCGGGACCGGCGGCGCCGACGACCTGGTCGGAATAGGCTTCGGCCCCTCCAACCTCGCCCTGGCCATCGCGATCGCCGACCACAACCGGCGCGACCCGGGCCAGGCCCTGCAGACCGGCTTCCTGGAGCAGCAGGCCGCCTTCGGCTGGCACCGCGGCATGCTGCTGGAGGGGGCGACCATGCAGGTCTCCTTCCTCAAGGACCTGGTCACCATGCGCGACCCGAGCAGCCCCTTCTCGTTCCTGGTCTACCTTCAGCAGCGCGGCCGCCTCGCGGACTTCATCAACCAGAAGAGCTTCTTCCCGACCCGGATCGAGTTCCACGACTACTTCGAGTGGTGCGCCGCGGAGTTCGCAGCCGACGTCGCCTACGGGCAGCGCGCCACCGAGATCCGCCCGGTGGTCGTGGACGGCCGCGTCGAGGCCGTGGACGTGGTCTCCCGCTCCACCACCGACCCGGCCGACGAGCAGGTCCGCCGCACCCGCAACCTCGCCGTCGGCACCGGCCTGACGCCGCGTCTGCCGGAGGGCGTCGAGCTCGGCGACCACGTCTGGCACACCCGCGACCTGATGTTCCGGGCACCGGCCCTGACGGACCGTCCGCACCGCCGCTTCACCGTGGTCGGCGCCGGCCAGTCCGCCGCCGAGGCGGTCGATTACCTGCACCGCACCTTCCCGGACGCCGAGGTCTGCGCCGTCTTCTCCCGCTACGGCTACAGCCCCGCGGACGACAGCCCGTTCGCCAACCGGATCTTCGACCCGGACGCCGTCGACCACTTCTTCGACGCCCCGGAGCCCGTCAAGCAGGACCTGCTCGACTACCACGGCAACACCAACTACTCGGTGGTGGACGGCGATCTGATCGAGCAGCTCTACCGCACCGTGTACCAGGAGAAGGTGCAGGGCCGCGAGCGCCTGCGGATCCTCAACACCACCCGGCTGACCGGTGTGGAGCAGGGCCCGGACGGCGCCCGCGCGATGATCCGCTCGCTCACCACCGGCGAGGAGTTCGCGCTGGAGTCGGACGCCGTCGTGCTGGCCACCGGCTACCGCCCGGTCGACCCCCGCCCGCTGCTCGGCGAGCTCGCCGCCGCCTGCCTGACCGACGAGCAGGGCCGGCTGCGGGTCGACCGCGACCACCGGATCCTGACGGCCGACCACGTGGACGTCGGCATCTACCTCCAGGGCGGCACCGAGCACACCCACGGCATCACCTCCTCGCTGCTGTCCACCCTCGCGGTGAGGTCCGGGGAGATCTGCGACTCGCTGCTGCTCCGCCGCACCGCCCGCGACCTGCGGACGGACTTCGGCCGCGGCGCGCAGGTCGGGGCCGCGGCGGGCTGAGCCCGTCCCCGCCGTCCCCGCCCGCCCACCTGACGAACGGACCACGCGATGACCCCCGCCATCCCGGGCCTCGACCCGGACAGCCTGCGCGCCGACCTCGCGGACCTGCTGGACGAACCGGCCGAGGAGATCGGTGACGACGACGACCTGCGTGACCTCGGCCTGGACTCGATCCGGCTGATGAGCCTGATCGCCCTGTGGCGCGGCCGCGGCGCTCGCGTCGAGTTCGCCGAACTGGCCGAGACCGAACCGACGGTGCGCGCCTGGTCCGCGTACCTGACCGCGGGCTGAACCCCGCTCTCCGCTCACCCCCCCCACCCGCTGGACTCCCTCACCCTCACGCGTCGCCCCGGGCCCGTCGGGCCGGCGCGGACCGCAGCGAAACCTCTCTAGGAGAACCATGAAGACCCCCGCTGTGCTCATGACCTCGGCCGCCCACCGCCGCAGAATCGCCGCCGCCGGTGCCGCTGCCGCGATGTTCGTGCTGGCCGCCTGCTCCTCCTCGGGCGGCGACAGCAAGGACCCGGCCGGCGCGGGCAAGGAGAGCGCCTCCACGGCCGCCGCGGGCCCGGTCGTCATCGAGGCCACCAACGGCAAGGTCACCGTCCCGGCGGGCGTGAAGCGGATCGTCTCGGTCTCGTACGCCACCGGCGCGCTGTTGGACCTCGGCGTCCAGCCGGTCGGCACCAGCACCATCGACGACAACAACCCGATGGAGCTGCTGCCCTCGCAGAAGGAGGCCGCCGGCAGGATCGAGCCGATCGGCTCCGGCATCGAGATCAACATCGAGAAGGTCGCCTCGCTCAAGCCCGACCTGATCATCGTCGAGGGCGCCACCGCGTTCGACTGGGGCATCAAGAAGCTGGAGGGCCTCGGCGTCCCGGTCCTGCACTTCGGCATCGACAAGCCGGCCGACCTGGTGAACGCCCAGGAGAAGATCGCGCTCGCGGTGGGCAGGGAGGCCGAGTTCAAGAAGCTGAAGTCGGACTACGACACCAAGGCCGCGAAGATCAAGACCGACTACGCGACCAAGCTGAACGCGGTCAAGTGGACCTTCGCCTCCTCGTACGGCGGCGGCGAGTTCCTCGTCGACACCAGCTCCTCCTGGGTCGGCCAGGTCCTGAAGGACGCCGGCGCGCAGTTCTCCGCCGCCTCCGCGGACCCGAAGGAGCACGAGGTCACCTACTCGACCGAGAAGCTCGACGTGCTGGCCGACGCGGACATCATCCTCGTCCCGAAGATGGCCGCCACCGGCGAGGTCCCGCAGGACACCAAGGACCTGGACAAGCAGCCGGCCTGGCAGCAGCTCAAGGCCGTCAAGGCCAACAAGGTCATCCCGGTCACCTACGGCACCACCGACCGTTACGGCACCTCGATCGACGTCCTGAACCAGATCGAGACCATCCTCAAGGGCCTCTAGCGCCCCGGCGCGGACGGCCGCCCCACCACCCGGCGGCCGTCCGCGCCCCCGCACGACCAGCGGACCGCACCATCACCACCGCACCCCGGCCCGGGAAGCCCCGGGGTGTCGCAGCGACACCCCGGGAAGGGCCGACCATGGCAGAGGCGAGCACCCAGACGGCGAACGGCCGGACGGCGGACACCACCGAGCCCCACCGGACGGCCGGTTCGACGGCCGGATTGACGGCCGCCCAGGCCGGCGTGCTCGCCGCCCAGCGCATCGACCCCGACAACCCGGCCTACAACGTCGGCCAGTACGTCGAGCTCGACGGCCCGCTGGACACCGCCCTGCTGGAGCAGGCCCTGCGCCGCACCCTCGCCGAGGCCGGGGGCCTGCACGTGCGCCTCGTCGAGCGCGACGGCCGCACCGTGCAACAGCCCGCCGCCTTCGACCGGGACGCCTGGCGGCTGCCCCGGCTGGACACCCGCGGCGCGGCCGACCCCGAGCAGGCTGCCGTCGCCCTGGTCCGCGACCAGCTGGCGGTGCCCGCCGTCCTGGAGGGCGACCAGGCCGGCCCGCTGACCGGCGCGCTGCTGGTCCGCACCGGCGAGCAGCGCCACCTGTGGTTCCAGTGGTTCCACCACCTGGTGATCGACGGCTACGGCGTCGCCCTGTTCACCCGCCGGGTCGCCGAGGTGTACACCGCCCTCGCCGCCGGCCGGGAGCCCGCCGACTCCCCGTTCCGGCCGGTCGGACTGCTCGCCGACGCCGAGCGCGCGTACCTCGCCTCCGACCGGGCCGCCTCCGACCGCGCCCACTGGAACGGCCTGTTCGCCGACCGCCCCGCCGTCGTCGGCCTGACCGAGCAGACCGCGCCGGCCGGCGCCGCCGCGCTGCGCCACCGCATCCGGCTGTCCGCCGCCGACTCGGCCGCCGTCCTGGCCGCCGCTCGGGGCGCCCGCACCACCTGGGCCGAGGCCGCCGCCGCCGCACTCGCCGCCTACCTGCACCGGATGACCGGCACCCCGGACGCCGTCCTCGGCATGCACTTCATGGCCCGCACCGCGCCCGGCACGCTGCGGGTGCCCGGCATGGCCGTCAACATCCTGCCCGTCCGCCTCGCCGTCGCCGGCACCGACAGCTACACCGACCTGCTGCGCCGTGCCGCCGGCGTGCTCAAGGACGCCCGCCGCCACCAGCTGCACCGCGGCGAGGAGATCCGCCGCGACCTCGGCCTGGTCGGCGGCGACGAGCGGCTGTACGGCCCGCTGCTCAACCTGAAGCCCTTCGACCTCGACCTGGACTTCGCCGGCCTTCCCGGACGCCTCGTCAACCTCGCCGCCGGCCCGGTCGACGACTTCCAGCTCGCGGTCAGCGCCACCCCCGACGACCGGCTGCACCTGGAGTTCGACGCCAACCCCGCGCTCTACACCCCCGCCGAACTGGCCGCCCACGCCGAGCGCTGCGCCGGCCTGCTGGTCCGGCTGGCGGCCCGCCCGGACCAGCCGGTCGCGGCCCTCCAGCTGCTCGCCGACACCGAGCTCGACGCGCTCGCCGGCTGGAACGCCACCGACCGTCGGGTGTCCGGGCGTTCGGCCGTGGAGCTGTTCGCCGAGCAGGCGGCCCTGGCGCCGGACGCGACCGCCGTGGTGGCGGGCGGGGAGCGGCTGACCTACGCGGAGCTGGACGCCCGCGCCGGCCGGCTGGCCGCGCTGCTGGCGGCCCGCGGGGTCGGCCCGGAGACCTTCGTGGCGCTCGCCCTCCCGCGGTCGGCCGAGCTGGTGCCGGCGATGCTGGCGGTGCTGCGCTGCGGCGGCGCGTACCTGCCGCTCGACCTGGACTACCCCGCCGACCGGCTGGCCTTCATGCTGGACGACGCCCGGCCGGTCTGCACCGTCACGGTGGCCGGCTCCGCGCACGCCGTCCCCGGCGACCGCGAGCTGCTGGTGCTGGACGCCCCGCAGACGGTCTCCGAGCTGGCCGCCGCCGAGCCGCTGCCCGCCGGCCCGGTGGACCCGCACAGCCCGGCGTACGTGATCCACACCTCCGGCTCCACCGGCCGCCCCAAGGGCGTCGTGGTGCCGCACGGCGCGCTCGCCAACTTCCTGGAGACGATGCGCGAGGAGCTCGAACTCGGCGTCGGTGACGGCCTGGTGGCGGTCACCACGGTCTCCTTCGACATCGCCGAGCTGGAGATCCACGTGCCGCTGGTCAGCGGCGCCACCGTGGTCCTCGCCGACCGCGACACCGTCCGCGACCCGGCCGCCCTGGCCGCCCTGATCGACGAGCACCGCCCCAAGGTCGTCCAGGCCACCCCCACCCTGTGGCACGTCCTGCTGGAGGACGGCTCCGCGAGCAGCCTGCCGCAGGTGCACGCACTGGTCGGCGGCGAGGCCCTGCCCGCCGAGCTCGCCGAGCGGATGACCCGCGCCACCCGCCGGGTCACCAACGTCTACGGCCCGACCGAGGTGACCGTCTGGGCCACCTCCGCCGACCTGCCCGCCGACCACCGGGGCGTGCCCGACATCGGCGGACCGTTCTGGAACACCCGCGCCCACGTCCTGGACGGCGCCCTGCGGCCGGTCCCGGTCGGTGTCCCCGGCGAGCTCTACCTCGCCGGCGACCAGGTGGTCCGCGGCTACCTCGGCCGCCCCGGCCTCACCTCGGGACGCTTCGTCGCGGACCCGTACGGCCCGGCCGGCAGCCGGATGTACCGCACCGGCGACCTGGTGCGCCGCGGCACCGACGGCCGGATCCACTTCCTCAGCCGGGTCGACGACCAGGTCAAGCTGCGCGGCTTCCGGATCGAACTCGGCGAGGTCGAGGCCGCGCTGACCGCGCAGCCCGGCGTCTCGCGCGCGGTCGCGCTGGTCCGTGAGGACGCACCCGGCCGCCAGCAGCTGGTCGGCTACGTCACCGGCACCGCCGACCCGGCCGCGCTGCGCCCCGCCGTCGCCGAGCTGCTGCCCGAGTACATGGTCCCGGCGGCGGTCGTGGCGGTGGACACCTTCCCGCTCACCGCCAACGGCAAGATCGACCGCCGTGCGCTGCCCGCCCCCGAGCTGTCCGCCGCCGCCACCGGCCGCGCCCCGGGGACCCCGGCCGAGCGGGCCCTCGCCGACCTGGTCAAGGAGATCCTCGGCCTGGCCGATCTCGGCGTCGACGACAACTTCTTCTCCCTCGGCGGCGACTCCATCTCCGCCATCCAGCTCGGCAGCCGGGCCCGCAAGGCCGGTTACCTGATCACCCCGCGGGTGGTCTTCGAACGCCGCACCGTGGCCCGGATCGCCGCCGCCGCCGAGACCGCCGCCACCGCCGGCGCCACCGCGGCCGAACGGCCCGACACCCTCGGCGCCCTGCCCGCCACCCCGGCCGCCGAACGGCTGCGCGGACGCGGCGGCCCGACCGCCCGCTGCGGCCTGCACGCCGCCGTCACCGTCCCCGCCGCCCTGGACACCGAGCGCCTCACCACCGCCCTGGACACCCTGACCGACCACCACGACGCGCTGCGCCTGAAGCTGACCGTCGACGCCGACGGCACCTGGACCCAGGAGGTCCGCCCGGCCGGCAGCGCCCCCGCCGCCGATCGCCTGCGCCGCGTCACCGTCCCCGCCGCCGAGCTGGACGAGGCCTGCGCCCGCGAGCGCGCGGCCGCCGCCGACCGCCTCGACCCCGAACAGGGCGTCGTCCTCCAGGCCGTCCACCTGGACGCCGGCGCCGGCACCCCCGGCCGGCTGGTCCTCGCCCTGCACCACCTCGCCGCGGACGAGGACTCCTGGCCCGTCCTGCTCGGCGACCTGCGGGACGCCTACGAGGGCCGCGCCCCGGCCGCCGTCCCCACCCCGCTGCGGCACTGGGCCCTCGGGCTGGCCGCGGCCGCCGCCGGCGACCAGGTCCGCGCCGAACTCCCGCTCTGGCAGGCCGTGCTGGCCGAGGGCGCCGGCCCGCTGCTCGGCGACCGGCCGCTCGACCCCACCCGCGACACCGCGGCCAGCACCCGGCGGCTGAGCCTCACCCTGCCCGCCGGGCGCACCGCGCCGCTGCTCGACGCCGTCCCCGCCCGCCACCGCGCCGACGTCGACCACGTGCTGCTGACCGGCCTCACCCTCGCGGTGCTCGGCCGTCGCACGGCCCGCCACGGCGCCTCGGCCCGCCCCGACCTGCTGCTCGACCTGGACGGCCGCGGCCGGCTCCTGCCCGGCGCCGACACCGCCCGCACCGTCGGCCGGCTGACCACCGCCCACCCGGCCCGCCTGGACCTGGCCGGGGTCGACCTGGACGACGCCCGCACCGGCGGCCCCGCCGCCGGCCGCGCCCTCGCCCTGGTCAAGGAGCAGCTGCGCGCCCTGCCCCGGGCCGGCGCCGGCTACGAGCTGCTGCTGCGCCGGCCGGACCGGGCCGGCGGCCCGCTGCCGGCCGACGCCGAGGCCCCGCAGCTGCGGTTCGGCTACCTCGGCCGGCTCCCCGCCGGCCAGGGCCCGTGGACCACCGGCGGCGAGCCCGCCGCCGAGAGCGTCGACCCCGCGCTGCCCGCCGCGCACGCGCTGGAGATCTCCGCCTTCGTCCAGGACCTCGCCGAGGGCCCGCAGCTGACCGTCCGGCTGGACTGGCCGCAGGGCGTGCTCACCGAGGAGTCCGTGCGCGACCTCGCCGAGCGGTGGTTCGCCGCCCTGGACGCCCTCGCCGCGTACGCCGAGCGCCCCGACGCCGGCGGGCTCACCCCCTCCGACGTGCCGCTGGCCGCCGTCACCCAGCCCGTCCTGGACCGGCTGGCCGCCGCCCACCCCGGCACCGAGGACGTGCTGCCGCTCTCCCCCCTCCAGGAGGGCCTGCTCTTCCACGCCCACTACCGCCGTGCCGAGGGCGCCGACGACCTCTACACCTCGCTCACCTCGCTGGAACTGCGCGGCCCGCTCGACCGCGCCGCGCTGACCGCCGCCGTCGACGCCGTCGTCAACCGGCACGGCGCGCTGCGCGCCGCCTTCACCGACGCCGGCACCGAACGGCCGCTCCAGCTGATCGCCCGTGAGGTCCGCGTGCCGTGGACCGAGCACGACCTCACCGGCACGCCCGCCGACCGGCAGGCCGCCGAACTCGCCCTGATCGAGGACACCGAGGCCGGCCGCCGCTTCGACCTGGACCGCGCGCCGCTGGTGCGCTGCGCCCTGGTCGCCCTCGGCGAGGACCACCACCGCCTGGTGATGACCCGCCACCACATCGTCATGGACGGCTGGTCCATGCCCGTCCTGCTGCGCGAGCTGATCGCCGCGTACGGCGGCGCCGACCCGGCCGCCCTGCCCGCCGCCACCCCGTACGCCGACCACCTCGCCTGGCTCGCCGGGCGCGACACCGCCGCCGACGGCGAGGCCTGGCAGCGCGCGCTGGCCGGCCTGGCGGCGCCCACGCTGCTCGCCGACGCCCTCGGCGCCCCGGCCGGCGGCACCTCGGCCGCCGGCCGCGAGCTGGACCTGCCGCTCGGCGCGGAGCTCACCGCCGGGCTCACCGACACCGCCCGCCGGCACGGGCTGACCCTCAACACCCTCGTCCAGGGCGCCTGGGCGATCCTGCTCGGACGCCTCACCGGCCGCACCGACGTGGTGTTCGGCGCGACCGTCTCCGGCCGCCCGGCGGACATCCCCGGCGTGGAGTCGATGGTCGGCCTGTTCAGCAACACCGTCCCGGTGCGCTTCGAGCCGCGCGAGGACGAACCGGTCGTCGAGGCGCTGACCCGCCTGCAGGCCCAGCAGTCCGCGCTGCTCGACCACCAGTACCTGGGCCTGGCCGACATCCAGGCCCTGGCCGGGCACGGCACGCTCTTCGACACCCTGCTGGTGGTCGAGAACTACCCGGTCGACCCGGCCGCGCTGACCGCCGGCGGGCTGCGCGTCGCGGACATCACCCACCGGGGCGCCACCCACTACCCGCTGACCGTCCTCACCCTGCCCGGCGAGCACCCGAAGCTCACCGTCGAGTACCGCCCGGACGTCTTCACCGCCGAGCAGGCCGCGGCCACCGGCGCCCGCCTGCTGGGCCTGCTCCGGCAGATCGCCGCCGCCCCCGCCACCCCGGTCGGCGCACTGGAGGTGCTCGACGCCACCGAGCGGCAGGACGTCCTGCGGACCTGGAACGCCACCGACCGCGAGGTGCCCGCCGGCACCGTCGTGGACGCCTTCGAGGCGCGGGCCGCCGCCATGCCCGACGAGACCGCCGTGGTCTTCGGCGAGCAGCGCCTGACCTACGCCGAGCTGGCCGCCCGGGTCGACCTGACCGCCCGCCACCTGGCCGCGCTCGGCGCCGGACCGGACCGGGTGGTCGCCCTCGCCCTGCCGCGCTCCGCCGAGCTGGTCGCCGTCCTGCTGGGCGTGCTCAAGTCCGGTGCCGCCTACCTGCCGGTCGACCTCGACCACCCCGCCGAGCGGGTCGCGCTGATGCTGGAGGACGCCCGGCCGCTGCTCACCCTGACCACCGCCGAGGTGGCCGGCCGGCTGCCGGTGCTCGCCGACCACGGCCTGGGCACCGTCCTGACCGGCGAGCTCGGCTCGCTGTCCGCCGAGCCCGTCCGCCCGCACGCCGACGACCTGGCGTACGTGATCCACACCTCCGGCTCCACCGGCCGCCCCAAGGGCGTCCAGGTGCCGCACCGCGGCCTGGCCAACATGCTGGAGCACCACGGCAGCACCGTGTTCGCCCGCGCCGTCGAGGCCGCCGGCGGCCGCCGCCTGCGCGCCGCGCACACCGCCTCGTTCTCCTTCGACTCCTCCTGGGAGCAGCTGCTCTGGCTGATCTGCGGCCACCAGCTGCACGTCTACGGCGAGGACCTGCGCCGCGACCCGCAGGCCCTGACCGCCCGGCTGCTCGCCGACCGGATCGACACCCTGGACGTCACCCCGTCCTTCGGCCGGCAGCTCGTCGAGTGGGGCCTGCTGGACTCGGCCGAGCACCGACCGGTGCTCTTCCTGGTCGGTGGCGAGGCCGTCGACGACGCCCTGTGGACCCGGATCCGGGAGACCGAGGGCGTGCTCGGCCACAACTTCTACGGCCCGACCGAGTACACCGTCGACACCCTCGGCGCCGACCTCGACGAGAGCCCGACACCGTTCGTCGGCCGCCCGATCGGCAACACCCGGGTCTACGTGCTGGACGGCCGCCTGCGGCCCGTCCCGGCCGGCGTCCCCGGCGAGCTGTACATCGCCGGCCCGGGCCTGGCCCGCGGCTACGGCAACCGGCCCGCGCTCACCGCCGGCCGCTTCGTCGCCGACCCCTTCGACGAGGGCGCGCGGATGTACCGCACCGGCGACCTGGTCCGCCGGCGCGCCGACGGCTCGCTCGACTACCTGGGCCGCGACGACGACCAGGTGAAGATCCGCGGCTTCCGGGTCGAACCCGGCGAGGTCGAGGCCGCGCTGGCCGCCCTCCCGGGCGTCACCCAGGCCGCCGTCCTGGTCCGCGGCACCGGCGGGGTGCGCCACCTGGTCGGCTACGCGGCCCCCGCGACGCTGGACGCGACTGCGCTGCGCCGCGCCCTCGCCGACACCCTGCCCGAGTACATGGTCCCGGCCGCCGTCGTCCCGCTGGCCGCGCTGCCGCTGAACGTCAACGGCAAGCTCGACCGGCAGGCGCTGCCCGAGCCGGACGCCGCCGACTTCGCCGCCCCCGCCGGCCGCGCCCCCCGCGACGAGCGCGAGGCCGTGCTGTGCGGCGTGTTCGCCGACGTCCTCGGCCTGCCGCAGGTCGGCGTCGAGGACGACTTCTTCGCCCTCGGCGGCCACTCGCTGCTCGCCACCCGGGTGGTCGGCCGGGCCCGCGCCGCGCTCGGCACGGACGTCGCCGTCCGCGACCTGTTCGAGGCCCGGACCGCCGCCGGCCTCGCCCAGCGGCTGCGCACCGCCGCCGCCGGCCGCCCCGGCCCGGCCGCCCGCCCGCGCCCCGAGCTGATCCCGCTCTCCGCCGCCCAGGCCCGGCTGTGGTTCCTGTACCGCCTGGAGGGGCCCAGCACCGCGTACACCATCCCGTGCGCGCTGCGGATCGACGGCAAGCTCGACGTCGAGGCCCTGCGCGGCGCCTTCGGCGACGTCCTGGCCCGGCACGAGGCCCTGCGCACGGTCTTCCCGGACGTCGACGGCCGCCCCCACCAGCGGATCCTCACCGCGGAGCAGGCCGGAGTCCCGTTCACCGTCGAGGAGGTGACGATCCATCAGCTGGACGGTGCGGTCGCCGCCGCCGGCGCCCACGCCTTCGACCTGGCCACCGGGATCCCGGTCCGGGCCACCCTGCTCAGCAGCGCCCCCGACCGGCACGTCCTGAGCATCGCGCTGCACCACATCGCCGGCGACGAGTGGTCCGAGGGCGTGCTGCTGCGCGACCTCGACCGCGCCTACCGGGCCCGGCTGGCCGGCGACACCCCGGCCTTCGCCCCGCTGCCGCTCCAGTTCGCCGACCACGCCCTGTGGCAGGCCGACCTGCTGGCCGAGCCGAACGGCCCGGCCGCCGACCAGAGCGCCTACTGGACCGAGCGGCTGGCCGACCTGCCGGCCGAACTCGCCCTGCCCGCCGACCGGCCCCGGCCCGCCGAGGCCACCGGCCG
Source organism: Kitasatospora sp. NPDC088346 (assembly GCF_044740765.1). Lineage (NCBI taxonomy): Bacteria > Bacillati > Actinomycetota > Actinomycetes > Kitasatosporales > Streptomycetaceae > Kitasatospora > Kitasatospora sp. NPDC088346. The sequence continues at coordinate 22,225 of NZ_JBIURH010000065.1, forward strand.
GGGCGGCTCGGTCCGGCTGCGCCTGCCGCAGGAACTGCACACCGCGCTGCGCGAGTACGCCAACCGCACGGCCGTCACCCCGTTCATGGTCACCCAGGCCGCCGCCGCGCTGCTGCTCGGCGCCCTCGCCGGGACGGCGGACGTGGTGCTCGGCACCCCGGTCGCGGGCCGGACGGACGAGGCGGTGGAGGAGGTCGTCGGATTCTTCGTCAACACCCTGGTGCTGCGCCACGACCTGTCCGGCGACCCCGACTTCGACACCCTGGTCGCCCTTTCCCGGGAGAGCGTGCTCGGCGCGCTGGCCCACCAGGACCTGCCGTTCGACCGGCTGGTGGAGATCGTCAACCCGGAGCGCTCGCTCGGCCGTCACCCGCTGTTCCAGGTGATGGTGCAGCACCGCAAGGAGGCCGGCGGCCTGGACGCGCTGCTCGGCGCCCGCACCTCGCTGCTGCCCGACCCGGTCCACGCGGCCCGCTTCGACCTGGCCTTCACCTTCGTCGAGTCGGCCGACGGCGCCCGCACCGACCTCACCGTGATCTACGCCGAGGACCTCTTCGAGCGCTCCACCGCCGGACTCTTCGGCGCCCGCCTGGTACGGGTGCTGGAGCAGGCCCTGGCCGCGCCGCAGCGCCCGGTCGGCCGGATCGAACCGACCGGCGCCCAGGAGCGCCGCGGCCTCGCGGGGGAGTGGAACGCCACCGAGCGCGAGGTGCGCCCCGGCACCCTGGTCACCCGGATCGCCGAACAGGTCGCCGCGACCCCCGGCGCCACCGCCGTGGTCTTCGAGGACACCGAGCTGACCTACCGCCGGCTCGACGAGCTGGCCGGCGCGCTGGCCGCCCGACTGGCCGCCGCCGGCGCCGGACCGGGCCGGATCGTCGCGGTCGCCGTGCCGCGCTCCGCCGAACTGATGGTGGCCCTGCTGGCCGTCCTCAGGTCCGGCGCCGCCTACCTGCCGCTGGACACCGAGTACCCGGCCGACCGGCTGGCCGGCATGGTCGAGGACGCCGCCCCCGTCTGCCTGCTCACCGTGGACGGCCAGGCCGACCGCCTGCCGCAGGTCTCCGGCGTGCCGGTGCTGACGGTCGACGGCGAGGGCCCGCGGGCCGTACCGCAGGCCCCGGCCGAGGACCACCCGGCGTACGTGATCTTCACCTCGGGCTCCACCGGCCGCCCCAAGGGCGTGCTGGTCGGCCACCGCGCCATCGTCAACCGCCTCGACTGGATGCGCGAGGTCTACGGCATCACCCCCGGGGACCGCATCCTGCAGAAGACCCCGGCCAGCTTCGACGTCTCGGTCTGGGAGTTCTTCCTGCCGCTGGTCAGCGGCGCGGCCGTGGTGCTGGCCCGCCCGGGCGGCCACCGCGAGCCCGAGTACCTGGCCGCGCTCACCGCCAGCCGGGGCGTCACCACCGCCCACTTCGTGCCGTCCATGCTCACCGCCTTCACCGGCGCGGCCGAGCAGGACCCGGCCGTCCGGGCCGGCTTCACCGACGTGCGCCGGGTCTTCTGCTCCGGTGAGGCGCTGCCCGTCGCCGCCGTCGACCGGTTCGCCGCACTGTGGCCGCACATCGAACTGCACAACCTGTACGGGCCCACCGAGGCCGCCGTGGACGTCACCTTCCACCGCGCCTGGGCCGGCGCCGGCGTCGTCCCGATCGGCCGCCCGGTCTGGAACACCAAGCTGTACGTGCTGGACGCCCGGCTGCGGCCCGTCCCGGTCGGCGTGCCCGGCGAGCTGTACCTCGCCGGTGTCCAGCTGGCCCACGGCTACCTCGGCCGCCCCGGCCTGACCTCCGGCCGGTTCGTCGCCGACCCGTTCGGCGACGGCGGCAGGATGTACCGCACCGGCGACCTGGTGCGCCGCCGGGTCGACGGCGAGGTCGAGTACCTCGGCCGCACCGACGACCAGGTCAAGGTGCGCGGCTTCCGGATCGAGCTCGGCGAGGTCGAGTCCGCGCTGGCCGCCGTCCCCGGCGTCGGCCAGGCCGCGGTCACCGCCCGCCCGCTGGTCGAGGGCGGCGCCCGCCAACTGGCCGGCTACGTCGTCCCGCAGGCCGGCGCCACCGTCCGCGCCGACGCCGTCCGCGCCGCCGTGGCCGCCGTGCTGCCCGAGCACATGGTGCCCGCCGTCGTCACCGTCCTGGACGCGCTGCCGCTGAGCGTCAACGGCAAGCTCGACCGCAAGGCGCTCCCCGCGCCCGGCCGCGCCGCCGCCGCACCGGCCGCCGCCGGCCACACCCCGGCGCGGGCGATGGCCAAGGTCTTCGCCGAGGTCCTCGGCCTCGGCGAGGTCGGCGAGGAGGAGAACTTCTTCGCCCTCGGCGGCGACTCGATCGTCTCCATCCAACTGGTCAGCCGGGCCCGCAGGGCCGGCCTGGAGATCACCGCCAAGGACGTGTTCCAGTACCCGACGCCGGCCGCCCTGGCCGGCGCCGCCAAGGGACAGCCGCTCACCGCCGCGCCCGCCACCGCCGCCGCGCCCGTCCCGGCCGACGGCGAACTGCCCGCCCTGCCGGTCGTGCACTGGCTGCGCGAACGCGGCGGCCCGATCGACCGGTTCAACCAGTCCGTGCTGCTCACCGTCCCGGCCGGACTGCGCGCGGAGCCGTTGCGCCGGGCCCTGGCCGCCCTCGCCGAGAACCACCCGGCACTGCGCCTGCGGCTGGACACCACCGACGGCATCTGGACCCAGGAGATCCTGCCCACCGCGCAGGCCCCCGCCGTCACCGACCCGGACACCCTGCGCCGGGTCGACGGCACCGGCACCGAGCTGATCGCCCGGGAGACCGACGCGGCCGCCGCCGCGCTCGCCCCCCGGCAGGGCCGCATCCTGCGCGCCGTCCACTTCGACGGCGGCGCCGACCGGGACGGCAGACTGCTGCTGACCGTCCACCACCTCGCCGTCGACGGCGTCTCCTGGCGCACCCTGCTGCCCGAACTGGCCACCGCCTACGCCGCGTTCGCCGCCGGCGCCCGCCCGTCCCCGGAACCGGAGGCCGACGGCCTGCGGGCCTGGTCCGAACGGCTGCTGGCGCACGCCCAGGAACGCGGCCGGGTCGCCGAGACCGCCTACTGGCGCACCGCCCTCGCCGGCCCCGACGGCCCGCTCGGCGCGCTCGGCGCCGACCCCGCCCGGGACACCGTCGCGACCCTGCGCACCCTGCGCCGCACCCTGCCGGCCGACCGCACCGCACCCCTGCTCACCGACATCCCGAAGGCGTTCGGCGCCGGTGTGGACGACGTCCTGCTGGCCGCCCTGGCACTCGGCGTCGCCACGGCCCGCCCCGGCGGCGCCCCCGCGCTGCGGGTCGACCTGGAGGGTCACGGCCGCGGCGGCAGCGAGACCGGGGGCCTCACCCCCGACCTGGCCCGCACCGTCGGCTGGTTCACCACCGTGCACCCCGTCCGGCTCGACCTGGCCGGCATCGACCCGGCCGCCGCGATGACCGGCGGCCCGGACACCGGCCGCGCCCTCAAGCAGGTCAAGGAGCAGCTGCGCGCCGTCCCGGACCGGGGCCTCGGCCACGGCCTGCTGCGCCACCTCAACCCCCAGACCGCGGCCCTGCTCGCCGCCGGCCCGCGCTCGGAGCTGCTGTTCAACTACCGCGGCCGCACCGACGGCGCCACCGGCCCGGCCGGCGGCGGCTGGCCGTTCGCCCCCGAGGACGAGCGCGCCGCGGTGACCGCCGCCGCCGGACCCGACCCGCAGATGCCGGCCGGCTACCCGCTGGAGATCGATGCCGTGGTCCGCACCGGCCCCGACGGCCGTCCCGAACTGGCCGTCGAGTGGAGCTGGCCGCAGGCCGTGCTCACCCAGGCCGAGGTGACCGCCCTCGCGGACGCCTGGTTCGCCGCACTCGACGCCCTCGCCCGGCACACCGCCGGCGACGGCGCGGGCGGCGTCACGCCGTCCGACCTGAACCTGGTCAGCCTCAAGCAGTCCCAGATCGACCGGCTGGAGTCCCGACTGCGCAGGCGCCGATGAACCACCCCCCGCACGACCCCGAGAACCTCCCCGCCACCACCTCCAGGACCGAGAACACCGTGACGAACGACCAGAACCCGACCCAGGCCGAGCCCACCGCAGAGCCCGCCGAGTCCGCCGTCGAGTCCGCCGGAGAGTCCGGCCTGGAGGACGTCTACCCGCTCTCCTCGCTCCAGGAGGGCCTGCTCTTCCACGCCCTGTACGACGACGCGGCCCGCGACGTCTACGTGGTCCAGTCCCACCTGGACCTGGCCGGCGCCGTCGACACCGCCCGGCTCGGCGCGGCCGTCGACGCGCTGCTGCGGCGGCACGCCAACCTCCGGGTCGGCTTCTGGTACGAGGACCCGGAGGCCGTCGTCCAGTTCGTCCAGCGCTCGGTGGAGACCCCGCTGCGCGAGGCCCACCTGACCGCGTTCACCGGCGCGGCCCAGGAGGCGGCCGTCCGGGCCGCGATGGACCAGGACTGGGAGCACCGCTTCGACCTGGACACCCCGCCGCTGCTGCGCTTCACCCTGCTGCGCCTGGGCGCCGACCGCTCCCGCCTGGTCGTCACCTGCCACCACCTGCTGCTCGACGGCTGGTCGATGCCGATCCTGGTGCGCGAACTGCTCGCCCTGTACGGCTCCGCCGGCGACCTCGCCGTGCTGCCCCCGGTCCGCCCGTACAAGGACCACCTGGCGCTGCTCGCCAGCCGTGACGCGGCCGCCGCCGAGGCCGCCTGGCAGGAGGCGCTGGCCGGCTTCGACGAGGCCCGCCCGGTCGCCCCGGGCACCGACACCGGCTCCGCCGTCGAGTCCGGCTCCGTCCACCTGACCGCCGGCGCCGAGCTGTCCGCCGCCGTGGCCGCCGCCGCCCGCGGCAGGGGTCTGACCCTCGGCAACCTCGCCCACACCCTGTGGGGCGTCCTGCTCGGCTCGCTGACCGGCAGCACCGACGTGGTCTTCGGCACCACCGTCTCCGGTCGGCCCGACGACCTGCCGGGCGCCGAGGGCATGGTCGGCCTGTTCATCAACACCGTGCCGGTTCGAGTCCGGCTCCGGCCGGCCGACACCCTCGCCCAGGCCGTCGCCGCCGTCCAGGCCGAGCAGGCCGCCCTGATGTCCCACCAGCACCTTGGCCTGGCCGCGATCCAGCGGCAGTCCGCGGTCGACGGCCCGCTCTTCGACACCCTGCTGGTGGTGGAGAACTACCAGGGCGGCGGCGACGACGTGAAGGCCGCGCTCGGCGGCGCCGAGGGCCTGACCATCACCGGCCTCGGCGCCCGCGACGCCACCCACTACCCGCTCGGCCTGGCCGTCCTGCCCGGCGCCGAGCTGCGGCTCGAACTCGACTACCGCCCCGACGTGTTCGAGCACGCCGAGGCCGAGCGGATCGCCGCCCGCTACCTCGCGCTTCTGACCGCCTTCGCCGCCGACCCGGACACCCCGCTGGCCCGCCTCGACCTGCTCGGCCCGGCCGAGCCCGCCGTCCTCGACGGCGGCGAGGCCCCCGCCGCGTCCGGCACCGTCACCGACCTGCTGGACGAGCTGGCCGCCCGCACCCCCGACGCGGTGGCCCTGGTCGGCCCGGCGCTGGCCGGCGGTCCGGCCGAGCGGCTGACGTTCGCCGCGCTCGCCGACCGCGCCGACCGCCTCGCCCGGCTGCTGCTCTGCCGCGGGCTGCGCGCCGAGCAGACCGTCGCCCTCGCGCTGCCCCGCACCACCGAGTCGGTCGTCGCGATCCTCGCCGTCCTCAAGGCCGGCGGTGCGTACCTGCCGCTCGACCTCGACCACCCGGCCGAGCGGACCGCCCGGATCCTCGACGACGCCCGCCCGGCGCTGGTGCTGACCGGCCGTGACCTGGCCGACCGCTTCCCGGACGGCCTCCGGCTCGACGAGCGGGCCACCCTCGACACCCTGGCGGCCCTGCCCGGCGGCCCGCTCACCGACACCGAGCGCGGCGGCCCGATCCACCCCGACCAGGCCGCGTACGTCATCCACACCTCCGGCTCCACCGGCCGCCCCAAGGGCGTCGTCATCCCGCACCGGGGCCTGCTCAACCTCGCCCACGACCATCTCGGCGGCACCTTCGCGGACGCCGCCCGCACGGTCGGCCGCGACCGCCTGCGCGCCCTGCACACCGCCTCGTTCTCCTTCGACTCCTCCTGGGAGCAGCTGCTCTGGCTGCTCGGCGGCCACGAGCTGCACCTGCTCGGCGACCAGGACCGCCGGGACGCCGAGACGGTGGTCGCCTACGCCCGCGAGCACGCCGTCGACACCCTCGACGTCACGCCCTCCTACGCCCAGCAGCTGCTCGACTCCGGGCTGCTCGCCGGCGCGCACCGCCCGTCCGTGCTGCTGCTCGGCGGCGAGGCCCTGCCCGAACCGCTGTGGAACCGGCTGCGCGCCGAACCCGGCGTCGTCACGGTCAACTACTACGGCCCGACCGAGTACACCGTGGACGCCCTGGTCGCGGACCTCGCCGACAGCGCCACCCCGAGCATCGGCCGCCCGCTGCGCGGCGGCCGCGCCTACGTGCTGGACGCGCTGCTGCGGCCCGTCCCGACCGGCTCGCCCGGCGAGCTGTACCTGGCCGGCCGGCAGCTCGCCCGCGGCTACCTGGACCGGCCCGGGCTGACGGCCGGCCGGTTCGTCGCCGACCCGTTCGGCGACGGCGAACCGATGTACCGCACCGGCGACCTGGTGCGCCGCCGCGCCGACGGCACGCTGGACTACCTCGGCCGGGTCGACGACCAGATCAAGATCCGCGGCTACCGGATCGAGCTGGGCGAGATCGAGGCCGCCCTCGCCGAGCAGCCGGGCGTCGCGCAGAGCGCCGTCCTGGTCCGCGACGGCGCCGTCAGGCGCCTGGTCGGGTACGTGGTCCCGGCCCCCGGTGCCGCACCGGACGCCACCGCCCTGCACGCCGCCCTGGCCGCCCGCCTGCCCGAGTACATGGTGCCCTCGGCCTTCGCCGTGCTGGAGAGCATGCCGCTGAACGTCAACGGCAAGATCGATCGCGCCGCGCTGCCCGACGACGCCCTCGACTACGCCGGCCTGACCTCCTCCCGCGCCGCCGAGACCCCCACCGAGCAGCTGCTGTGCGAGCTGTTCGCCGAGGTCCTGGCCCTGCCCGGGGCCGGCGCCGAGGACGACTTCTTCCGTCTCGGCGGCGACTCCATCGCCTCCATCCGCCTGATCGGCGTGGCCCGTGCCGAGGGCCTCGCCCTCAGCCCCCGCGACGTCTTCGAGCGCCGCACCCCGGCCGCCCTGGCGGCCGTCGCCGACGGCCGCGGCCAGGCCGACCAGGCGCCCGCGATCCCGGCCCTGCCCGCCGCCGGCGAGGCCGAGCTGGCCGCCGTCCGGGCCGCCGCGCCGAAGCTGGACATCGAGGAGGTCTGGCCGGTCTCCCCGCTCCAGGAGGGCCTGCTCTTCGAGGCCGGCTACGACGACCGCGCGCTCGACGTCTACACCTCCCGCGACGTGGTCACCCTGACCACCCGCGTCCCGCTGGACGTGCTGCGCACCGCCGTCGCCACCGTGCTGGAGCGCCACCCCAACCTGCGGGTCGGCTTCCTCCAGGACGGCCCGGACCGGCCCGTCCAGTTCGTCCCGCGCGCCGTCGACGTGCCGCTCACCGAGCTCGACCTGACCGACCTCACCCCGGAGGCCGCCGAGGCCGAGCTGGGCCGGCTCAAGGAGCGCGAGGCGTTCACCCGCTTCGACCTCGCCGCCCCGCCGCTGCTGCGGCTGGTCTCGGTGCTCGCCCCCGGCGGCGGCCAGCACATCCTGATCACCAACCACGCCCTGCTGTGGGACGGCTGGTCCTCCGGACTGTTCCTCCAGGAGCTGCTGACCCTCTGCCACAACGGGCTGACCGGCGGCTCGATCGCCCTGGACGGCACCGCCCTGCCGTACCGGGACTTCCTCGCCTGGCTCGGCGCCCAGGACCAGGAGCAGGGGCGCACCGCCTGGCGCGATGCGCTGGCCGGCCTGGACGGGCCCACCCTGCTCGCCCCGCAGGCCCGGGAGCGGGCCGCCGTGCTGCCGGAGAAGGTCGAGCTGGCGATCTCCGCCGAGCTGACCGGCCGGGTCGCGGCCTTCGCCCGTGACCGCGCGCTGACCCTCAACACGGTGCTGTCGGGCGTCTGGGGCCTGCTGCTGGCCGGGCTGACCGCCCGGCAGGACGTGGTGTTCGGCGCCACCGTCTCCGGCCGCCCGGCCGAGCTGCCCGGTATCGAGGGCACCATCGGCATGTTCCTCAACACCGTCCCGGTCCGGACACGGCTGCGCGGGGACGAGAGCGTCGCCGACTTCCTGGTCCGCCTCCAGGCCGAGCAGACCGAGCTGCTGGCGCACCACCAGGTCAGCCTGGGCGAGATCCAGCGCGGCGCCGGCCTCGGCCGGCTGTTCGACACCCTCCAGGTGCTCCGCAACACCCCCGCCGACGAGGGCGTCCGCGACCGCATCCGGGAGTCCCTCGGCGTCCAGGACGTCATCGACGTCGACGCCACGCACTTCCCGCTGATCTTCATCACCAACCCGGGCCCGGCCCTCTCCTTCGAGTGGACCTACCGCCCCGACGTCTTCGACCGCGCGACCGTGCAGGGGCACGCCGAACGCCTGGTCCACCTGCTGGAGCAGCTCACCTCGCGCCCCGACCGGCCGGTCCGCTCGTTGTATGTGTTGACGGTGGGTGAGCGGGGTCTGGTGTTGGGGGAGTGGGCGGCGACGTCGCGGGTGTTGCCGGATGCGACGGTGGCGGATCTGTTGGCG
>NZ_JBIURH010000066.1:0-30362 GCF_044740765.1 Kitasatospora sp. NPDC088346
GGCTGGACGTTGGCGTGCTCGGCGCCGAACAGCTCCTTGATGCGGTCGATCGCGATCTGCTCGACCACGTCGACGTGCTCGCAGCCGCCGTAGTATCGCTTGCCGGGGTAGCCCTCGGCGTACTTGTTGGTGAGGACCGAGCCCTGGGCCTCCATGACCGCCACCGGGGCGAAGTTCTCGGAGGCGATCATTTCGAGGGTGGTCTGCTGGCGGTGCAGCTCGGCGTCGACCGCGGCGGCGATCTCCGGGTCGAGCGCGTGCAGGGACTGGTTGAGAACCGTCATGAGTGGGTCTTCCCGTGGGGCTGGGCGGGTACCGGAGGGGAGGGGGCCGTCCACCGCGCTGCGGACGGCCGTCCTGTCGCGCAGTGGGTCAGACGCCGGTGGTGAAGGCGGTGTAGGCCTCGGCGTCGAGCAGCTCGTCGGTCGCCTCGACCTTGAGCTTGAAGAGCCAGGCACCCTCGAACGGCTCGCCGTTGACCAGCGCCGGGTCGTCGATGACGGCCTGGTTGATCTCGACGATCTCACCGGTGGCCGGCGAGTACAGGTCGCTGACCGACTTGGTGGACTCCAGCTCGCCACAGGTCTCGCCGGCGGTGACGGTCTCCCCGACCTCCGGGAGCTGGACGTACACGATGTCGCCGAGGGCGTCGGCCGCGTGCTTGGTGATGCCGACGGTCGAGACACCGTCCGCGTCAGCCGCGGTCAGCCACTCGTGCTCCTTGGTGTACTGCAGGTGCGTGGGGTTGCTCATGACGTCATTCTCCAGGATCGCAAGAGGGTAGGGCGAAGCCGTCCGCTGAACGGACCGGGCTCGGGGGTTCGTACGGCTCAGCGGGCGCGCTTGTAGAACGGCAGCGCGACGACCTCGACCGGCTCGTGCTTGCCGCGCACGTCGACGGCGACCGCGGTGCCGGGGGCGGCGTGCGCCGCGTCCACGTAGGCGATCGCGATCGGCTTGCCCAGGGTGGGCGACGGCGAGCCGGAGGTGATCCGGCCGATCGGGGTGCCCTCGGCGGAGACCACCGCGTACTCGGCGCGCGGCACACGCCGGCCCTCGGAGACCAGGCCGACCAGCACCTGCGGCGGGTTGGTCTCGGCGGCCGCGGCGGCCTGCTCCAGAGCCTTGCGGCCGACGAACTCGCCGTCGTTGGTGGTCTTGTCGAAACGGACCACGCGGCCGAGACCGGCGTCGAAGGGGGTGAGGTCGGTGGAGAGCTCGTGCCCGTACAGCGGCATGCCGGCCTCCAGACGCAGCGTGTCGCGGCAGGACAGGCCGGCCGGGACCAGGCCGACCGGGGTGCCGGCCTCGGTCAGCGCCTGCCACAGGTGCTCGGCGTCGGCGGGGGCGCAGAAGATCTCGAAGCCGTCCTCGCCGGTGTAGCCGGTGCGGGCCAGCCAGACCTGCCGGTCGGCCACGGTCGCGGGCAGCAGGGCGTAGTACTTCAGCGCGGGCAGGTCGGCGTCGGTCAGCGAGGCCAGGATGCCGTTGGCCTCCGGGCCCTGGACGGCGATCAGGGCGTAGGCGTCCCGGTCGTCGCGGACGACCGCGTCGAAGCCGGCCGCGCGCTCGGTCAGCGCGTCCAGCACGACCTGGGCGTTGGAGGCGTTGGCGACCACCATGTACTCGGTCTCGCCGGTGCGGTAGACGATCAGGTCGTCCAGGATGCCGCCGTCCTCGCGGCAGATCATGGTGTAGCGGGCGCGCAGCACGCCGAGCGCGGAGATGAAGCCGACCAGCGCGTGGTCCAGCAGCTCGCCGGCCTGCGGGCCGGTCACGGTGATCTCGCCCATGTGCGAGAGGTCGAACAGGCCGGCCCTGGTGCGGACCGCCAGGTGCTCCTCGCGCTCGGAGCCGTAACGCAGCGGCATGTCCCAGCCGGCGAAGTCGGTCATGGTGGCGCCGAGCGAGCGGTGCAGCGCGTCGAGCGCGGTGTGACGGAGGGACATGGCGGCGGGACTCCTTGGCTGGGCACTCTGGAGCACGCCCGGACCTGGATGCGGGCATGCGGTGGCGAGGACTCCCCGTCTGTCGTCGCAACCTGAGAGCTTCACCGCACACAAGAATGGCGGCTTGCACCGTGGGTGGGCGCACGGCGCGGCCGTGTCCACTTTCCAGATGTGCCTCGCCCGTGCGGTATGGGTGCCTGAGAGATTCCGGGGAGGACTTGCTCCTTCGGCGCCGGCCCAGCCTCGAAACGAGGCTCTCCGGACTCTCCCGCGCGGGTTCGAGCGGCCAGTATGAAGTTCGATCGGGGTCATCATGGCATGCCCGGGGGGCCCTACGGGAGGGGGGCCGGACGATACGCTCTGCGGGACGGTTCTCGGGCCGGCGTACGGGCCGCGCGGCGCGTGGCCCGCCCGGTCAGGGCGGAAGGGGCACAGGCGGATGGGGTACCCGGCGGGCGAGGCGCAGTCCTGGGCGGAGCCGGGCACGGCTCCCGAGGGCGGGAGCTGGCCGGTCAACGAGCTGGAACAGGTCCTCACCGCGGCCCTGGGCGATCCGGGGGCGACCCCCCGGGTGATCGAGGTGCTGGCCCGCAGCCAGGTGTGGATCCCGCTGCCCGCGGGCGCCGACCGGCAGGGCGAGTCGCTGGACCTGCCCACCATCGAGCTGGCGGGCGCCCCCTACGTGCCGGTCTTCTCCTCCCAGGAGGAGTTCCTGCGCCAGGCGCCGGGGATGCCCTTCGCGATCGCCCCGATGTGGGAGTTCGCCCGCGGGCTTCCGCTGGGGATCGGCATCGCGGTCAACCCGCAGGCGCCGGTGGGCATCCCGGTGCCGCCCGAGGGGGTCGGTGAGCTGCGGCGCGGCCCGCAGGGCGAGCGCGCTGCCGGGCCGGCCGTCCCGGAGGGCGCCCGGGTGGCGCTCAAGGAGCCCGAGCCGCACCAGGAGCCGTACGCCTTCCTGGCCGCCGCCGGCACCGAACTGGCCGCACTGCCGGAGGTGTTGACGGCTCGCCGGGCGCTGGCCAAGGTGGAGGGCGAGGCCACGCTGCTCTACCTCGGCATCCAGCTCGACCCGGCGCTGCCGGCCGACCCGGCCCGGGTGGGCGAGGCGCTCGGCCGGGCCCTGGGAACCGCCGCGCCGGCCTGGGGCGTCCACCTGGTGCTGCTCGACCTGGCCGCCGATCCGGTGGTCGACTGGCTGATCGCACAGGTACGGCCCTTCTACGTACGGGCCTGATCGGGCCCGTCCACGGGTGACCGTCCGGTAGAGGGACGGCGGTATGACGTGTGTCGGGCCTGCCCCATAGGGTTGTCGCCGACAGCCCGTGCGGCGAGGCCGGCGGAGGCGACGGGACGGGCGAGAGCGAGGTGGGCGCGTGAGCGCGGGAGCGGCAGGCGGCGGCGCGCCGGGCCAGTGGGGCCCGGCTGCCACGGCGCGTCCCGGTGGTGACCCGGGCGCGATCGAACGCGCCCTGGGCCAGGTCGCACCCGAGCGGTACGACGCCTACGAGGCGCTGCTGCGCGCGATCGCCGAGGGCCAGGTCTGGATGCTGCTCTGGCACGGGCAGCCCGGCAGCCCGGACGCCCAGTACGGGAACATGGACATCGGCGGCCACGGCTACGCGCCGGCCGTCACCTCGCCCGGCCAGCTGACCGCCAGCGGCTGGGCCCGCGGCCACGAGGTGATCACCGGCCTGGAGATCGCCAACGCGCTGTACCGCACCCGCTGGGGCCTGTGGCTCGACCCGCACGTGCCCGGTGGCGGGGTCGGCGTCCCCTGGGCCGACCTGCGCCGGATCGCGGTCGGCCTGGACCGGCTCCCGGCCGGTCCGCTCCGGATCGACGAGCCGCAGGTGCAGGCGCCGCAGTTCTACGCCCAGCTCGACCGCCAGGCGGCCGAGGTGCGCCCGCTGCGCTCGCTGCGCCAGGCCTGGGTCAGACCGGCCCTGGGCGAGCCGTACCTGGCGATCGGCCTTGACCTGTACGACACCTCGCCGCCCGCCGTGGAGGCGGCCCGGGCGCTGGTGCAGCGTGCGGTGGCGCACGTTCCCGAGGGCCTGTCGGTGTCCACCGTGATGCTGGCGGACGAGTTCGACCCGGTGGCGATGTGGCTGTGGGCCAACGGCCGGCCGCTGTACGACCGCGAGGCCAGGTTCGGCCACACCCAGGCGCCGCCGCCCCCGCCGTACCCGGGGTACGGCTACCCGCCTGCGCAGGGGCAGTCCGCCGCGGGCTGGCCGCAGCAGCCGTGGACCGGCTACCCGGGGCGCTGAAACAGGTTCGTGCACCATTCGACCGCTCGGCCGTCGGGCAATTCGCCGACGGTTCCTCCGGCCTGACCCGGCTCGGCCACCTGGCAGTTCTCCGCCATTGGCGACCTTCCGTCAGTCAATGCCTTGACAGGGGCGTAACACCTGTGTGAAGAGCGATATGCGGTGGAAACGTTCATGCATGCGGGCAGATCACAGTTGGGCATCCTTCGCTTGTGGGGGGTGGCGCAAGCCTGTCCGAATGACACAGAGTTCTGCGCAATGCAGAGCGCGGAACGAGCCCCACGAAGGCGAACGCGCAAGCTGAAACACCTGATCCGCGCGGTCGGCGCACCGACCGGAGTACCAGCTCGTCGCAACGGGCAGTCGTATCGCAGTACTTGGCATCTTCAGCACCTCAGCACCGCACCTTCAGCACCGCCGCACCGTTTCCGGCACCACCGCACCGACGCATCGTCACCAAGCATCAGTGGCGCAATCCGGTCCATTTCGCAGCTCCGGCCCTGATCGGGCCGGAGGGTGTGCGAACGGACCGGAGACCGTGGGCCGGCCACCGTCGGCGAGGGGACCGAACTGACCATGACCACATCGAACGAGACCATCGGCACCGCGTCCCAGGCCCAGCAGGAAACGGGCCCGGCGAAGCGGATCGAGGGCAGATCGCTCAGCCAGATCGCCTGGCTGCGCTTCAAGCGCGACAAGGCCGCCGTCGCCGGCGGCGTGGTCGTCATCCTGCTGGTGCTGCTCGCGGCACTGGCCAAGCCGATCGAGGCGGTCTTCGGCCTCGACCCGAACGCCTTCCACCAGGACGCCCTGGACGCCAACCTCGGTGGCATCCCGTTCGGCGACTGGGGCGGGATGAGCTGGGAGCACCCGCTGGGCGTCGACGTCCAGTACGGGCGCGACATCATGACCCGCATCCTTGAGGGCTCCTGGGTCTCGCTGCTGGTGGCCTTCGGCGCCACCGTGCTGTCCAATGTCATCGGGACGGTGCTCGGCATCACCGCCGGCTACTACGGCGGCTGGGTGGACACCGTGATCAGCCGCCTGATGGACATGTTCCTGGCCTTCCCGCTGCTGCTGTTCGCGATCGCCATCTCGGCCTCGCTCAAGGACGGCGCGTTCGGGCTGCACGGCACCTCGCTCCACATCGCGGTGCTGATCTTCGTGATCGGCTTCTTCAACTGGCCCTACATGGGCCGGATCGTGCGCGGCCAGACGCTCTCGCTGCGCGAGCGCGAGTTCGTGGACGCGGCCCGCAGTCTCGGTGCCCGGGGGCCGTTCATCCTGTTCAAGGAGCTGCTGCCGAACCTGGTCGGTCCGATCCTGGTCTACTCGACCCTGCTGATCCCGACCAACATCCTCTTCGAGGCCGGCCTGAGCTTCCTCGGTGTCGGCATCGAGCCGCCGCAGGCCTCCTGGGGCGGGATGCTGAGCAACGCGATCGACTACTACCAGGTGGACCCGCAGTACCTGATGGTGCCCGGCCTGGCGATCTTCATCACCGTGCTCGCTTTCAACCTCTTGGGTGACGGGCTCCGTGACGCCCTCGACCCCAAGAACAACTGACGAACCGTCAGGTCTTTTTCCCAACCGTCATCGCTCTTCCTCCAAGGGGTTGATCTCAGCTATGCGCAGGTCCCGTACTGCCGCGCTGACCGCGCTCGCCGCGGCCGTGGCGCTCACCCTCACCGGCTGCTCCAGCAGCAAGGGCAGCTCCGACGGCTCCGCCAAGGGCGGCGCGGTCGCAGGAGCCGACGCGGCCACGAAGAACATCGTGAACGCCTCGGAGCAGAAGGGCGGCACGGTCGTCTACGAGCACTCCGACGTGCCGGACTCCTTCGACCCCGGTAACACGTACTACGCGTACATGTACAACTTCTCGCGCCTGTACGGCCGCCCGCTCACCACCTTCCAGCCGGCCGCCGGCGAGGAGGGCAACAAGCTGGTCCCGGACCTCGCCGAGTCGCTCGGCCAGGTCAGCGCCGACGGCCTGAGCTGGACCTACAAGCTGCGCGCCGGCATCAAGTACGACGACGGCGCCGTGGTCACCTCCAAGGACATCAAGTACGCCGTGGAGCGCTCCAACTTCGCGGCCGACGTGCTGTCGAACGGCCCGACGTACTTCCACGACCTGCTCAAGGACAACGACACCCCGTACCAGGGCCCGTACAAGGACAAGAGCCCCGAGGGCCTGAAGTCCATCGAGACCCCGGACGACACCACCATCGTCTTCCACCTGAAGCAGCCGTTCGCGGACTTCGACTACCTGGTCAGCGCCCCGCAGACGGTCCCGGTGCCGCAGGCCAAGGACACCGGCGCGGACTACGTCAAGCACATCGCCTCCACCGGCAGCTACAAGTTCCAGAGCTACGAGGAAGGCAAGGAGGTCGTGCTCGTCCCGAACACCAACTGGGACCAGAAGACCGACCCGATCCGCAAGCAGCTGGCCGAGAAGATCCAGGTCAAGCTGAAGATCGCGCAGTCCACCATCGACCAGGACCTGCTGGCCGGCAACGCCCAGGTCGACCTGGCCGGCAAGGGTGTCGACCCGCAGACCCAGGCCAAGCTGCTGCTGGACCCGAAGCTCAAGGCGCAGACCGACAACACCTACGGCGGCCGCCTGGTCTACACCGCGATCAACACCAAGGTCGCGCCGTTCGACAACGCGGACTGCCGCAAGGCCGTCCAGTACGCGATCGACAAGGTCTCGGTGCAGACCGCGATCGGCGGCCCGATCCGCGGCGACGTGGCCTCCACCGTGCTGCCGCCGGACATCCCGGGCTACCAGAAGTTCAACCTGTACGAGACCGCCGGCAACAAGGGCGACGAGGCCAAGGCCAAGGAGGCCCTGAAGGCCTGCGGCAAGCCGGACGGCTTCAAGACCAGCATCATGGCCCGCCAGGACCGCTCGACCGAGGTCGCCTCGGCCACCGCGATCCAGGCCGCGCTGAAGAAGGTCGGCATCGAGGTCGACATCCAGCAGTTCCCGCAGGGCAAGTACTTCCAGGACTTCGCGGGCGTGCCGGAGTACACCGACAGCCACGGCACCGGCCTGATCATGATGCAGTGGGGCGCCGACTGGCCGACCGGCTACGGCTTCCTGCAGCAGGTCGTGGACGGCCGGGCGATCAAGAAGTCCGGTAACACCAACCTCTCGCAGCTGAACGACCCGTCGATCAACAAGCTGCTGGACGACGCGATCGCCAACCCGGACCGGGCCGCCCGCGAGAAGATCTACGGCGAGATCGACAAGAAGACCATGGAGGCGGCGGTCATCGTCCCGCTGACCTACTACAAGGTCTTCCTGTACCGCCCGGCGGGTGCCACCAACATGGCGTCCACCCCGGCCTTCTCCGGTCAGTACGACTACCTGAACATCGGCGTCACCAAGTAAGAGCCTGGCTCCACACCCCTGAAGGCAGGTGAAGGCAGCGGCGCCCGCCTCCGGCCCGGTCACCCCGGGCGGAGGCGGGCCGCCGCAGCCGACCGACTATGTTCGCCTACATCATCCGAAGGATCCTCGCGGCCGCCGTGCTGCTGCTGGTCGTCAGCGCCATCACCTTCGGCATCTTCTTCCTGCTGCCCGCACTGGCGGGGGAGACCACCGACCAGCTGGCCGCCCAGTACGTGGGCAAGAACCCGAGCCCCGAGGCGATCGCCGCGGTCAAGCAGAACCTCGGGTTCGACCAGCCGCTGTACGTCCAGTACGGCCGCTTCCTCAAGGCCCTGGTGAGCGGCGCCGAGTACCAGTTCGGCCCGGACCCGGTCAGCTGCCACGTCCCCTGCTTCGGCTACTCGTTCAAGAACCACGTCGAGGTCTGGCCGGAGATCTCCTCCCGCATCCCGGTCACCTTCTCGCTGGCCATCGGCGCCTCGGTGGTCTGGCTGATCTCCGGTGTCTCCACCGGTGTGATCTCGGCGCTCAAGCCCAAGTCGATCTTCGACCGGCTGTCGATGGGCATCGCCCTGGCCGGCGTCTCCAGCCCGGTCTTCTTCACCGGCGCCCTGCTGCTGTTCTTCTTCCACTTCAAGTGGCCGCTGTTCGAGAACGTCGAGTACGTCAACTTCACCGACGACCCGTTCGCCTGGGCCGGACACCTGATCCTGCCCTGGGTCTCGCTCGCCTTCCTCTACTCCGCCCTCTACGCCCGGCTCACCCGGGCCGGGATGCTGGAGACGATGAGCGAGGACTACATCCGCACCGCCAGGGCCAAGGGCCTGGTCGAGCGCAAGGTGATCGTCCGGCACGGCCTGCGCTCGGCGCTCACCCCGATCATCACCATCTTCGGCATGGACCTGGGCCTGCTCCTCGGCGGCGCCCTGATCACCGAACAGGTCTTCTCGCTCAAGGGCATCGGCGCCTACGCCGTGGCCGCGATCGGCGAGAACGACCTGCCCAAGGTGCTCGGCGTGACCCTCGTCGCCGCCTTCTTCATCGTGGCCTGCAACCTCCTGGTTGACCTCCTGTACGCCGCAGTCGACCCCCGCGTGAGGCTGTCATGATCGACCTTCAGTCCTCCTCGCCGGACGCCTTCCTGTCCGTCCGCGACCTGCGGATCCACTTCGACACCGACGACGGCCTGGTCCGCTCCGTGGACGGGGTCAGCTTCGACCTCCAGCGCGGCAAGACCCTCGGCATCGTCGGCGAGTCCGGCTCCGGCAAGTCCGTCACCTCGCTCGGGATCATGGGCCTGCACCGCTCCAAGCGGGCCCGGATCACCGGCGAGATCTGGCTGGACGGCGAGGAGCTGGTCGCCGCCGGGCCCGAGCGGGTCCGCCAGCTCCGCGGCCAGAAGATGTCGATGATCTTCCAGGACCCGCTGACCGCGATGCACCCCTACTACACGATCGGCCAGCAGATCGTGGAGGCCTACCGGGTGCACCACCCGGAGGTGAAGAAGAAGGACGCCCGCAAGCGGGCCGTGGAGATGCTCGACCGGGTCGGCATCCCGCAGCCGGACCGCCGGGTGGACGACTACCCGCACCAGTTCTCCGGCGGCATGCGCCAGCGCGCCATGATCGCCATGGCCCTGGTCAACGACCCGTCGCTGCTGATCGCCGACGAGCCGACCACCGCCCTGGACGTCACCGTCCAGGCGCAGATCCTGGACCTGATCCGGGACCTCCAGCAGGAGTTCGGCTCGGCGGTCGTCATCATCACCCACGACCTCGGGGTGGTCGCCGAACTGGCCGACGACATCCTGGTGATGTACGGCGGGAAGTGCATCGAGCGAGGCCCCGCGGCCACGCTGTTCGAGGCCCCCGAGCACCCCTACACCTGGGGCCTGCTCGGCTCGATGCCGCGCCTGGACCGCGAACTGCAGGACCGGCTGATCCCGGTCAAGGGCACCCCGCCCAGCCTGATCAACGTGCCGTCCGGCTGCGCGTTCCACCCGCGCTGCCCGTACGCGGCGCTGACCGGCGGGCGCTCGTCCACCGAGGTGCCGGTGCTGGCGGAGGCCTCCGAGCGGCACCACGCCGCCTGCCACCTCCCGGCCGCCGACCGGCACCGGATCTTCGCCGACGAGATCGCGCCCCGGCTGTGACCCCGTTCCACCCCTCAGGAGACACCCCATGACGGACAGTCAGACAGCGGAGATCCCCGCACCCGCGTCCGCCTCCGACCGCGATCCGCTGCTCCGGGTGACCGGTCTGGCCAAGCACTTCCCGATCACCCAGGGACTGCTGCGCCGCCAGACCGGCGCCGTTCGGGCGGTGGACGGGATCGACTTCACGGTCAACGCGGGCGAGACCCTCGGCGTGGTCGGCGAGTCGGGCTGCGGCAAGTCGACGATGGGGCGCCTGGTCACCCGGCTCGCCGAACCCACCGGCGGGAAGATCGAGTTCGAGGGCACCGACATCACGCACCTGAGCACCGGTGCGATGCGGCCGCTGCGCCGGGACATCCAGATGATCTTCCAGGACCCGTACTCCTCGCTGAACCCCCGGCACACCGTGGGCACCATCGTGGGGGCGCCGTTCCGGCTGCAGAAGGTGCAGACCGAGCACGGCGTCAAGCGTGCCGTGCAGGACCTGCTGGAGCTCTGCGGCCTCAGCCCCGAGCACTACAACCGCTACCCGCACGAGTTCTCCGGCGGCCAGCGGCAGCGCATCGGCATCGCCAGGGCGCTCGCGCTCAAGCCCAAGATGATCGTCGCCGACGAGCCGGTCTCGGCCCTGGACGTCTCCATCCAGGCCCAGGTGGTCAACCTGCTGGACGACCTCCAGAACGAGCTCGGCCTGACGTACCTGATCATCGCGCACGACCTCTCGGTGGTCCGGCACGTCTCGGACCGGGTCGCGGTGATGTACCTCGGCAAGATCGTCGAGATCGCCGAACGGGACTCCCTGTACAAGAGCCCGATGCACCCGTACACCACCGCGCTGATGTCGGCCGTGCCGGTGCCCGACCCGACCCGCAAGGAGCGCCGGGAGCGGATCCTGCTCACCGGGGACGTCCCGTCGCCGATCAATCCGCCGAGCGGCTGCCGGTTCCGGACCCGCTGCTGGAAGGCGCAGGACGTCTGCGCCGCCCAGGAGCCGCCGCTGGTCGCGGCCAAGGCCGGCCACCAGGTCGCGTGCCACTTCCCGGAGAACCCTGTTCTGGTCTGAGCACCGACCGCCCCGGGCGGCAACCCGAAGGCCACCGACCGTCCGCGGCCGGTGGCCTTCGGCGCGAGGCGGATCCCGGGTCCGTCCGGGACCCCGCCGGCCAGGCGGGAGGGTGAGGACGGACCCTAGGCCTTCTGCCGCACCCGCCGTCCTCCGTACGGTGCAGGACGCGGCCCCAGTCGTTGCGGGCGGGGCGCCGGCATGCGTTCACTGATCGGTGTTCTGACCCGATCGACGCCCGACCCCGGCCGGGCAGCTGGGAGGCCGTCCGGTGCTGTCGGCACGCACGCTGTTCCACGAGATCCACGACCACGACGAGGCCTTCCGGTTGTTCTGCTCCATCGCGGCCAAGGGCGAGGACCAGGGCGGCTGGGAGAACGGCCGGATCTCCCGGCTGGTCGACGACCAGTGGCTCGCCCCGCGGATCGCCCGGCACGGCGCGGACGAGGACAAGCACGGCCGGATCTTCAACGCCCTGCTGCACAAGCGCGGTCTCGGGCCGGTCGAGGTGCCCGACGAGACCGACTACACGATGATCCTGGAACGCCAGGGCATCGGCCTGGCCCACTCCCGGCTGCGCCGCGACGAGCCGCTGACCGAGACCGACGTGATCACCTACCTCGCGCACAGCCGGGTCACCGAACAGCGCGCGGCCGAGCAGATGCGGCTGCTCAAGCGGGTCTTCGGGGACCACCCGGAGATCGGCCGGGCGGTGCGGATGATCTCCAACGACGAGGACAACCACCTCGCCTACTGCCACGAGGAGCTGCTCCGGCTGGCCGCCGCCGGCCACGGCCGGCAGATCCTGCGGACCCTCCAGGACACCGCGCGCGCCGAGATCCGCACCTACCGGGACGTGAGCCTCGCGGTGATGTCCCACATGGGCGGGATCCTGCGCTGGCCCCGGGCCAAGTCGGCCGCGCTGGCCGCCGGGATCCACGGGGTGTTCGGGTACGAGCGGCTCGGCGGCTGGCACCGGATGACCACCCTGCGGATGCCGGCGAGGCTCGACGCCCTCGGCGGGCCGGCGCCCCACGAGACGTTCGCCTGACGGCCGCGGCCGACGACCCGTCAATTGGTCCGGCCATGGATCCGGCGTGGACACTGGCCCCCGTGACCTCGCAAATCTTTTCGCCAGGGGTGCAGCAGACCCTGGACCTGATCGGCATCTTCGTCTTCGCCCTGTCCGGCGGCCTGCTCGCCGTCCGCAAGAACATGGACATCTTCGGCATCTGCGTGCTCGCCGAGGCGACCGCGCTGGGCGGCGGGGTGATGCGCGACCTGGTGATCGGGGCCACACCGGTGGCGGCCTTCAGCAACCTCGGGTACTTCTCCACCCCGCTGGCCGCCGGGCTGGTGGTGTTCTTCCTGCACCCGCAGGTGGAGCGGATCAACACCGCCGTCCAGACCCTGGACGCGGCCGGTCTCGGTCTGTTCTGCGTGACCGGCACGATCAAGGCGCACGACTACGGGCTCAGCTCGGTCGCCTCGGTGGCCCTCGGCATGCTCACCGCGGCCGGCGGCGGCGTCATCCGCGACGTCCTGGCGACCGAGCAGCCGTCCCTGCTGCGCTGGGACCGCGAGATCTACGCCGTGCCGGCCCTGGTCGGCGCCACCGTGGTCGCGGTGCTGATCGCCGTCGACCGGCTCACCCCGCTGAACGCCTCGGCCGCCGCGCTGTCCGCCTTCGTGATCCGGATGCTCGCGCTCAGGTACGGCTGGCGCGCTCCGCGTGCTTGGCACCGCAACGGTTCTCGCACCAGCGAGGAGTAGGCGTCCCGCCGTACGCCAGCGAGATCGCCTCCACGGTGCACAGCAGCTCCGGCACCAGCCGGCTCAGCTCGGCCGGCGAGGCCTCGTAGGCGGGCGCGGAGATCGAGCAGGCGGCGATCGCCCGGCCCTCGGTGCCGGCGACGGGCGCGGCGATCAGGCTCACCGGATCCCGGGCGTCGGCCTGGTCCATCGACCAGCCCTGGCGCCGGACGGCGGCCAGCTCCTCACGCAGCGCCTGCGGGCCCTGCTCGTGGCCGGCCGCCTGCGGGGAGGCCAGATACGCCGTCAGCTGTTCCTCCGGCAGGTCGGCCAGCAGGACCCGGCCGACCGCGGTGGCGACCGCGGGGGTGCGGTGGCCGAACCGGCCGTCCGGACCGAGCCGGGAGCCGGGCCGGTCCGGGTAGCGGCTCTGCGCCTTGTCGAGCTGGAGTACCTTGCCGTCCTCCAGCACCGACAGCTGCACGGTGTGCCCGTACCGCTCGTTCAGCGAGGCCAGGTACGGCGCGGCCACCTGCCGGATGTCGATGGTCTCCAGCGCCTGCTGGGCGAGCGAGAAGAGTCGCCCGCCGAGGCGGTAGCGGTGGTCCGGCTGGCGGGTGACGAAGCCGTGCTCCTGCAGCGTGCGCAGCAGGCGCAGGGCCGTCGACTTGTGCACGCCGATCCGGCCCGCGGCCTGCTCCAGCGAGGTCGGCCCCTCCCCGAGGGCGGCGAGGATGGTCAGCGCCCGGTCGACTGTCTGGGACATCGTGTCCACCCCTCCGTGCCCGGCAGTGGCAGGAGGCTAACGGCGCGTTGCAGAGGGTGCAATGGCCAAATCGTGATCCTGTTGCGGTCTTCGGCCGGGGGGTGTGCCCGCGCCGCCTACACTTGGTCCCGCTATGGCTTATCTCGACCACGCCGCGACCACTCCGATGCTGCCCGAGGCTGTCGCCGCCATGACGGCGCAGCTCGGGGTCGTCGGCAACGCCTCCTCCCTGCACGCGGCCGGCCGCCGGGCCCGCCGGGTGGTGGAGGAGTCCCGGGAGTCCCTCGCGGAGTCGCTGGGCGCCCGCCCGAGCGAGATCGTGCTCACCGGCGGCGGCACCGAGTCCGACAACCTCGCGGTGAAGGGCCTGTACTGGGCCCGCCGGGACGCCGACCCGGCCCGCCGCCGGGTGCTGTGCAGCCCGGTCGAGCACCACGCGGTGCTGGACGCGGTGCACTGGCTCGCCGAGCACGAGGGCGCGCTGGTCGACTACCTGCCGGTGGACACCCACGGCCGGGTGCACCCCGGTGCGCTGCGCGAGGCGATCGAGCGGGATCCGGACTCGGTCGCGCTGGTCACCGTGATGTGGGCCAACAACGAGGTCGGAACCCTCCAGCCGGTCGCCGAACTGTCCGCGGTGGCCCAGGAGTTCGGCATCCCGATGCACGCCGACGCGGTGCAGGCGCTCGGTCAGGTGCCGGTCTCCTTCGCGGAGTCGGGGCTGACCGCACTCACCGTCACCGGGCACAAGATCGGCGGCCCGTACGGGGTCGGCGCGCTGCTGCTGGCCCGTCAGGCCCACCCGGTGCCCCTGCTGCACGGCGGCGGCCAGGAGCGCGACGTCCGCTCCGGCACCCTGGACGTCCCCGGCGCGGCCGCCTTCGCCACCGCCGCCGCGCTCGCCGTCGAACGGCGCGAGCCGTACGCCGCCGCGGTCGGCGCGCTGCGCGACGAGCTGGTCGCGGCCGTCCGCGCGGCCGTCCCGGACGCCGTCCTCAACGGCGACCCGGCGCCGGCCGGCCGGCTGGCCGCCAACGCGCACTTCTCCTTCCCTGGCTGCGAGGGCGACGCGCTGCTGATGCTGCTCGACGCCCAGGGCGTCGAGTGCTCCACCGGCTCGGCCTGCTCGGCCGGCGTGCCGCAGCCCAGCCACGTGCTGCTGGCGATGGGCGCCGATCCGCTGCTGGCCCGCGCCTCGCTGCGCTTCTCGCTCGGCCACACCTCCACCCGGGCCGACGTCGAGGCGCTCACCGCGGCGCTCACCCCGGCCGTGGAGCGGGCCCGCAACGCGGGTCTGGCGGCGGCGGCCCGGCGCTGAACCCGGGCCAGGACGGGGGCTCGGAACCGGGGCCCGAAGCGGGGTCACGGCTCGGCCTCGGCCCGGTCGCGGTCCTGGGTGAACGCCTTACCGCCCGCCCGGCCCGAGCACGTACGCTGGACGCATCATGAGTGACTTCCCCGGTGCCCCGACCGCCCCTTCCGATGGCCGCCGTCTGCGCGTGCTGGCCGCGATGTCCGGCGGGGTCGACTCCGCCGTCGCCGCCGCCCGCGCGGCCGAGGCCGGCCACGAGGTGACCGGGGTCCACCTGGCGCTCGCCGCCAACCCGCAGTCCTTCCGGACCGGCGCCCGGGGCTGCTGCACCCTGGAGGACTCCCGGGACGCCCGGCGGGCCGCCGACGTGATCGGCATCCCGTTCTACGTCTGGGACCTCGCCGAGCGCTTCCGCGAGGACGTGATCGAGGACTTCGTCGCCGAGTACGCAGCGGGCCGCACCCCCAACCCGTGCCTGCGCTGCAACGAGAAGATCAAGTTCGCCGCGCTGCTGGACAAGGCGGTCGCCCTCGGCTTCGACGCCGTCTGCACCGGCCACTACGCCCGGATCGTCGACCAGCCGGGCGGCGGCCGCGAGCTGCACCGTGCCGTCGACCCCGCCAAGGACCAGTCCTACGTGCTCGGCGTGCTCGACACCGAGCAGCTCGCCCACTCGATGTTCCCGCTCGGCGACACCACCAAGGACGCCATCCGCGAGGAGGCCGAGCGCCGCGGGCTGGCCGTCGCCAAGAAGCCCGACAGCCACGACATCTGCTTCATCGCCGACGGCGACACCCAGGGCTTCCTGGCCCGGCACCTCGGGGAGGCCACCGGCGACATCCTCGACGTCGACGGCACCAAGCTCGGTGAGCACGACGGCGCGTACGGCTTCACGATCGGCCAGCGCAAGGGCCTGCGGATCGGCCGCCCGGCCGCCGACGGCAAGCCCCGCTACGTGCTGGACATCTCGCCGGTGAACAACACCGTCACGGTCGGCCCCGCCGAGGGCCTCGACGTGCTCGGGCTCACCGCGATCCGGCCCCGCTGGTGCGGCACCCCGGCCGTCGGGGAGGGCCGCTACACCGCCCAACTGCGCGCCCACGGCGAGGAGGTGCCGGTCACCGCGACGCTGGAGGGCGAGGAGCTGCGGGTCCGGCTGGACACCCCCGCCCGGGGCATCGCGCCCGGCCAGGCCGTGGTGCTGTACGACGGCACCCGGGTGGTCGGCTCCGCCACCATCGCCGCCACCGAGCGCCGGTCCGTCCCCGCCTGAGCCGGGGCTCCCGCTCCGGCGCGGCCGGCCCGCGTGGTAGACCTGGGGCCATCATGAACATCACCGTCTTCTGCTCCGCGTACTCACTGGACGACCGCTACACCGCCCCCGCCGCCGAGTTCGCCCGGCTGCTCGGGGCCGGCGGCCACACGCTGGTCTGGGGCGGCTCGCACGCCGGCCTGATGGGCCTGCTCGCCGACGGGGTGAAGGAGGCCGGCGGACGGCTGGTCGGGATCTCGGTGGAACTCCTCGCCCACAAGTCGTACGAGGGCGCGGACGAGCTGGTCATGACCGCCGACCTGGCCGAGCGCAAGGCGGTGCTGCTGGCCCGGGCCGACGCCGTGGTGGTGCTGGTCGGCGGGCTCGGCACGCTGGACGAGGTCACCGAGGTGCTGGAGCTCAAGAAGCACGCCCTGCACGACAAGCCGGTCGTGGTGCTCGACACCGAGGGCTTCTACGCGGGCCTGCGCACCCAGCTGGAGCGGATGGACACCGAGGGCTTCCTGCCCCGCCCGCTGGCCGAGCTGGTCACCTTCGCCGCAACCCCCGCCGAGGCGCTCGCACAGCTCGACCGGGCGTCCTGACCCACCACGCGACCACCACTGAGAGGCCACCATGGGTGCACACCTGATCACCGGCGCCGGTTCGGGCATCGGCTCGGCCGTCGCCGAGCGGCTCGCGGCCCAGGGCAGGGAGCTCTGGCTGCTGGCCCGCGACGCCAAGCGCGCGGCCGTCCTGCGCTCCCGCTTCCCCGGCGCCCGCACGCTGGTCGGCGACCTCAACGACCCGGCCAAGCTGTCCTGGGCGCTCGGCCAGCAGGAGATGCCGGTGGAGGTCGACGCGCTGCTGCACATCGCGGGCGTGGTCGAGCTCGGCACCGTCGGCGACCTGCCGGTCAAGGCCTGGCAGTACCAGCTGAACGTCAACACCGTCGCCCCCGCCGAGCTGACCAGACTCTTCCTGCCCTCGCTCCGGCAGGCCCGCGGCCAGGTGGTCTTCGTCAACTCCGGCGCGGGCCTGCGCGCCGACGAGAACTGGAGCGCCTACGCGGCGAGCAAGTTCGGGCTGCGCGCGCTGGCCGACGCGCTGCGGGTGGAGGAGCAGGGCAACGGGGTGCGGGTGACCACGGTCTACCCGGGCCGCACCGCGACCCCGATGCAGCTCAAGGTGCACCACCAGGAGGGCAAGGAGTACGACCCCACCCGGTGGATCGACCCCGAGTCGGTCGCCACCGCGATCGTCACCGCGCTGGACCTGCCGCGGGACGCGGCGCTCACCGAGATCACGGTCCGCCCCGGCCGCTGACCGGACGGAGGGGCCCGGCCGCCGCCCCGAGCGGCACGACCGGGCCCGTCCGGGAGCACTAGGCTCGTGCCCGTGA
The DNA here is from genome assembly GCF_044740765.1 of Kitasatospora sp. NPDC088346. Taxonomy (NCBI): domain Bacteria; kingdom Bacillati; phylum Actinomycetota; class Actinomycetes; order Kitasatosporales; family Streptomycetaceae; genus Kitasatospora; species Kitasatospora sp. NPDC088346. The sequence continues at coordinate 17,316 of NZ_JBIURH010000066.1, forward strand.
GCACCGAGAACCTCCTCCAGACGCTGCCCGGAGCCGCGACCGGCGCCGGCTCCATGCCCGGCACGGACGCCCGCGAGGCGGCCAAGACCGTCACGGGCTCGCTCGAACTGCTGCCGCACCTGCCGGAACTGCCCGCCCGCGGCCCCGGCGCGGACATGATCGGACGCGGGGCCGGCCTGCTGGTCGAGCTGTTCGCCCAGGTCGAACCGAGCGGCTGGCGGTTCGCCGACCGGCCGGGCCGGGACAGCAGGCGCGCCGAGTCCTGGCTGCGCGAGGACCTCGACGCCCTGGAGGAGTTCACCCAGGGGTACCGCGGCGCCCTCAAGCTGCAGGCCGTCGGCCCCTGGACGCTGGCCGCCTCGGTCGAGCTGCGGCACGGTGAGAAGGCCCTCGCCGACCCGGGGGCCTGCCGGGACGTCGCGGAGTCGCTCACCGAGGGCCTGCGCCGCCACCTCGACGACGTCCGCCACCGGATCCCCGGCGCGCAGCTCGTCCTCCAGCTCGACGAACCCTCGCTGCCGGCCGTGCTGACCGGGTCGGTGAAGACCGCCAGCGGCTTCCAGCGGCTGCGCGCGGTCGACCGGCAGGTGGCCGAGGAGACGCTGCGCGGCGTGATCGGCAGCCTGGACGTGCCGGTGGTGGTGCACAGTTGCGCCCCGCAGGTGCCGATCCCGCTGCTGCGCCGGGCCGGGGTGGCGGGCGTCTCGCTGGACTTCTCCCTGCTGACGGAGCGTGACGACGACGTCCTCGGTGAAGCGGTCGAGGACGGCACCGTGATCCTGGCCGGTGTGGTGCCCTCCACCGACACCGGATTGTCGGACCCGGCCGGTAGTGTCCAGGGTGTCAGGACGTTGTGGCGCAGGCTCGGGCTGGATCCGGAACTGCTGGGCCGCCGGGTGCTGGTGACACCGAGCTGCGGGCTGGCGGGGGCCTCCCCCGACTACGCCAGGCGGGCGCTGTCACTCAGCGTGAAGGCGGCCCGGAGTCTGGTGGACAACCCGGAGTAAGACGGCAGGAGGGCCAAGGGTGGCGGCAGTTGAGGGCTGGGAGGAGATCCCGGCGGAGGTGCGCACGCGGCACGCGGAGCTCGCGGCCGAGATCGAGGAGCACCGGGTCCGGTACTACGACCAGGACGCCCCGGTCGTCAGCGACGCCGAGTTCGACGTCCTGATGCGCCGGCTGGAGGCGCTGGAGGCCGAGCACCCGGCGCTGGTCACCCCCGACTCGCCCACCCAGAAGGTCGGCGGCAGCGCCGGCGAGGCCTTCGCCAAGGTCGAGCACCGCGAGCGGCTGCTCAGCCTGGACAACGCGATGGACGACGAGGAGCTCGCCGCCTGGGCCGAGCGCGTCGCCGGCGAGCTGTCCGGCATCGAGTACCGCTACCTCTGCGAGCTGAAGGTCGACGGCCTGGCCGTCAACCTCACCTACGAGCGCGGCGAGCTGGTGCTGGCCGCCACCCGCGGCACCGGCCGGGTCGGCGAGGACATCACCGCCAACGTCCGCACCATCAAGGAGATCCCGCACCGGCTCCGGGGGGAGGACGTCCCCGAGCTGGTCGAGATCCGCGGCGAGGTCTACCTGCCCACCGAGGCGTTCGCCGAGCTCAACGCCTCGCTCGCGGCGGAGAACGAGCGCCGCAGGGCCGAGAACGCCGAGCGGGAGAAGGCGGGCAAGCGCCCGCAGGCCCTGCTCAGGCTGTTCGCCAACCCGCGCAACGCCGCCGCCGGGTCGCTGCGCCAGAAGGACACCCAGGTCACGGCCTCCCGCCCGCTGCACATGGTGGTGCACGGCATCGGCGCCCGGGTCGGCTTCGACATCGACTGCCAGTCGCACGCCTACCAGCTGCTGCGCGACTGGGGCCTGCCCACCGCCCGGCACAACCGGGTGGTCGCCACCCTCGACGAGGTCCGGGAGTTCATCCGGCGCTTCGGCGAGCAGCGTCACTCGGTCGAGCACGAGATCGACGGCGTGGTCGTCAAGGTCGACGAGATCCCGTTGCAGGGCCGGCTCGGCGCCACCTCGAAGTCCCCGCGCTGGGCGATCGCCTGGAAGTACCCGCCGGAGGAGGTCACCGCCAAGCTCGCCAGCATCAAGGTCGGCATCGGCCGCACCGGCCGGGCCACCCCGTACGCGGTGCTCGCCGAGCCGGTGAAGGTGGCCGGCTCGATGGTCCAGTACGCCACCCTGCACAACCAGCAGGTGGTGAAGGCCAAGGGCGTGCTGCTGGGCGACACCGTGGTGCTGCGCAAGGCCGGTGACGTCATCCCGGAGATCCTCGGCCCGGTCGAGGACCTGCGGGACGGCACCGAGCGGGAGTTCGTGATGCCCTCGCACTGCCACGAGTGCGGCACCGAGCTGCGCCCGATGTCCGAGGGCGACATCGACCTGCGCTGCCCCAACGCCCGGTTCTGCCCGGCCCAGGTGCGCGAGCGGATCGCCTACCTCGGCGGCCGGGACTCGCTGGACATCGACGGCCTCGGCTACGTCGCCGCCACCGCGCTCACCCAGCCGCTGGAGCCCGCGGACGCGCCGGTCAAGAACGAGGGCGACATCTTCGGCCTCACCGCCGACCGGCTGCTGCCGATCAAGGTGCTGGTGCGCGACCCCAAGACCGGCATGCCCAAGCTGGACGACGTGACCGGTGAGGAGAAGGTGGTCCCCTTCTTCGCCAATCTCCGGGGCGAGCCGAAGAAGTCCCTGACGCTGCTGCTGGACAACCTCGCCGCCGTCCGGGAGCGCCCGCTGTGGCGCTTCCTGAACGGGCTGTCGATCCGTCACGTCGGCCCGGTCGCCGCGCAGGCGCTCGCCCGTGAGTTCCGCGACCTCGACCGGATCTTCGCGGCCACCGAGGAGGAACTCGCCGCGGCCGAGGGCGTCGGCCCGACCATCGCCCGCTCGGTCAGGGAGTGGTACGAGGAGGAGTGGCACCGGGAGATCCTGGAGAAGTGGCGCGCCGCCGGCGTGCGCTTCGTCGAGGAGGGCGCGCAGGAGCAGGGTCCGCGCCCGCTGGAGGGGCTGACCGTGGTGGTCACCGGCACCCTGACCGGGCACACCCGGGACGGCGCCAAGGAGGCGCTCACCTCGCGCGGGGCCAAGGTCACCGGCTCGGTCTCCAAGAAGACCCACTTCGTGGTGGCGGGCGACAACCCCGGCTCCAAGTACGACAAGGCCGTGCAGCTCGGGCTGCCGGTGCTCGACGACGCGGGCTTCGCCGTGCTGCTGGAGCAGGGCCCCGACGCGGCCCGGGCACACCTCGGACTGCCACCCGTTCCGGCCGCCGACGCCCCCGCCGAACCCGCGGCCGACGCCCCCGCCGACGCCGTGTCCGGGTCGCCCGCCGAGCCCGCCGAGGCGGCCGACACCGCGGAGCCCGTCAGCGAGGAGTGACGCCCCCGGACCGGATCCGCCGCCCGGTCGTTATCCTCCTGATGCGACGTCACCGGCGTCCGCCCCCGGGAAGTCGGGCATTCTGTCACTGTGCGGCAGTGCCGGACCCTCCCCGGGGGAGGAGTCCGGCCGGCGGCGTCCCCAGGGATGTCCGAAAGTCTGCCCTCCCGGTCGACCCCGGCATACCCTGGAGCGCAACAGAGAGTCAGCAGGGGTGGGCGGCTCCGGTCTTGGCCGGTGCCCGTGGGGACACCCCGTCGCCTGACGTCCATCGGCACCAGCACGGTGCCTCACCGTAAGGCGGCCTGACGGGGCGGGCCCGACGGAGGACAGGGCTTATGGATCGTACGACCGGCGGTGCGCCCACACGCCCGCCGCAGGGGGTGGCAGGTGCGGTCCTGCTGCTCGGCGTTGTGCTGGCCGGGGCCGCGCCGCTCATCCCGCTCGCCGTCCTGGTCTACCGGTACGAACCCGAGCTGCTGCCGCTGTTCGCGGTCCCGCTGGCCGTCCTCGTGGCGGCCTGGCGGATCGCCCGCGACCGGGCCCGGGACCAGCTCACCGACCCGCTCACCGACCTGCCCAACCGCCAGGCGCTGCTGATCGCGGCCCAGGAGGCGATCGCCCAGCACGACGGGGAGGACGGCTACAGCGTCGGCCTGATCCTGCTCGACCTGGATCGCTTCCGTTCGCTCAACGACGCGCTCGGCCACACCGCCGGCGACCGGCTGCTGGTGCACATCGCCCGCCGGCTGCACCGCGCGCTGCGCTCCGGACCGGGGCAGCACCCCGGCCCGGCCCGCTCCGAGCTGCCCGACACGTCCGAGGACGTGTTCGCCGCGCTTCCCCCGTCCGTCCAGCGCAGCGGGCAGGCCGTCGTGGCCCGGATGGGCGGCGACGAGTTCGCCGTCCTGCTGCCGGGGGTCGGCAGCCCGGAGACCATGGAACGGGTCGCCAAGGCCCTCATCGTGGAGCTCGCCGCGCCGATCCGGCTGGACGGCCTGCTGCTCGTCCTGGAGGCCAGCGCCGGGGTCTGCGTCTACCCGACCCACGCCCAGGACGCCGAGTCGCTGCTGCGGCGCGCCGACGTCGCGATGGCCCACGCCCAGCGCAGCCGCAGCGGGGTCGAGCAGTACGACGAGGCGCGGGACATCGACACGCCGTACCGGATCGGGCTGCTCGGCGACCTGCGCCGGGCCCTGGAGACCGGTGAGGTGAAGCTCCACTACCAGCCGAAGGTCGCCTTCGACGGCCGGGTGGTCGGCCTGGAGGCGCTGCTGCGCTGGGAACGCGCCGGGCAGGGCCGGGTCGCGCCGGACGAGTTCATCAGCCTCGCCGAGTCCAGCGGCCTGATGCCCCGGCTCACCGACTACGTGCTGGAGTCGGCCGTCGGCCAGCTGGCGATCTGGCGCGCCCAGGGGCTCAAGGTGCCGGTCGCGGTGAACGTCTCGCCCCGCGACGTGCTGAACCCGGGCTTCGCCGCCCGGGTCGCCGGTCACCTCGACCGCAACCAGGTGCCGGCCGACGCGCTCCAGCTGGAGATCACCGAGCGGCTGCTGCTGGACGACTCCCGGCGCGCCGCCGACACCCTGGACGAGCTGCGCCGCTACGGCGTGCGGATGTCCCTGGACGACTTCGGCACCGGCCACTCCTCACTGGTGCGGCTGCGCAGCCTGCCGGTCGGCGAGCTCAAGATCGACCGCTCCTTCGTCTCCCGGATGGTCGCCGACGACCACGACGCCGCCGTGGTGCGCTGCTCGGTGGAGCTGGCGCACTCGCTCGGGCTGACCGTGGTCGCCGAGGGCGTCGAGGACGACGAGACCTGGGAGCGGCTGCAGGCCATGGGGGTGGACGCGGTGCAGGGCTGGCTGGTCTCGGCGGCGCTGCCCGCCGACCAGGCCACCGCCTGGCTGATGGTGCACAGCACCGGCGCGCCGTCGGTCGAGCGGTTGACGGCGACCCAGGTCCGTCCCGCGGCGCAGGTCCGGCCGGCCGTGCCGGGCCGACCGGCGGCCCAGGTCCGTCCGGCGCCGCAGGCCCGCCCGGTGGGCAAGGCCCGTCCGGGCGCGAAGGCCCAGCCCGAGCTGGAGGCCCCGACCACCCAGCCGTGACGGCCGACGGCGCCCCGCCCGCCCCGGCCGAGGGGCGCGCGGGGCGCCGTTCGCGTCCGTGCGGGGCGCCGTCCCCGCCCCTCCCGCACCATCTCCGTGGCCGGTGAAGGGGCCGCGCCCCATAGGATGGCCCCACAGACCGAGAGGACGGGGTGCGCCGAGCGCCCGCCCGTCCGGGCCGGGCGCCGCGACAGTGCCGTCCGGTCTCACCAGAACTCACCTTGAGGATCGCTGCATGCCTGGCATCACGCGCGAGGAGGTCGCCCACCTCGCCCGGCTGTCGCGTCTTGAGTTGCAGGCCGAAGAGCTGGACCACTTCGCCGAGCAGCTCGACGTGATCATCGGCGCGGTCGCCCGCGTTTCCGAGGTCGCCGGACAGGACGTCCCGCCGACCTCCCACCCGCTGCCGCTGACCAACGTCATGCGCGCGGACGAGGTGCGGCCCTCGCTCACGCCGGAGCAGGCGCTGGCCGGCGCTCCGGCCGCCGAGGAGCAGCGTTTCCGCGTGCCCCAGATCCTCGGGGAGGACTGATCACCATGACCGATCTCATCCGCTACACCGCAGCTGAGACGGCCGGCGCGATCGCCTCCGGCGAGGTCTCCGCCGTCGAGGTCGCCCAGGCCCACCTGGACCGCATCGAGGCCGTCGACAAGAAGGTCAACGCCTTCCTGCACGTCGACACCGAGGGTGCGCTCAAGGCCGCCCGCACGGTCGACGACCGGCGCGCGCGCGGCGAGGAGCTCGGCCCGCTGGCCGGCGTCCCGCTGGCCCTGAAGGACGTCTTCACCACCGAGGGCATCCCGACCACCTGCGGCTCGAAGATCCTCGAAGGCTGGATCCCGCCGTACGACGCGACCCTGACGAAGCGTCTGAAGGACGCCGGCGTGGTCATCCTCGGCAAGACCAACATGGACGAGTTCGCCATGGGGTCCTCCACCGAGAACTCCGCCTACGGCCCCACCGGCAACCCCTGGGACCTGACCCGGATCCCGGGCGGCTCCGGCGGCGGCTCGGCGGCCGCACTGGCCGCCTACGAGGCCCCGCTGGCCATCGGCACCGACACCGGCGGCTCGATCCGCCAGCCCGGCGCCGTCACCGGCACGGTCGGCGTGAAGCCCACCTACGGCTCGGTCTCCCGCTACGGCCTGGTCGCCTTCTCCTCCTCGCTGGACCAGGGCGGCCCCTGCGCCCGTACGGTGCTGGACGCGGCCCTGCTGCACGAGGCCATCGCCGGCCACGACCCGCTGGACTCCACCTCGATCGACGCGCCGGTCCCGGCCGTGGTCGAGGCGGCGAGGATGCGCGACGTCCGCGGCATGCGGATCGGCGTCGTCAAGGAGTTCGCCGGCGAGGGCTACCAGACCGGCGTGATGCAGCGCTTCGACGAGTCGGTGGAGCTGCTGCGCGAGCTGGGCGCCGAGGTCGTCGAGGTCTCCTGCCCGTCGTTCACGCTGGCGCTGCCCGCGTACTACCTGATCGCGCCGAGCGAGGCCTCCTCCAACCTGGCCCGCTTCGACGCCATGCGCTACGGCCTGCGGGTCGGCGACGACGGCACCCGTTCCGCCGAGGACGTCACCGCGCTCACCCGTGAGGCCGGTTTCGGCGACGAGGTGAAGCGCCGGATCATCCTCGGCACCTACGCGCTGTCCTCGGGCTACTACGACGCCTACTACGGCTCGGCCCAGAAGGTCCGCACCCTGATCTCGCGGGACTTCGACGCGGCCTTCGCCGGCGTCGACGTGCTGATCTCGCCGACCACGCCGACCACCGCCTTCCCGATCGGCGAGCGGGCCGACGACCCGATGGCGATGTACCTGGCCGACCTCTGCACCATCCCGTCGAACCTGGCGGGCAACGCGGCCATGTCGCTGCCCTGCGGCCTGGCCCCGGAGGACAATCTCCCGGTCGGCCTGCAGATCATCGCGCCCGCGATGGCGGACGACCGCCTGTACCGCGTGGGCGGCGCCGTCGAGGCCGCACTCAACGACAAGTGGGGACACCCCCTGCTGGAGGAGGCACCGGCACTGTGAGCACCGTTGCGAAGGCCAAGGGCTTCAAGCACTCGAAGCCGGGCCTGTGGCTGTCCATCGGAACCAGCGCCTTCGGCGCGGTCACGATCGTCAAGGACGTCAAGAAGGCGCGTGGCGAGAACGACACCCTCAAGCTGATCAACGCCCTGGTCGGCGCCGCCGCGCTGATCACCGGCACCGCGCTCCTCGTCCGTGAGCTCAGGCGGCTCGGCGACGACGACGTGCTGCTGGGCTGACGGACCTCCAAGACTCAAGTGAAGGGGACGCTGTGAGCGTCATCAGTCTGGTCTCGTACGAGGACGCTCTCGCCTCGTACGACCCGGTGATGGGCCTTGAGGTCCACGTCGAGCTGGGTACGAAGACCAAGATGTTCTGCGGCTGCTCGACCGAGCTGGGCGCCGCGCCCAACTCGCAGACCTGCCCGACCTGCCTCGGCCTGCCCGGCTCGCTGCCGGTGGTCAACGCGATCGGCGTCGAGTCGGCGATCAAGATCGGCCTCGCGCTGAACTGCGAGATCGCCGAGTGGTGCCGGTTCGCCCGGAAGAACTACTTCTACCCGGACATGCCGAAGAACTTCCAGACCTCGCAGTACGACGAGCCGATCGCCTTCAACGGCTACCTCGACGTGCAGCTGGAGGACGGCTCGACCTTCCGGGTCGAGATCGAGCGAGCCCACATGGAGGAGGACACCGGCAAGTCCTCCCACATCGGCGGTGCGACCGGCCGGATCCACGGCGCCTCGCACTCGCTGCTGGACTACAACCGGGCCGGCATCCCGCTGATCGAGATCGTCACCAAGCCGATCGAGGGCGCCGGCGAGCGGGCCCCCGAGGTCGCCAAGGCGTACGTCGCCGAACTGCGCGAGCTGATCCGGGCGCTCGGCGTCTCCGAGGCCCGGATGGACAAGGGCCAGATGCGCTGCGACGTCAACCTGTCGCTGCGCCCCAACGGCACCGAGACCTTCGGCACCCGCTCGGAGACCAAGAACGTCAACTCGCTGCGCAGCGTCGAGCGGGCGGCCCGGTTCGAGATCCAGCGGCACGCGACCGTCCTCACCGACGGCGGCACCATCGTGCAGGAGACCCGGCACTTCCACGAGGACAACGGGTCCACCACCTCGGGCCGGATCAAGGACAACGCCGAGGACTACCGCTACTTCCCGGAGCCGGACCTGGTCCCGATCGCCCCCGCCCGCGCGTGGGTCGAGGAGCTGCGCGCCGGGCTGCCGGAGCTGCCCCGGGTCCGCCGGGCCCGGCTGCAGGGCGAGTGGGGCCTGTCCGACAAGGACATGCAGTCGGTGCTGAACGCCGGCGCGGTCGAGCTGATCGAGCAGACCATCGCCGCCGGCGCGCCGGCCGACCAGGCCCGCAAGTGGTGGCTGGGCGAGCTGGCCCGCCGCGCCAACGAGACCGGCACCGAGCTGGCCGAGCAGCCGATCACCCCGGCCCAGGTGGCCCGGGTGGCCGCCCTGGTCGCCGAGGGCAAGCTGAACGACAAGCTGGCCCGCCAGGTCATCGAGGGCGTGCTGGCCGGCGAGGGCGAGCCGGACGCGGTCGTCGAGCAGCGCGGCCTCGCCGTGGTCTCCGACGACTCCGCGCTCGGCGCGGCCGTCGACCAGGCGATCGCCGACAACCCGGCCATCGCCGCCAAGATCCGCGACGGCAAGGTCCAGGCGATCGGCGCGCTGGTGGGCGCGGTCATGAAGACCACCCGCGGCCAGGCCGACGCGGCCAAGGTCAAGGACATGCTGCTGGCGAAGCTCTCCTGAGGACACCTCAGGGCCGGCCCCGGCGAACCCGGGGACGCCTTAGTCCTCCTTAGCCCGAAGGGCCCGTCCCCACCCCGCGTTCCGGGGTGCGGACGGGCCCTTCGGCGTGGAGCCGAAGGCACCTAAGGCCGTCCGGCCTCCGAAGATGAGGCATGCTGCCGATGCCGCATCCCCGTCTGGGACGCGATCGTGGAGGCCGGACGACGGACCGGCCACCGAGGCCGGGAAGCGTCCCGACCAGGGGGACCACCACCGTGTACGAGTACGAGATCATCCGCCAGCGCCACCACCAGCTCCAGCAGGAGGCGGAACGCGCCCGCCTGGTCCGCGAGGCGCGGACCGGCCGGGCCGCCGCCGAGGGCCGCACCGGCCTGCGGGCCCGGTTCGCCCGCAGCGTACGCCGCACCGACCCGGCCGCCGCCCGGACGGCCGCCGCCCGCGCCGTCCGCCTCGGCGAATGCTGACAGAGCGGCACAACCCGGGTGCCGGAGCCGGGATCGAAGGGGAGCACGCCACGGGCGTGCTCCCCTTCGGGCCGTCCGGGCCCCCGATAACGCCTCGGTCCGCGATACGGGCCTGTGGCATGCTCGCCGCCATGGAGCAGATATCGGTCAGCCCGGTCTTCGTCGGGCGCGGCGCGGAGACCGACCTACTGGCGACGGCACTGCGCCGCACCGAGGCCGCCGAACCGCAGACCGTGCTGATCGGGGGAGAGGCCGGGGTCGGCAAGACCCGGCTGGTGGAGGAGTTCCTCGACAGCGCGGCCGCGGGCGGGGCGGTCACCACGGTGGGCGGCTGCCTGGAGATCGGCGCCGAGGGCCTGCCGTACGCCCCGCTGGCCACCGCGCTGCGCCGCCTGCACCGGCTGCTGGGAGCGGAGTTCGAGCGGGCCGCGGCCGGCATGGAGGGGCACCTGGCCCGGCTGCTGCCGGACTTCGGGGAGGCCGACGGCGAACCGAACGACGAGTTCGGCCGGGCCCGGCTGTTCGAGCACACCGCCCGTCTCTTCGAGCGGCTCGGCGCCGACCGGACGCTGGTGCTGGCCGTCGAGGACCTGCACTGGTCCGACCGCTCCACCCGCGAGCTGCTGGCCTACCTGATCCGCACCCTGCACCGCTCCCGGGTCCTGATCGTCACCACGTACCGCAGCGACGACCTGCACCGCCGCCACCCGCTGCGCCCGTTCCTGGCCGAACTCGACCGGCTGCGCACCGTGCAGCGGCTGGAACTGGACCGGTTCGGACAGGGCGAGGTGGCCGCCCAGCTGGCCGGCATCCTCGGCACCGAGGCGCCGGACCGGGCCCTGGTGGACCGGATCCACCGCCGCTCCGAGGGCAACCCGTTCTTCGTCGAGGAACTGGCCACCGCCCACCGCCAGGGCTGTCCGGCCGGGATGACCGAATCGCTGCGCGACATCCTGCTGGTCCGGGTCGAGGCACTGCCCGACGAGACCCAACAGGTGGTCAAGTTCGCCGCGGAGGGCGGCTCCTGCGTCGAACACGAGCTGCTCGCCGCCGTCCTGGACGAGGGCGAGGAGCCGCTGATCGAGGCGCTGCGCACCGCCGTGGGCGCCAACATCCTGCGGCCGGACACCGACGGCGAGGGCTACCGGTTCCGGCACGCGCTGGTCCGCGAGGCGGTCTCGGACGACCTGCTGCCCGGCGAACGGCACCTGATCAACCGCCGGTTCGCCGGCGCGCTGGAGCAGGACCCGGGCCTGGTCAACGGCGAGGTGCGGCCCGCCCGGCTGGCCAACTACTGGTACCACGCGCACCACCCGGCCCGGGCCCTGCCGGCCGCCCTGGAGGCGGCCCGGGCCGCCCGCCGCCGCAACGCCTTCGCCGAGCAACTGCGCATGCTGGAACGCGCGCTGGAGCTCTGGGACGAGGTCTCCGAAGACGTCCTGGAGAACACCCTGCGCCCGTACGACTGGGCCGAGACCTACCCGCCCTGCGCCTGCGACCCCGGCACCCACGACGCCAGCTGCGACCGGCTGCGGGTGGTCGACGTGCTGGCCGAGGCGGTGGTCGCGGCCCGCCGCAGCGGGGAGCGCGAGCGCGGGCTGAGCCTCGCCAAGCGCGGCGTCAAGCTGGTGGACGAGCGGTCCGACCCGACCAGGGCGGCCTGGTTCCGGATGCAGCGGGCCCGGATGCTCGGACACCTCGACCGGCCCGGCGGCACCGACGAACTCGCCTACGCGCACCGGCTGGTGGCCGACCTCGGGCCGTCCGCCGTGCAGGCCGAGGTGCTCGCCCTGGACGCGGCGCACGCCCTGCTGCGGCGCCCGACCCGCGAACACCACGCGATCGCCGAACGGGCCGCCCGGATCGCCCGGCAGGTCGGCGCGAGCAGCGTCGAACTGCACGCCCTGATGACCCTGGGCAGCCTGCGCACCGACTTCGACGACCCCGCCGAGGGCCTGGCCCTGCTCACCGACGCCGTGGCGAGGGCCCGGCAGCTGGGCGTGCCCGACCTGCTCTGCCGGGGGCTGAACAACCTCGCCAGCATGCTCAACCTGCTGGGCCGGGCCACCGAGGCCGCCGAGATCGCCCGGGAGGGCCTGGAGGCGGCCGGCAGCACCGGGCTGCTCGGCAACACCGGCGCGATCCTCACCGGCAACCTCGCGGAGGCCCTGATCGCGCTCGGCCGGCTTCCCGAGGCGGCCGTGCTGCTGGACGCCTGGGCCGAGGACCCGGCCCGGGAATCCCACCACGAGTTCCTCGCCCGGCTGCGCACCGAACTCGCGCTGCTCGCCGACGACCTGCCCGCCGCCGAGGCGGCTTTCGCCCAGACCAGGGCCGCCGGCCGGGACGACAAGCCCCAGCACTACCTGCCGACCGCCAGGGCCGGCCTGCTGATCGCGGCGCGCCGGGGCCGGCCTGCGGCCGCCCGGCAGGAACTGCTGACCGTCCTGGACGGCGGCCTGCCGGGCGGCCAGGAGGCACTGCTGCTCCCGCTCCTGGTCCAGGCCGCCGCCGCGGAGGCGGACACCCGCGGGCTGCCCGCCGCCGACCCCGGGCGGCCCGAGGTGCTGGCCCGGATCGCCGCCGCCGTCGGCGGGTACCGGCCGCGGGTGCCGCTGCTGCTGGGCTGGTCGTTGCTGCTGGAGGGCGAGCTGGCCCGGGCCCGCGGCGCCGACACCGAGGCGCACTGGGCCGCCGCCGTCGACGCCCTGCGGCCGACCGGCCTGCCGTACCCGTCGGCGTACGCGCTGCTGCGGGCCGCCGAGTGCGCGGCGGCGGGCGGACGGCGGGACGCGGCCGCCGAGTTGGCCGGCGAGGCGCTCGGGCTGGCCCGCGCGTGCGGCGACCGGTACCTGCGGCGGGAGACCGAACGGCTCGCCGAACGGGCCGGGCTGGCGCTGCGCGCCGACCGCGCCGCGGACGGGACCGGCGCCGCCGCGTCCGGCCCCACCGCCGCGCCGCCGGCGACCGAGGCGCTCGGGCTCACCCCGCGCGAGCGGGACGTGCTGCGGCTGCTGGCACTCGGCCGGACGAACCGCCGGATCGCCGAGGAGCTGTACATCTCGCCGAAGACCGCGAGCGTCCATGTCTCCAACATCCTGGCCAAGTTGGAGGTCGGCGGGCGCGGCGAGGCGGCGGCCCTGGCCCACCGGTGGCGGCTGTTCCCGGACGTGGACCCGGTGTCCGGCGGGGGGGGGGCCCCCCCCCCGGCCCCCCCGGGGGGGGGGCCGCCCCCCCCCCCCGGGGCCGCCCCCCGCGCCCCCCGGCCGGGGGGGGGGGGGGGCCGCCC
>NZ_JBIURH010000067.1:0-28906 GCF_044740765.1 Kitasatospora sp. NPDC088346
CAGCGGGTCCCCTCGGGCCTTCGGCCCTCCGGAGGCCACCGCCTCCGGCGGTGGGCCGGGGCGTTCCGCCCCGGCTGGACCCGCTGCGCGTGTCCAGCGCCCGGCTTCGCTCGGGCGCGGCCGGCGCTTCGCGCTCGGCCTGGGCTCGCCTCCGCTTCGCTCCAGCGGCCCGATCGGCCAAGGCCCGGTCAACTCGCTGACCTGGATTTTTGGCTGACGGAGAAGCGGCCTGCGGCCGGGCTGACTGGAGGGAGGGGTGCGGCACGGTGCTCGAGTGCGGGCCCGTGGGGGCCGGGGCTGGGGAGTGCAGGCGCGGGCGGATCGGCCGGTGAGTGGTCTGGACCTCTCGGGCGCGAAGTGCGCCCGAGACCTGACGACCCGTCATGTGCTTCACTTCTGGGCGTCAGCAGATCCCGCCTGTAGGGCTGTCCCCTCCCGGGTTTTCGCGTTTTCCTGCGGGCGGGTTGGGTGCTCTGCTATTCTGCTGTTCGGTCGCTTTTAATGGGCCGTATTGTCGGTCGAATTTCTCTTCGAGTTTCGTCCGGCCGCGTGCATCAAAACTGACTGCGAGGCTTTCCCGCGTGAAGGCGGGTGCCTATTCGAGAGGGGTAGGGCATGGGGACTTCCGGGGTGGTGGCGGGGCGTCAGGGGCGGGCCCGGGGCATCCGGCTGAGGCCGCACCAGGAGGAGGCGCTGGAGGCCATCGTGCGGGCGCTGACGCCCCGTCCGGGGCGCGTGGTCCCGGCGGGCCTGCGGGCCACGGTGCAGCTCGCCACCGGCACCGGCAAGAGCTTCGTGGGAGCGGTCGCGGCGCAGCGGCTCGCGCCGCGGGGCCTGGTGATGGTGGTCGTGCCGACCCTGGATCTGCTGACGCAGATGCGGGCGAGCTGGGTCGAGGCCGGCCGCGCCGGGGAGGCGCTGGCGGTGTGCTCGCTGGTGGCCGATGAGCTGCCGGAGGGGATGCCGGGGACCACGCATCCGCTGGTCATCGCGTCGTGGATCGACCGGGCGGCGGCCTCCGGGAAGCCGCTGACGCTGTACTCGACGTACGCGGCGGCGGGGGCCGTGGAGGACGCCTACGCGGCCTGGCGGGAGCGGGAGGGGCGGGACCTGGCCCCGCTGGACCTGATGGTCTGTGATGAGGCGCACCGCTCCTCCGGGTCGGCCGAGAAGGCATGGACCGTAGTCCACGACCAGGACGCGATCCCCTCCGCCCGGCGGCTCTACATGACCGCGACCCCGCGCGTGTGGATGCCGCCGAAGCGCCGTCGGCGGGACGAGGAGGAGGGCCAGGAGGTCGGTGAGGTCGGCGGCCAGGGCCGCCGCGGTGCGTGGCAGCCGCTCCCGGAGGAGCTGGCCGTTTCCATGGATGACCAGGCCATCTACGGTCCGCAGGTGTACACACTAGGTCTCGCGGAGGCGATCGACCGGGGGCTGCTGGCCCCCTTCGAGGTCGTGGTCCTGGAGCTGCGCGATCCGGAGACGGACCCGGCGGCGGCGGCCGCGCAGCCGGTGCCGTGGGGTGCCGGCGCCGGGGAGGCCGAGGACGGGTCCGAGGACCAGGTACCGGTGAAGCGGGTCGCGGCGATGCAGGCCGGCCTTCTGAAGGTGGCCGCCGAGCACCAGCTCCGACGGACCATCACCTTCCACCCGCGGACCCTGGAGGCCCGCTACTTCGCCGAGACGCTGAACCAGACGGCGGAGCGCCTGAACGCCGAGAACCCGGTCGAATTCCCCGAGGAGGTGTGGTCGCAGTGGCTTTCCGGTGAGCACCCGGTGGATTACCGCCGCTTCATTCTGGGGGACTTCGGGCGCACCGAGGAGGACGACGGTCTGGGGTACCGCGTGCTCGCGAATTGTCGTGTTCTCGGCGAGGGAGTTGATATGCCGGGGGCGGATTCCATTCTGCTCCAGGGCCGGGGAAGCATGGTCGATATCGTCCAGGCCATAGGGCGTGCTCTTCGCATGAAGCCCGGTGAGGGGAAAGTCGCGCGCATTGTCGTGCCGGTTTTCCTGCGCGCGGGTGAGCAGCCCGGGGACATCATGGAGTCGGATTCCTACGGTCCGTTGATCAAGGTTTTGACGGCGATCCGCTCGCATGATGCCCGGCTTCTGGAGGCGCTGGCGGTGCCGCAGCGCAGCGGGCGGCGGACCACCGGCGCGCGGGCGGAACTCGTTGGAGCGCCTGGCGAGGGGGAGGGCGAGGACGAGCCCACGGGCGCGTTCACGCTGCCGGTGCGGTTCCAGTCCAAGGTGTCGCAGACCGCGCTCGCGCTGTTCGTTGCGACGCAGGTTTTCCGGTCCGAAAGCGTGTATTGGAAGGAGGGAATGGAGCACTGCCGGAAGTGGGTCGAGGAGTACGGATCGCTCGATGTTCCGTACAACGCGATGGTGGGTGACAACGGTAATTTCCCGCTTGGCAAGTGGCTCTCGGACCGGCGTCACGAGCGCGCAAACGGCGACATGGCACCCTACCGTGTCGTGCTCCTGGATTCTCTGGGCATGATCTGGTCGGTTTCCGACGCCCGTTTCGAGGCCGGACTGGCCTGGGCGCGGCAGTGGGCGGCGGAGCACCACGGGTCGCTGGCCGCGCCGTCGCGGGCCTCCATCGGCGGGTACGCGATCGGCACGTGGCTGGTGGAGCTGCGGGCGCAGGCGGAGGTGCCGGCCGACCAGGACGGGGCTCTGCCGCCGGAGCGGCGGCAGGCTTTGGAGGCGATCGACCCGTGGTGGTGCCCGGCCTGGCCGATCACCTGGCAGCGCTCGTACGCGGCGGCCAGGGCGTGGTGGCTGGCGTGCGAGGGCCGGGTGGACTGGCCCGGCCTGCCCATCGAGACGGCCTTCGAGGGCGAGGCGGTCGGCCGCTGGGTGCGCGCGCAACGCGGCGGGTGGGCGCAGCTCGCCGAGGAGCAGCAGGACCTGCTCCTGGCGCTCGGCATCGAGGAGGACCAGGAGCTGGCCGCCGAGGCCGCTGAGAGGGCGGAGAAGGCGGCCCGGCCGGTGCGGGCGCGCGGGGACCGCTTCGCGCAGCACCTTCAGGCCCTGCACGCCTTCGCGGAGCGCGAGGGGCACGTGCGGGTACCCCGGGCCCACAAGGAGCCCCTGGAGGCCGCCGAAGGCTCCGGGGAACCGGTGCTGCTGGGCCTGGGGGCGTGGCTGTCCAACCAGAAGACCCGGCGGGCGAAGCTCACCGTCGAACAGCTCCGCCTGCTCGGCCGGGCCGGGATCGAGTGGGCCGCCGAGCTGGCCCCGGTGCGGCGGGAGATCGAGGAGGCGGCACGCTGAGGTCCAGAGCCGGTCTCCGTGACCGGCGGTACGCTGCCGAGGCCCTGAGAAAGCACTGGAAGGCCGTCACCGGGTGGTGACGGCCTTCCGGCGTTCCCGGGGAGGCTGCCCAGGTCGGCGTCCGTACGAGCGTCAAAAGTGTGCCACTGTGGCACAGTTTTCGGCCCGGCCCCTGCGGTCAGGGGCCGGGCCGGTTGCCGGTCGAAAATGTGCCACAGTGGCACACTTTCGGGGCTCAGCTGACGGGGATGCCGGCCTCTTCCAGCGCGGCGCTCAGCGTCTTCACCAGGAGGACCACCTTCTCCGGTTCCTGCTGGATGACCCGGCGCACGATGTCGGGTTCGAGCAGGAGGACCGCCTTGTCGACCCGGGCGCCGGGGGTGATCTCGGGCTTGTCCGTGACCGGCTCGCGGTCCTCGTCCGGGCGCAGGCTGTACTCGCATCCGGCGATGGCCTTGGTCAGCTCCTCGGCGGAGGGGACGGTGCCCTTCTTGTCGGCCCACGCCTTCGCCCAGACCTTCAGGACGGCTTCCGCGCCCTTCTGTCGGCGCAGCGGGTGGAGGACGTCGGCCTGGCGGGCTGCCAGCTCGGCGACCGGCGGGTTGGCGTCCTTGAGGATCTCAAGCAGCGGGATGACGCGGGTGATGCGGTATCCGCTGGTGCGGGAGATGCCCCAGCGGTCCTGGCAGTAGCGGCTGAACGAGCGGTATGCCTTCCCGTTCTCGTCCTTCATGTGCTTGTACAGCTTGTTCTCGTGGACCCAGACGAAGAAGGGGCCGGCCTCCTCGATGAACTCGGCCATCGCCTTCTCGGCGGCTTCCTGCCAGCGGTCCTTGGCAGCTTGGATGGCCTGCTCGCAGACGGCGATCTGCTGGCTGGGCTTGCTGTTCGGGTCGGGCAGGGCGGTGCGCGGGCGCGGGACGGGCGCGGCGGCCTGGTCCTGCGGCGGCTGGGCGCCGTCTTCCGCGTGGGGGGAGGTGGCCGGGCTGGAGTCCCGGAGGTCGAAGTCGGCGAGTCGTCCCATCAGGCAGCCATCTCCAGGGTCTCGACCAGGGCGCGGTAGTGGCCGAGGTCCTTGGGGCAGGTCTCCATGGCGTCTTCGTAGTCGACCAGGTCGGGGATCTCCGCCATCAGCAGGTCGTAGCCGGCTTCGCGGACCTTGCCGCGGGCGGCGTCGTTGTGGGAGGCGCGGGCGTTCTTCACGCGGGTGAAGACGACGTTCGCCGCGATCTCGTGGAGTCGGCCGGCGGCGCGGGCGGCGGCGAGTGCTCCGTCCAGGCTTCCGGCGATGCGGCGCATCTCGGCCTTGCGGGGGCTGGTGACGAACAGGACGTGGTCGCAGACGGAGACGGCGGAGCCGAAGATGTCGGACGACTCGCCGCCGCAGTCGATCACGACGACGTCGTAGCCGTCGGTGTCTTCCATTACGCGCTGGCCGACTCGGGCGTGGGGCCAGGTCTCGATGTCGAAGGGGAGCGGGTCGCCCTTCTTCTTGGCGATGCGGTGCCAGTCGTAGGCGGTCTGGGAGAGGGGGTCGGCGTCGACCAGGAGGACGCGCAGCCCGTAGGCGACGGCGTAGACCAGGGCCAGGTAGACGCTCATCGTGGACTTGCCGACGCCACCCTTGAGGCCGCCGACGGCGATGACCTTCTTCTTCTTGCCCGACTTCAGCCACTTCAGGGTGTCGCGTGCGGCAGCCTGGAGATCGGCAGCGAGTGCTTCGGAGCGCGGGATACTCTCGGGACTAGTGGTCGTCATCGCCTTCTTCCTCACCGGTGGTTCGTGGTGCGGCCCAGGTGGTGCCCCGTCCCGGCCGGACGGGGCACCCCTTCTTAAGGCCGCTCTGAGCGTAGCCCCGGGTGAGGGAGCGGATGGGCGTCCCGCACCATCGAGTGGCGAAACGCAAAAAAGGCCCACCCCGGAGCGGGGTGGGCCTTTCGTCGTGCGGGGGCCGTAAGGCCGTGGTGTGAGGGCGGCAGCGGAGTAGGCCCGGAAGCGCAGAAGGGCCCCGGCCCGTCCCCCAGCGAACGGGGGACGGGCCGGGGCCCGGTCTGTGCAGCTCAGCGTACGCGGTGGTGGGCGATCAGCCGGTGAGGGCGGCGAGTTGTTCGCGCTCGTCGTCGGTGAGTTCGGAGCAGGGCAGGCAGCTGCCGAGCGTCCGGAGCGGCAGGCAGAAGTCGTAGCGGACGAGACAGAGCGGGCAGGTCTGGCGCTTGGCCATCGCCCGGTCCAGGGCGGCGGCCCGGCCGGGCGTCATCGGGCGCACCGGCTGGGCGAGGTCGAGGCGGTAGAGGTAGGCGACGCGGGCACCGCGGCGGTAGACGATCTGCGCGGCCGGCTCTTGGCCCCCAGGGCGGAGGCCGAGTGCGCGGAGCTGGCGACGGGTGTGCAGGCCGGGGTCGGCCAGCCGCCAGGGCCAGGTCGGCAGACCGTGGCGCTCCCCGGTCGGGTCCAGGTCGACGGCGCGCACGGCCGGTCAGCCGGTGATCTCGGTCTTCGTGCGGGCGAACATGCCGCGCACGATGGTGGGCGCGTTGATGTCGGTGCGCTGGTTCACCGAGCCCTTGTAGACGTTGGTGGTCGGCCCGGTGCCGGCCTTGGACTTGTTGGCCTTGGCGTAGGCGGTGCCGGCCGCGAGGGCGACCAGGGCGAGGCCGACGAACGGGGCGAGGACGGCGCAGATCCCGGCGACGGTCACCGAGGCCATGCCGTCCATGACCAGCCAGGCCCCGGCGCCGATGCCGGTGACGCCCAGGCCGACGCCGACGGAGGCGACGGCGGTCCCGATCGCCCAGGCCGGGACGGTGCGGGTGTCGGGGAGCACCGCGGGCGGGGTCGGGCCGACCGGCGGGAGCGGGGCCAGGTCGCGGTAGGAGGTGACGGCGGCGACCTGCTGCCCGGCCTCCTCCTGGCGGTACGCCTCGGCGATGAGGCGGGCGGCCTCGACGGCGGCCTGGGCGTCGGTCAGCGGGCGGGCGTTGAACTCCATGGTGTCCTCCAAGCGGGGAGGGCCCGGAGCGGTAGTCTCCGGGCCCTGGCGGGGTGATGTGGTCGTAGGTGGTGCGGGTGGGTCAGGTCAGCTCGTACAGGCCGGTGCTGGGCCGGTGGGCGTCGCCCTCGTTGACCAGGCCGCCGAGTTCGGTTTTCACCGCGCCCAGGGAGACGGGCTTACCGCCGTCGGCGTTGACGGCGGCCCGGACGGCGGCGGCGTCCATCGGGACGTCGGCCTGCGACAGGACCACCCGGACGCGGTCGACCACCCGGGGGGCGGCGGCGCGCTCGGCCCCGCCGCCCGACCCGCCGCCCGCGCCTCGCGGCTTGACCGGCTGCGCCTTCTCGGCCTGCTCCTGGATGAAGGCGGCGATCAGGCCCTGCATCGCGGGGGTGCCGCGCACGGCGTAGGCGGTGCCGGCCGCGTCGTGCGAGGCGGCCTCCAGTCGCTCGGGCTCCTCGTAGCCGTACAGCGCGAGGATCTCCGGGTCCAGGCCGGGGGTCGGGGAGACGGAGCCAACGCGGAAGTGCCGCATCGGGGACGTCGGCGAGGGGCCGGAGAGCAGGTAGCCCATGCCCTGGGTGCCGGGCCCGGTCGTCTCCTCCTCGACGTCCAGGTCGAACTGGCTGCGCAGGACCCGGGCGCCGAAGTTCTTGGGGATCGGCATGAGCTGCGCACCGGTCGGCAGGAGGCCGTCCGAGACGAGCTGGCGCATCATGCTGCTGCTCCAGCGCAGGAGGGTGACCTCGCCCTCCTTGAGCATCGCCCGCAGGGTGTCGGAGCCGCCCAGCTCCTCCAGGTGCGACGCCTGGGCGTCCAGCTCCTCGCCGACACCGACCGAGCGGCCGGTGCGTCCGAGTTCCTTGACGAGCTGGGTGGCCTCGGCGCGGTAGGGCGCGCCCTTCTCCAGGAGGCGGTTGGCCTCGTCGATCCGCACCACGATCAGCGGGTCCGGGTCGCCGATCCGGAAGGAGTTGCGGCCCATGGCCGTGTAGCGGCGCTGGCGGGCCTCGGCGACCCGGACGGCCGCGCGCAGCATGAGGATCGCCTCCTCCTGGCTGGTGGCCCGCCAGTCGACCTGTCCGGCGGCCTCCGGGGCGCTCTGACCGCCCTTCAGGTCGGCGAACCAGGAGACGACCCGGTTGCGCTTCTCGCAGGCCAGGAGGTACTGGACGGTGCGGGACTTGCCCGCGCCGGTGGTGCCGAACACCAGGGAGCGCTGCGCGCTGCCGGTGTCGGTGTCGAACATCCGGCGCTTGGCCGGGCGGCCGTTGTGGTAGCGGCCGACGGTGATGTAGCCGCGGCGGTCCATCAGCATGTCGGCCGGGCTCGGGGCGGGCATGTCGAGCAGCGGGTTGTGCGGGTAGAGGGTGATCAGCCCGTGGCGGCCGGCGGTCTCCACCGCAATCAGCGACGGGTCGTCCAGCTCCAGCGCGGAGACCAGCGCGTCCAGGTCGTAGCGCAGGATCTTGCCCGGCGGGACCTCGACGGTGACCTCGATGATCTCGGGGCGCAGCGTCGTGGCGGGGAGGCGGGCGGGGGTGATGGCGACGGCGGGCCGGCTCACGGGTGGAGCTCCTTCACGGTGGTGACGCTCTGGCGGCGGATTCCGGTGATGACGGAGTGGGGCATGGCGTGCGGGGCGATCTCCTTGGCCCAGTAGGCGCCGGGGTCGATCTCGACGGCCTGGCCGACGGTGAGGCGGCGAACGGAGGCCCCGCGGCCGGGCAGCGGGCCGATGGCGATCAGCTCCTCGGGGACGTCCATCAGCGCGGACAGGTGCCGGATGGAGATGTCGGGGACCGGGGTGCCGGGGGTGGTGGAGCGGATGACGGCGCGCATCGCGCTGGGGCCCATGCGCTCGACGTCCTCCAGGACGGTGCCGGGGGCGGCGGCGCCCTCGACGGCGGCGTGCTGGGCCCACCAGCGGGCGGCCGGGTCGTCGGGCAGCACCGCCTCCAGGTCGAGGCCGGCCTCCTCGACGGGGGCGGCCGGGGCCGGGGGGCAGAGCATCCGGCGGGCGGCGCGGGCCGGGCGCAGCAGCCAGGTCCCGGCGCTCCACACCGCCACGGCGACGGCCGCGCCCCAGTGGGCTCCGGTGGTGGCGGGCAGCAGGCGCTCGACCAGGAGGACGACGCCGAGGGTCGCGCCGGGCGCGACGTAGAGGATGGTGGCGGTCTGGGCCTGGTGGCCCTCGGCGCGGCCGGTGGGCAGGACCAGGACGCCCAGGCCGGTGGCGACGGCGGTGGCCAGCAGGGACGGGCCGGTGTAGTCGCCGGTGAAGACGCCGGTGCCGGCGGCGGCGGTGCCGGCTGCGGTGGCCAGGCGGCCGGTGTGGCTGCGGGCGGTGTCCAGGCCGCGGCGCCCGGCGGCGAGGTACTGCTCGAACTGGGCGGTGCTGAGCATCGGGTGTCTTCCCTTCCCGGCCGCCGTGGCGGGCCGGACTCGACGTGCCGGGGACAGCGCGAGGGCGGCCGCCCTCGTGGGTGGCCGCCCTCGTGCTGTCGGGGGGTCAGCGGTTGCTGTAGAACTCGGCGTCGGCCATCTCGACGGGCATGGCGCTGGCCACTTCGGCGACGGGGCCGTAGTCGCCCTGGTGCTCGGCGGCGGCCTGGTCGAACAGGCTCGCCAGGTCCTCGACGGCGGCGGCCATCGCCTCGGCGTCGGCCAGGACGCCGCGCATGACGGCGGCGGCCTGGTGGTGCTCGCCGACGGTGTCGACGTCGACGGTCAGGCCGGACATCTGCTCGGCGAGGCGGTCGACGCTGGTCGAGCAGCCCTCGACGTACCGGTAGGTCTCGCGCACCCGCTCCGACAGGCCCCGCAGCGACCAGGCGGCGGCGCCCAGGCCCGACAGGACGATGCCGTAGCGGACACCCTCGGCGATGGCCTCGCCCGCTGCGGCGACGATCCCGCCGTGCGGCTCGATCTCGCTCACGATCTCTCTCCTACTCGTTGTGGTAGTCGCGCTCGGCCGGGCGGGTGTGGCCCATGTCCCGGGTGACGTCGGCCAGCGGGCGGTGGCGCTGGGCCGCGTTGCTGCCCGCCACCGAGATGGCCTCGGAGGCCAGGGGCAGGCCGGCGGCGATGGCCTCGGCGCGGGCCTTGACCTCGCCGGTGCGCTCCATCAGGCGCAGCACCATGCCCTCCAGCGAGCCGGGCACCCGCAGCTCCACGACCTTGGCGTGCAGGGCCTCCAGGCGGCCGATCAGCTGCTCGCAGCCGTCGGCGGCCAGGCGGGCGTCGTCGGCGCCCTCCAGGATCTCCTCGGCCATGTCGATGTCAGCGTCCGCGACGTCGTGAACGGTCAGCTCGGCGTCGGCGTACTGGGTGTCCGGGCGGGCCGCGGGGGCCGGGGCCCGGGTCGGGGCGGGGGTGGGCGGGGCGGCCTGCCGGGCGGCGGGTGCGCTCACGGGCTGGAGTCCTCTCTGCGGCGGTACGACCACCGGCGCCGGGGCAGGCGTCGGCGGGGCGGAACGGGGCGGAGCGATCGGGCCGGGCGCGGCCGGAGCCGGAGCCGCGGGTGCGGGGGCGGCAGGCGCCGGGGCCGGAGCGGGCTGCAGGGCCGCGACTGGAGCCGGGGCGGCGGGCAGGCCCGGGACCACCGGCATCGGCGCCGGGCGCTGCTCCCGGGCCAGCCACACCTGGTACGGCGGTGCGGTGGCGGCCGGGGGCGGGCGCATTCCCGCGCCGAAGTCCGGCATCCGGGGCGGCGGCGGGGGCGGGGCGCCGGCCGAAGAGGCGGCGGGCCCCGCCTTACCCGCGCCCGGCTTCGGCGGCTCGGGCGGCGGCTTCGGCGGTGCCTCGGTCGACTTCGGCGACGGCGCGGTCGGCTTCGGCGGCACCGTCGGACCCGGCTCGGTCGGGCCTGCGGAGGCCGCGCCCGGCGGCTTCGGAGCCTTCGTCAGATCGACCCGCTTCGGCGGCTCGGTCGGCGACTTCGGCGACGCCTCGGGCGACTTCGGCGGCTTCGGAGCCTTGGTCAGATCGACCCGCTTCGGCGGCTCGGTCGGCGACTTCGGCGGCCCCGCCTTGTCACCCTTGCCGGATTCGCCCTCCTTCACCGTCTTGGTGTCCTTCGCGGCTTTCTCGTCGGCGGCCTTCGCGTCCTTCGCGGCCTTGGCCCCGGCGGCTGCGGCTTCCTTGGCCGCCTTGGCCTGGGCCGCCTCGGCCTCCTTGGCCTCCTTGACGGCCTTCGCCTCGGCCTCCTTGGTGGCCTTGGCCTGGGCTGCCTCGGCGGCCTTCGTCTCCTTCGCGGCCTTGGCCTCGGCGGCCTTCGTCTCCTTGACGAGCTTGGCCTCGGCCGCCTTGGCCTCCTTGGCCTCCTTGACGGCCTTGGCCTCGGCGGCCTTGGCCTCCTTCGCGGCCTGGCCGTCCTTGCCCTTGCCGTCCTTGCCGTCGCGGCCCGCCGATCCGGCCGACCCGGACTTCCCGGACCCGCCGATCCCGCCGTCCCGGCCGCCCTTGGACGCCCCGCTGGAGCCCTTGGAGCCACCCGGAGCACCCGAGCCGCCGCCGGGGGGACCGGAGGGCTTCTGAGACCCGCTGGAGCCGTTCTTGCCGCCCTGCTTGTCCTCGGCCCGAAAGGTCGACGGCACCTTCGAGCCGCCGCCACCGCTGCCGCCGCCCTTCGCACCGCCCCCGCCGCTGCTCCCACTGCTCCCGGCGCCGCCCTTCGGGCCGCTGCCGCCGGTGGAGCCGGTGGAGCCGGTGCTCCCCTTCGCGCCACCGCCGCCGGCCTTCTCGGCGGCCTTGTCCGCGGCCGCGCGGGCCTTGTCGGCGTCGGCCTTGCGCTGCTCGGCACCGGCCTTGGCGCCCTGGGCCGCGTGCCACATGCCCCGGGCGGCGGCGACGCCGACGGCGGCCAGCACCGCCATGCCCATCATCGCCAGGTCCCGGGCGCCCGGCCGGGCCCCGTCCTCGGCGCCCTCGGGTGCCGGGGGGAGGAACTGCCCGGCCTCCTCGTCCTCGTCGCCCTGGTCCTCCTCGCCGCCGTCGCCGGGCACCGCCGGCGGGGGCGGCAGGGTCAGGGAGAAGGGGACGGCGGGCAGGCGGCCGAGCCCGGCCGGGAGGGCGGGCCAGCCGCCGACCGGCGGCCCGTCCCCGTCGCCGTCCTCGTCGTCCAGGTGCTCCTCGGCCTCCTCCTCCACGTCGTCCTCGACGTCCTCGGAGAAGATCGGCGGGAGGTCGGTCAGGCCCCCCGGGTCGGCCCCGATCCGGGGCCGCAGGTAGACGACCGTCGGGTCGTCGGAAGTGTCGTCCACTGCCTACTCCTTGACAGACGGTCACCGACCGGGCAGCCTCGCGCGCCCGCGCGCCCGCACGATGCGCGCCCGCATTACGCGCATGCGTGAGGGGCGGCCCCGGCCGGTGATGATGATGACGACGGCGCCTACTCGGCGTAGCCGTCGCAGTAGTCCTTGAGGTACGCCGACAGGCGGGCCCAGGCGGTCGGATCGCCCGCCGCCTCGCGCCGCTTGGCGATGGCGCGGGCGGTGTCCCACCACGCGGCGGCCAGCCCGCCCGGACCCCGGGCGAGCTGCTCCGCGCGGCGTGCCTCGGCGTGGCTGCTGCGGTTGAGCCTGGTCCGCGCGGCGCGCTCGGCCGCCGTCAGCTCCGGCCGCTCCGGGGCGGGCTGGGCCGCCGTCACGCCGACCGCTCCCCGCCCCCGCGGTACACCGAGCCGTCCTCGGCGCCGGTGCCGTGCACCAGGTCCAGGAACCCGCCGCCGGCCGACACCCGGCCGGGCGTCGGCACGGCGGCCGGGCGGGCCGGGGCGGCCACCGGCCGGGGCCCCGGCGCGGCGGTGCCGAGCGCGGCGGCCTCCTTGGCCCGCTTCTTCTCCAGCGCAGCGGCCTCGCGGGCGGCGGGCAGCTCGTGCCGGTTGCGCCGGTAGCGGGCCTCCAGGTCGAAGGTCAGCTGGGCGGCCTGCTCGATGTGGCGCTGGATCTCGGCGAACGGGCTGGTGGTCTGCCGGTGGCGCCACCACGTCTCGAAGCTGGAGAAGCCCTCCGGGGGGTTGGCCTTCCACATCGCCTCGGCGTCGCGGCGGATGCGCCCGACCCACTCGGCCTGGTCGTTGAGCATCTGGCGCAGCTGCGCGCTGAACGCCTGGACCATCTCCGGCCGGTCCAGCATGTCTCCGGCCCACCCGGGCGCGGACGTGGTCTCGGTCATCGTGCTCTCCTCTGCGGGGGTGCGGGGAAACGGTGTGACCAGGGCGGTTCGCTCGTCCCGGTCGTCTCGACTGCTGCTGTGCTTCCGGCAGTCGCAGCGAGGGCCGCCCGCCGGTCTCCCGGGGGCGGCCCTCACTGGTGGTGCCGGACGCCTACTGCTGGTGCGGGTAGCCGGCCGCGATGAGCTCGGCCGCTTCCTTGCGCCGCTCGGACGCGGTGGGGATCGCCAGGCCGAGCAGCGCGGCGACGTCCTCCAGCGGCATCGCCTCCGCGTCGCCGCCGTACTGACCGAGGATCACGCGGGCCAGGCGGCGCGCCGCCCGCTCGCGCACGCCGAGCTTGGCCTCGTCCTCCAGCTCGACCGCGCGCAGCTCGATCAGCGCGGCCTGTTCACGCAGCTCGGCGGCACGCTGCTCCGTCTCGGCGGCGCGCTGGAGGGCCTCGGCCTGGCCGACCTTGGCCATCGCCGTGGCCGCCTTGGCCTCCTCCTCCTTGCGCTTGGCGTCCTCCTCAGCGGCCTTCTCCTCGGCGGCCCGCCGGTTCGCTTCGGCCGTCTTCTCGGCCGCTTCGGCGGCCTCGCGCTCCACTTCGGCGGCCTGCTCGGCCACTTCGGCGGCGCGCTTGCGGGCCTGCGCGGCCTGCTCGGCGGCGGCGGCCTTGCGGGCCTCGGCCTCGGCCGCCCCGGCGCTCTCCACCGCCGCGACCTCCGCGTCGATCGCGGCCTGCGCCGCCTTCTCGGCGGCGTCCGTCGCGGCCTTCGCCGCGATGGCGGCCTGCGCGGTGGAGGACGTCACCTCGTGCTCGGCCGCAGTGATCGCCCCGCTGCGCCGCAGCGCCGCGATCCGGGCCTGCGCGGCCCGCTCGGCCTTGCGGTCCTCGGCCGCCTCCAGGGCCTCCTGGCGGGCGTCCTCGATCGCCTGCTGGCGCTCGATCGCCTGCTGCGGCTGCATCAGCGCTTCCTCAACCGTCAGGCCGTGGCGGGCCAGCTTCAGCGGCAGCTTCTCGTCCGCCAACGCCTTGCGCACCGAGCCGTACTTGCGCTTGAGCATCGCCCGGTAGACGACCCGGCGCTGCTCGATCTCGGCGGCGACCTCGTAGCTCTCGATCGCCCAGAGCTTCATCCGCCGCCACAGCCGGAAGGTCGGCCAGGGGGCCAGCAGCCAGCGGGAGAGCGGGATGCCGGTGTGGCCGGCCTCGATGGCGGCCGCCCGGATCACCAGCCAGCGGGCCGCCTCGGTCGCGGCCACGAACAGCACCGGCATCACCGCGTGCATCCCGGCCGCCACCGGGTCGGCGAGGATGCTGTGCTGGCCCGAGCTGGCGTTGAACCAGATCGTCAGCAGGGTCAGGCCGTGGGCGAGCGGGCGCAGGACCGGCCAGGACTTCCCCTGCCGCGCCTGGTAGAGGTCGGCGGCCAGGGCGACGACGATCCCCGCGTCCACGCCGACCGGGAAGGCGTAGGCGAAGTCCCCGAAGTTCTTCTTCACGGCCAAGGCGTAGACCGCGTTGTAGGACCCGGCGAAGCCGATCCCGGCGACCGTCGCGGCGCCGATTCCGAGGATGACCATCAGGAGCGTGTCGGCCCACGAGCGGGTCCGGGCGGCGGCCGCCGGAGCGGTCACCGAAGCGGCGGCGGCGGTCGCCGAAGTAGCAGGGGCGGCGACCGAAGTACCGGCGGCCGACGCCGAAACGAGCTGAGTCGGGAGCGGGGCGGCGGGAGCGCCGGCCTCGCGCAGGGGCAGCGCGGCGGTGGCCACGGGGTGTCCTCCTGGAGGGTCGGGGGGAGTGCAAGAGCGGTGCTACCGAACCGGCAACCGCCCGCACCGAAGCCGGGCGGGCGGTTGCCGAAGCGGTCACCCGGACGGCCGAAGCGGGCCGGGCGGGGGGTCAGCGCCGGGCGAAGCGACGCCGCCGGGCGGCGCGGGCGATCAGCAGCACCGCGCCGAAGGCGAGGCAGAAGATCCCGTAGCCGAGCGCCAGCCGGTCGTGGCGGGCGACGCCGGCGGCGACGCACGCCGCGCCGCCGAGGAACACGAGCAGGAGCAGAAGGCGGTCGCTCATCGCGCTCACCGCCCGGACCGGACGCGGCGCAGCGCCTCGTCCATGTCGGGGTCGGAGTCGCCGGTCGCGGGGACGGGGTCGCTGGTACGGTCGTTCATCGGTCCTCCAGTGATGTGGTCGGCCAAGCAAGCGGCCCCCCGGGCCCAGGCGTCGGTAGCGCCTGCGGGGGGCCGCTCGCGTTCGTTCAGGAGCAGGACGGGCGGTGCTGCGGGCACCGGCACTCCGGCCAGTTGCCCAGGCGCCAGGGCCACAGCCGCTCCTCCGCGCGCACCCGCACGGTCGTCTCGTACGTCCGGCCGCCGTCCCGGCTCACCCGAATGGTCAGCCGGTCGGGCCGCTGGGCGGCCCCGCTCTCCTCGGTGGTGCGCACGGGCGCTCCCTTCCTGGGCGTCGTTGCCCGGGGTCAGGTGGTGGTGCAGTGGCCGAGCGGCCACCGGCCGGCCCCGGCGAGCGGGACACGGCTGGATACAGCTCGGACGCGAGTGGCCCGCCCCCAGGAAGGCGGGCGGGCCCCTCGTCGCAAGATCATTTTTTGCTCTCCACCAACGACGGTGGTTCTCCGGCGCCGCCGCTGTGACCCGGAAGCGCATAGGACCAGAGCCGGTGGCAGACAAGTCGATGCCGGTACTCCGCGTGCCCTCCCGGAAACCGGCCTGCTGGCCGCGCTGGTCCGGGTCCTTTATTTGGGTGATCACAAGCAACGAACGGTTCGTCAGACCCGCCCCGGAGGAGCGTTCCTGACGCCGTGGCAACAATGTAGACCACTCTACCCCTCAAGCGCTAGTGCTAGCGCAGGTGCATTACTTGGGCTAGTCTCGTGGTGCACCACCACACCGACGAATGGGCCTAGCACCACACCAGAAGGGAGGGCGTTGTGTCCGAAAACGTGGGATATGAGGACATCGCGTCGCACTACCGGCGAAAGATCCAGGACGGCGAGCTCCAGCCGGGCGAGACCATGCCGTCGCAGCGGCAGGTCTGCGAGCAGTTCGGCGTCGCTGGGACGACCGCGAACCGGGCGTTCCGAGTGCTCAAGATGGAGGGCCTGACGATCGCCAAGGCTGGCGTCGGAACGATCGTCGCGGGCCCGACCAGCAACAACATCGCCTCGCGCGTCCAGACGTACGCGGCGACCGGCAGCGCCCTCGGCGGCGGCGAGTCCTCCCAGATCCTGGAGATCGGCACCATCGGGGCGGACGAGCTGGTGGCTCCGCGCCTCGACGTGGCTCCGGGCACGCCCGTTCACGTCCGCCGGCGGGTCGTGTCCAGGGGCGGCGTCCCGGTCCACCTCAGCAGCAGCTACTACCCGGCGTACGTGATCGCCGTGACCCCGGAGCTCACCGAGCCGGTGTCCACGGGCGGATCGCGCGAGCTGGCGGCCCAGCGGCTGGGCGTGGCTCAGGACGAGGTGCTGGAAGAGGTGACATCCCGCCTGGCGACCGAGGCGGAAAAGTCTGCGCTCGGACTTACCGCGGGGGACGTCGTCGTGACGCAGGTCGTCCGGACCGTGACGCTCATCGACGGCCGCGTGGTCGAGGTGGCCGTCAAGGTCGTTGGCGGATCCACGATCCTCCGCTGGACGTCGTCGCTGCGCCCCCAGGCGTGACAGGCAAGCAGCGGCCCGTCTCGATGTCGGGCGGGCCGCACGGCCTACGCTGCGGAAACCGGCCGGAACCTTCCGACCACAAGGCGTAGCCTCTCCACCACACACCCAAGATCAGGTCAGCAAGAAGCCCCTCATCCGTTTGGTGTCCGCAGTTAGCGCTACGGACTGGATTCGGGGCTCTAGCTCGACCGCTCCATTGGTCTACGGCCGAGTGTACCCAGGGCGTTCCCTGGCAGACACCGGTGCCGGGCCTGAAAGGCTCGAACATGCACTCCCGGTACACCCGGGCGGGCGGTTTTTCGCCCCTGTCCACCATCGGCCGTCACGGCTCCGCGGCTCTCGCCGGGCTGGAGTCGGCGGCCCTCTCCGCGATCCGGCTCCTCTGTCCACAGGCCGGATCCGCCACGGTCGGCCGCGTGATGACCACTCCGCCGCGCCGCACCGCGCGCCACCGCACCGTCCAGGCCGGGCTGCTCCTGGCGGTCTCCGCCGAAATCGAGGTGGCCCGGTGAGCCTGGAACCGATGATCTGGGTGCTGAGCGGCGACGCGCCGATCGCGGACCTGAAGGAGTTCGCCGTCCTGGCGACGATGTCGGAGACGGCGAGCCGGGACGGCTGCGGCACCTTCCAGTCCAAGGAGACCATCGCCGAGCGGACGACGCTGGACACCGAGTCGGTGAAGCGGGCGTGGCGGTCGCTGACGCGCCGGGGGCTCATCGCCAAGGGCGACCAGTCGCTGGCCCGTCACATCCGCGCCGACCGGCGCCCCGTGGTCTACGACCTGCTGATCCCCTACGACTGGTTTCCGAACATCGAGCGGACCAACCAGGAGCGGGCTCGGATGGGCCTCGACCCGCTGACTCCGAAGAACCGTCCGCCCATCGCCCCGGCGCCCGGCAAGACCGTCCGCTCCGACAAGGGCAAGCCCCGCGCCAGGAAGTCGGCCGACCTGGCCGGGGACGGATCCACTTCACGGGGGAACTCTGAGACCCCCCGTGAGGAGACCCCGGAACCGAGCCACGGGGGAACTACAAGTCGTCGACGGGGGAACTACAAGTCGTCCACGGGGGAACTACAAGAGCCCCAAACCAGTACCTCTAACCCAAGTACTGAACCGGCGACTCCTCCCGTCCCTCCGTCCATCCCTGACCCAGACGCGTGCGCGAGCGCGAACGCTGACAACCGGACGGACGGACGGACGGACGGCGGAGAGGTCGTCCAGGAGCAGCGGGAGCAGACCGGCGGACCGGTCGCGGGTGGCGGGGCGGCGGCTCCGGCTGCGCCGGTCGCGCCGCAGCCGGCTGGGGGTGGCGTCACCGGTGACGCCACCCCGGCGCGGGCCTCGGCGGCTCCGGCTGCGTCGGCGGGGGTGATGCTGCTGCTGTCGATCGGGGCGACCCATCCGGAGCTGCGGGTGTTCGGCCCGGCTCTGGCGGACCAGGGTGCGGAGCTGGACCTGCGCCTGGCGGCGGGCTGGCCGGTGGAGATGCTGCGGGCGATCCTGACCGCCCCGGGCAAGGACCCGGTGCGTGACGCCGCCTCGGTGATCGCCTGGCGCATCAAGCACCTGCCCGTGGCTCCGGCGGCCGTGCCCGCCGACGCGCCGGTGCTGCCGCAGCAGGCCCCGCGCACCGTCGCGCAGGAGCTCGGCCGCCGCACGGACCACGAGTGCCCGGGGCAGGACGGCCAGTGCGGCCGGCCGGTGAACGTCGCGGGCGAGCTGTGCCCGCGGTGCAAGACCCCGTGCTCTGCCGGCTGCGGCCGCTCGGCCAACCCGGCCCGGCTGGACGCGCTGTGCTCGGGGTGCGCCCGGCAGGCCGAGCAGGACGCGCTGCCCCGCTGCGCCGACGGCTGCGGACGGCCGGTCAACCCGGCCGACCCGGACGGCCGGTGCGTGCCGTGCGCCCAGGCGCTGACCGACGCGGAGCTGCCGCGCTGCGTGGCGTGCGGGAACAAGCCCGCCGTCCGCACGTCCGGCCACTGCGCCGACTGCCACCACGCCGCCAAGCAGCAGGAGGCGGCGGAGGCCGAGCTGGCGCGGGCGCAGGAGCACCTGGGCCTGCCCCGGCAGCAGGGCCCGGTGTTCGAGGGCGGGTGCCTGGAGGGCCTGGGCGGCTGCCGCCGGGCGGCCTCGCACCCGGACGGCCGGTGCGACGTCTGCCACGAAGCGTGGACGGCCTACCAGCAGCACCTGGACGAGTACGCCCCCGCGTACGCCCAGGAAGGGGCCTCAGCGCCGTTCTGACGGCCGATCACCGCCCGCCGGGTCCTGGCGGGCGGTGATCACCGCGAAGAGGCGCTCAGCGGCCCTGTGGGGCCCCGCCGGTCAAGATCGTTTGAGACGAAAGCGCCCAAGTGGGCACCCAATCGAGTGAGTTACATTCAAAAGTGCGATCCGGAAGTTACTTTCACGCTATGCTGGGGTGGAAAGGGGAGGTGACCATGTCCGACTCCGAGGACCTGTTCGCGGCGGTCGACGCGCTGCTGGAGCGGCCGAAGCCCGCCGACGACCTGCCGGTGCCCGCCGAGCGGGAGCGGCTGCGCAAGGCCGGCGACTTCACCCAGGAGGAGCTGGCGAAGA
Organism: Kitasatospora sp. NPDC088346; assembly: GCF_044740765.1. NCBI lineage: Bacteria > Bacillati > Actinomycetota > Actinomycetes > Kitasatosporales > Streptomycetaceae > Kitasatospora > Kitasatospora sp. NPDC088346. The sequence continues at coordinate 18,702 of NZ_JBIURH010000067.1, forward strand.
CGCTGAAGACGCGACGGGAGACGATCGTGCGCTGGGAGGCGGGGTCGACCGACCCGCGCCCGCCCAAGCGCGGCGCCTACATCCGCCTGCTGGCGGCCCTGGCCCTGCGCCACGGCACGGTGGAGCCCACCGAGTGGCTGCGCCGCGCCCAGGCGGCGGGCCTGGCGCCCGCCGGGCTGCGGGCCCCGTCGGCCGCGCCGGCCACCGGGTACCGGGCTGCGGCCGACGTCCCGGAGGCGTTCGGCGGCCCCGCGGCGCAGGAGACGGCGCAGGAGACGGCGCAGGAGTCGGGTCAGGAGTCGGGTCAGGAGTCGGGTCAGGAGTCGGGTCAGGCGGTGGAGCTTGACCGCGACGCGGCGGGGGAGCTGGTCGCCGGGCCGCCGCAGCCGTGCGTGCGGTGCGGGCGGCCGACGCCGTACCGGGCGCAGGGCCGCCCGCTGCACATGGGCGGCTGGTGCACCGCCGCCGCCGGCTCGGGGCCGGCCCCGCAGCCGGTGGCGGCCGAGCAGGCCGCCGTGGTGGCGCCGGTCGCCGCGCCCCGCCAGGCGGCCCCCGCCCCCGTCTCGGCGGGCGCGCCGGTGCGTCGCGCGGCGTCGTCGCGTCCGGCCGCGTCCTCGCGGGCACGCAAGGCCCCGGCGAGGACGGCTGCGGCTGGCCCGGCCGACTGGGAGCAGGCGGCGGCGGCCCGGTTCTCCGCCGGCCCCCTCGCGGTCCTCGACGTCGCCCCGGAAGGCAAGTCGCTCGTCGCCTACCTCGCCGACGGCACGGTGGCGTCGACCGCCCCGGCCGCCCGCACCCTGGCCGCCGTGGTCGAGTGGGCGCTGGAGCAGCGGTTCGGCGCGCCCAGGCTGCACCGGCACGGCAAGGACGGCGACGCCCTGGTGGTGCTCACCGACGCCGCCCTCGCCGAGCTGGGCCTGCCGCGGATGGGCCGGGACGAGAAGACCGAGTTCGTGCCCCGCCTCGGCCAGCTCCCCAAGACGCACAAGTCGGTGAAGGCGCTGGAGAAGGCCGGCTGGCTGCTCACCCAGCGCGGGCTGGGCCCGTGGGCGCGGATCTACCGCACTCCCGAGGACGGCAAGCGGGTCTGTGTGCAGATGTGCATCCCCGCCTGGGGCGCTCTCGCGTCCGGCGGCTGGCAGATCCCCGATGGCCTCGCTCCGGCCGACCTGGCGCGGCTGCTGGGCACCTACGCGACCCGGGTCCTGACCCCGCGCGGCTCCACCGCCGTGTCCGGCCTGGAGCTGGTGACCGCGCTGCGCCCGCCGACCCGCGCGGTGCGCACCGAGGCCGGCTGGACGTCCGGCGCGGTGGAGGGCTCCCGCCCCAAGGACGCCTTCGACCCGGCACCGCCGGAGGTCCCGGACATGCACCCGCTCGCCCAGGACCGCGACGCCCACGGCGCCCTGGTCACCGAGGCGTGGGACTGGCACCGGGACCTGACCGACGCCGAGCAGGCGGCGCCGTTCGCGGTCGGCCTCGATGTGAACATGGCGTTCCTCGCCGCCGCCGGACGGCTGACCCTGCCGCTGTCCGGCCCGGTCCACGAACTGCACCCGGTTTTCGACCCGAAGGTGCCCGGGTCGTGGCTGGTGGACCTGTCCGGTGTCGACACGAACCCGCTGCTCCCGTCGCCCTTCTCGCCGGACGGCTCCCGGCCGATGGGACCGGCCTGGTACTCGACGGTGAAGGTCGCCTACGCCATCGAGCTGGGCGCCCGCCCGCAGCCGCTGGAGGGCTGGCTGCGGCACGAGTCGGGCCCGTACCTGGACCCGTGGCACAAGCGCCTGCGCCAGGCGTACCTGGACACGATGGCCGCGCTCGGCGTGCCGCTCACCCTCGCCGACACCGACCCGGTGGCCTTCCTCGAGGCGATGGCCGCCGTCAAGCAGGGCGACCCGGCGGAGGTCGCGGTGCTGACCGCGATCAAGCAGACCGCCAAGGGCGCCGTCGGCAAGATGCGCGAGCGCCCCCGCGGCCACGGCTACAAGCCCGGCGACCGGTGGGCGGCCCTGGAGCGCCCGACCTGGGACCCGCTGATGCGCGCCCTGATCATCGACACCGCCACCGTCAACCTCCACCGCAAGCTCCGCAAGATGGCCGCCGACACCGGCCTGCACGCCCTCGCGGTGCTCTCCGACTGCGCCGTGTTCGCCGCACCCGGCCCCGGCGCCCTGGACGTCCTCACCCGCGCCGACGGCACCCTCACCGCCTCACTGCGCCTCGGGGTGTCGCCGGGGATGGTCAAGTTCGAGGGCTCCCGGCCGATGGCCGAGATCGCCGAGCTGCTCGCCGACGGCGCGAACCCGGCCCGGCACATCAAGACCGGCGGAGCCGTCTCCGCCGACGAGTAGCACCGCGCGGCCCGCCGGCACCCGTCCGGCGGGCCGCCCGTACCCGACGAACCGCGAGCCCCCGGGACGGGGGCCGCCAGGAAGGAGAACGGCATGGGGGAGATCGACGAGGGCCTGGACCGGGCGGGGCGGACCCGGCAGATCCCGCAGGGCGCGCCGGCGCGGCTGCGGCACCTGCTGCGCGGCGCGAAGGGCAGCACGAAGGCGCTGGCGGCGGAGCTGGGCGTCTCGCAGCGCACCGTGCAGCGGTGGCTCAAGGGCGCCAGCGCGCCGAAGCCCGCCGCCGCGAAGGCGATCGAGCAGCGGGTGCGGGCCACCTGGCAGCCGCGGGTGCGCAAGCGGGTGCGCAAGCAGGCGGAGTCGGCGGGCTTCATGCTGCACGTCTCGGCCCGCTTCGGGTACACCGCGGCGGGCGGGTCGACCGACGACCCGCGCGAGCGGACGATCACCCAGCACATGCCCGGCGACGTCGCCCGGCGGCTGTACGAGGCCCGGGACGCCGGGGCGAGCGACGCCGAGCAGGAGCGCATCCTCGCCGACGGCCTGCGCGAGCACTACTTCCAGGACCGCGGCCGCCGGGCCGACGGCCTGGACGTCACGCTGGAGGACATCGCCTGGATGGACCTGGAGATCTGACCGCCCGGCCCGAGCGCCGGGCTGGGACAACGGGGTGGGACGTAGGACTGTCCCACCCCGTTTCTGCTGGTCGCAGCGCCGCACGCCCGGCCTGGGACAGGCGGCGCGCGAGCCTGCAGAGCGGCCGGCCCCGCCCCTGCCGTGGAACCCCGCAACGGGACCCGGACCTGACCCCTTGTCAGATCTGTACGCAGGTGCGTACATTAGAGACGTACGCAAACGCGTACACCAAGTCGGGAGGAACCATGATCGGCATCACGGACACCGAGAGCGGCTGGGCCGTCGATTTCACCGAGGAGGACGACCCGCAGGGCTGGCTGCGGCTGGCCCGTTCTGTCCACCTCGGAAGCGTGCTCGCCGCGCTGGGCGACCCGATGGTGTTCGCCGAGGTCAAGGCCGACGGCGACGACGCCGCCGCGCAGCTGCGCGCCGTGTCCTGGTTCCTGGAGCGGCTGACCCACCGCCAGGGCGCGCTGATCGTCGCGCTGAAGGAGCGCGGCACCAGCTGGACCGAGCTGGCGCGCCTCGTGGACCCCGAAGAGGACGACCCGAAGCGGCTGCGCTCGGCGATGCAGCGCAGGTACGACACGGCCCTGCGGCGCACCGGCCGGGTTGCGCCCGACTCCACCGACTGACCGCGTACGCACACGGGGCGGCCGTCATCCCGCGAAGAAGGCCGGCCGCCCCGCCACCACCCGACCCGTCACCAGACCGGAGGCACCGCCCATGATCCCGCACAACGCCGAGGCCGCCACCCTCGCGTTCATCGCGCTGTTCGTCGCGCACTTCGCCGGGGACTACCTCGCCCAGACCGACCACATGGCGACCCACAAGGCCGGGCCGGGCCTGCGGGGCTGGCTCGCCAACGCCGCGCACGTCGGCGCCCACCTGGCCGCGATGCTCGCCACCCTGGCCGTCGCCCGCCTCGCCCTCGGCTTCACCACCGGCACCTGGCCGACGGCGGCCGCGCTCGCCTGGGCGGCCGGCACCCACGGCCTGATCGACCGCCGCCGGGTCATCACCTGGTGGATGACCCGCACCGGCTCCTCCGGGTTCCTGGAGCGGGGCGGCGCGCCGCTGGTCGACCAGGCCGCCCACATCGTCGTCGGGCTGTTCCCGGCCGCCGTCCTGATCGGAGCGGCCGCGTGAACCGCCACCCCGACGCCGCCGCCCTCGCGGCCCTGGCCGCCGCCCACGGCCCCGCCCTCGCCCGCCTGCTGGGCGCCGAAGCGGCTGACATCAGCGCCGAGCTGTTCGCCGCGTTCCTCTTCGAGGCCGTCGAGGCCCTGCACCGGGCGGACCACCACGGCGAGGCCGAGGACCTGGAGGACGTCCTGGTCCTGCTGACCGACGCCGCTCTGGAGCCCGGCACCGCCCGCGCCCGCGCCCTCCTGGAGGCAGCCGACCACGCGCTGCGCACCGGCCTGCCCGCCATCCTCACCACCACCGGCCAGGCCGGGAAGGAGACCACCCCCGTGTCCGAGACCCCCGACGAGTTCGCGGCCGAGTACCCGACGCCCGACCAGGCCAAGTCCGACCTGCACGCCCACGAACAGCGCCTGGCCGACATCGAGGCCGGCGGCTGCCCGACCGACGACCGCATGGGCCGCTTCGGCTGGCTGTCCGTGCGCAAGGCGGTTCTGGGCGACCTCTCCGACGCCGCCCACGCCCTGGTCCACGCCTGGGACGAGCACGGCGACCCGGCCGCCGGCACCGCGGCGGAGGAGCTGGCCGAGCACTACCGGGCCCAGTACGACCGGGCCGACCGCGACCTGGAGGCCGCCCGCGCCGAGTTCACCGCCCGCACCGACCACTGACCGACCCCCACCCCGCGGCCCCGGGCCGGGCACCCGCCCGCCCCGGGGCCGCCGCCATGGACCGGGTCACGGCCCACCGGGCGCCCGCGTCACCTTCGTGCGGCCCCGGCCGACACCCGGATGCGGCCGCGCCCGGCCGCGACCCGAAACACCCAGCGGAGATGCAGTGCATTCCGCGCGGGATTTTCTCGCATTCTTCTCTGAATCATCCGCGCGAAAATACGTCCGAGCACCGCGCCCGCGCGTGAATTACCTGCCCGGCCGAACCTGATTCCCGGAGTGATTTCGGTCATCACTCCCGGCATGAATACAGCGGTGCGGGTGCAGTGCCCGGTGTTGGGGAGGGGACCGCCTACGTCCTGGCTGCAAACCCGATGGAGGAACTGCTGGCCGCCGGAGGGCATCGGCCGGCGGACCGCCCTCGCGCAGCGCCGGGCCCGGACAGTGCAGCACGCGCAGCGCGAAGTGCAGCGCGTTGCGCAGCAGCCGGTGCCGGCCCGCCCGGCTGCGGTCGAGGCCGGTCCGGGCCCGTAGGCGTCGCAGGCTCCGCCTACGATGCGGATCATGGTCAGTGATACCTCCGCGCGGAGGAGTGAGGACAAGCCGGAGCGCACGTGCCGGGGCTGCGGAAAGGAGCTGCCGCCCCACACCGGCCGCGGCCGGCCGAAGAAGTCGTGCAACCGGGCCTGCGAGTCGAAGGCATACCGGCGCACCGTCGCCGAGCGCCACCAGGACGCCGTGGCCGCCACCCTTGTTCCTCCTCGCGGAGGTAATGACGGCGGGCCCGACGGCGACCCGAAGCGGGGCGCCGCCCAGCGCCGGGAGTTCCTGGACCTGGCCGCCCGCGTGCAGCGCATCGCCCACACCTACCTGGATCGCCTGGACGCCACCGCCGCCGGGACCAGCGACGACGTACGCGCGGTGGAGGCGCTGCGCCTGCTGGAGACCAGCCTCGACGCCCTCACCGGCCGCATGCTGCGCCTGGGCGGCACCATCCGCTACGAGACGCTGCACGGATACGGCGACTGGGCGCCGGCCGCGGGGATGCCCGCCCGGCAGCAGGCCCCCGTCGAAGCGGCCGCACCGACCCTTGTTCCTCCTCGCGGAGGTAATGCGCCCGACCTTGCCGAGCCTGCCGCCGACCGGCCGCAGCCCGCTCCCGGCCCGGCGCCGGTCCCGTCCGGCGGAGCTGACCTCACTCCTCCGCGCGGAGGTATTCAGGACGGTCGCAGCCCGGCCCCGATACCTCCTCGCGGAGGAACAAGCGCCGCTGCACCCGCTGGACCGGCCGAGCCGGCTGCGCAGCCGGACCCGCTCGACCTGCTCCCGCTCGACCGGCGGGGCCTGGGCCCCACCACCTACTCCCGGCCGCTGCCGGAGATCGGCCCCGGCTGGGAGATCCGCGGCTGGGCCGACCAGAACAGCCTCGCCCTGGTCGCCCGCGACGACCGCCTGGTCGGCTGGACCGAGAACCGCAGCGGCGCAGGCTGGATCGCCTTCGTCGGCCTGGGTGAACCGCTCACCTACCTGGTCGACGCCCAGGACCGCCCCATCCAGCACCTGAGCGCCGGCCGCGCCGCCCAGAGCATCTCCCTGGCCCTGCGCCAGGACCCGACCCTCGACCCGACCCGCACCTGACCTGCACCGGTGAGTTCCGCACCACCGGAACTCACCGGCCCGTCGCGGCCGTGGCCTCGGCGGCCGCGCGCAGCCGGGCCGACGTCGCGGCCGCCGCCTCGCGGGTCACCACGTCCTGGCTGTCGGCCAGCAACCCGAGCAACTCCACCGCCGCGGTGAGCACCAGCACCGGCACCGCCGCCTCGCGCAGCAGCAGGAGCTGCTCGGCGGCGCGGTGGCTCGCGGACGTGGCGGGAGCCGCAGCGGGAGCCGCAGGGGGCAGCAGCGCGGTCAGCCCGGTGCCCAGGCGCCGCCGAGAATCGGTCGAGGGGTACGTCATGCCCGCACAACCTGCCCGGCCCCGCCCAGGTCACGCCCGGCGGCCGGGCCTGTCCAGGGGAAACGCCCCGCTGTCCAGGAGAAACGCGGCTCCCGCGGCCCTGTCCACCGCCGCCCGCACCGTGGCGCGGCCGGAGCCGGCTACCTGTGTCCAGCTGTGTCCAGCTGTGTCATGACACAGGCGTTTCCCCAAGTGGGAGCGTCGCGCGACACGGCTGTGTCACCTGTGTCCAGCTGTGTCCAGCCGGGTCCTGACGTGGGTCCTGGCCTGAGTCCTGACGTGGGTCCTGACGCAGGTCCTGACGCCGGTCCCCCGGGTCCAGCGGAAGACCGGCATACGTGCAGCTCAGAGCCCCATCCAAGGTCCCCGGAAATTCCGACATCCCTTCCTGTGGCCCCTTCTCCTGCTGTGGTGGTGGGTGGGCGGTGGTGTCGGGCGGGATCGGCGGCGCTGCGCTGGCTGGTGGTGGGCGCCTGCGGCTGGCCGACGGCGACGGCCAGGCCGTCGAGCACGCGGGCCCGGCGGCGCGGCCGGCCTTCCGGGCCGGAGTCTTGTCGGGTGCCTTGTGGACCACCTCTTGGGGTGCCTTGTGGACCACCTCTTCGGGTGTCTCGTGAGCACACCACCGCCCGGCCCGAACCGGCATCACCGCAGCTCAGGGCACCTGTGCGGCGGCCGGGAAATTCCGACAACCCCTTCTCTTTCCTGGTCTTTGGGTAGTTGTCGGTTGCAGTTGTCGGTTGGGGTTTGCGCCTGCGGCGTGCTGGTGGTTTCTGGTTGCGCCCCCCGGGACGGGTGGCGTCGGTGGCCGCCGGCCCGGCCGGGCACCGGTTGCTTCTGGAGGTTGCTTCTGGAGGTTGCTTCTGGAGGTTGCTACTGGAGGTTGCTACTGGAGGTTGCTACTCGGGGTTGCCCAAGCTCCGCCGTCCGGCCCGGCATCAGCCCTGCTCAGAGGCACTTTGTCCACTGTCCACCGGCGCCGACTACTTCTCCCTGGGCCCCTCCCGGGCCGGGCGAAGCCTCCGAGCAGCGGAGCAGGCGACGCGGCACCAGGTGGAGCGGGAGGACGACCACCTGCTGCGCGCGCCGACCCGGGGAGCCGGTTCTCTCCGCCGCCCGGCCGGGCGGACCGCCAAGCGGCCACAAGGCCGCCCCGGCCGCTGCGCAGCCGCCCGCCTGGCCCGAGGGCCCAGCGGGGGCCCAGCAGGGCCGCAGAGGCCGCCTGACGCCCCCTGCGTCCGCTGCCTCGGTCGCGGGCGGGCGGTGGTTGCGCCGAACCGGAGCCGCAGCGCTGCGCCGGTCCCCTCGGCGGCCCGGCCGGGCCGGACAACGACGACGACCAGGCCGCCGAGCACCGCCGCGCTGGGTCTCGTACGGGGTCTCGCTGGCCGTCTCGCTGGCGGTCTCGTACGGGGTCTCGCCCGGGGTCTCGTGCGGGGTCTCGCCACCTCGACCCGCCACCCGGCTGTTTCCGCAGCTCAGCCCCGGTTTTCGGGCGTTCTCACCGGCCCGACTTACCTCTGTGCGCCTGGTCCTGGTGGTGGGTGGTGGTGTGCGGGGTGGGGCGCGGTCGGTCTCGGGGCGGGCCGCTCACCGGCGCTCGGCCTCTTCCTTCGCGACCGCCTGGTGGCGGCCGCCGCGATCGAGCGGGAACGGGCGGCGCAGCCGAAGGCCGGCTCCGGCCGGGCCGGACGACGACGGCGGCCAGGCCGCCGAGCACCGCCGCGCCAGGTCTCGTTTGGCTGCTCGTTTGGCTGCTCGCTTAGGTGCTCGTTTACCCGCTCGTTTGGCTGCTCGTTTAGGGTTCTGTACCCGCGCCCGCCACCCGGCTGTTTCCGCAGCTCAGCCCCGGTTTTCGGGCGTTCTCACCGGCCCGACTTACCTCTGTGCGCCTGGTCCTGGTGGTGGGTGGTGGTGTGCGGGGTGGGGCGCGGTCGGTCTCGGGGCGGGCCGCTCACCGGCGCTCGGCCTCTCCTCCTGCGACCGCCTGGCGGCGGCCGCGGCGCGGTGGTGAAGGGGGCGGGCGGCGGCCCGGGGCCGGGCCCGGACCGGTTTCGTATCCGGTTTCGTTGATCAGCTTTCGGGGCCGGTTCCGGTTTCGTTGACGGTTTCGTATCTGGTTTCGTCTACAGACACCCCCGCCCCGCCGCCATCGTGGCATACCCGCAGGTCAGACCCGGTTAGTTCGCCCGGTCCAACTCCGACTTACCCCTGGGAGCCCCCGACCCGACCGACGAAGGAGAGGAGAGGGAGGGTGGTGGGCGGCGGCACCCGGTGTTCGGTGACGCTGCGCTGTGCTTGTTCTTCTTCTCCTCGACCGGGCGGCCGGCACCCACGGCCAACACCGCCGAGGCCCCGCGACCTCGAGCGGCTCCCGTCCCGCCGGACGACGGAGCCGACCCGGCCGGGCCGCCACCGCGTGCTGCGCCTGGACGACCCGGCCCCGGCCGTACCATCTCCCCGAAGGCGCACCGCACCCGCAACCGCCCGGCCGAGGGCACCTCGACCACTTGAACAGAGCTGTCACGACCCCCTGTCACACCCCCGCCAAAAAGGGCGCGACAGGGAGTGCTGTCGCGCCCTGTGACCTGCACGAACACCCCCCAACCCCCACCCCTCCGCCGGGCGCGACAGCCCCACCGGGACAGCACGCTTCCCGGACCCGCCGCCGAGAGGGCTCCAGGGGAAGAAGTCGGCGTGCTGTGCCCCCGCCCGCCCGCCCCTTGACCACCAGGTCAGCACCCGTGCCCGCCGACCCGGCGGCAGCGGTCGAAGGGGACTCGAAAGGGAACTCCAAAGGGAACTCCAAAGGGAACTCGAAAGGGAACCCCAAAGAGAACTCCAAAGGGGACTCCAAAGGGAACCGAATCCCCAGAATGCCCACAGGCTGTCCGGCGGGATTTTCTCACGCCGGATTCTGATACGCGGGACGACGGGAATTCTGGGTGAAAGTCAGCCGATTATCTGGGCCGTTTTCGAGGCGGCCCGGAGAGGCCAGCCGCCCAGGGGGGAGGCCACATCAGGCGGGATCTGCTGACGCTTAGAAGTGAAGCACTCTGACGGGCCGTCAGATCAGGGGTACCCCGCGCCCGAGAGGTCCAGATCACTCACCGGACCGATCCGCCCGTGCTGGCACTTCCCCGACCCCAGCCCCACGATGCCCGCACCCGAGCATCGTGCCGCACCCCTCCCTCCAGTCAGCCCGGCCGCAGGCCGCCCTTCCGTCAGCCAAAAACCCAGGCCAGCGAGTTGACCGGGCCTCAGCCAATCGGGCCGCTGGAGCGAAGCGGAGGCGAGCCCAGGCCGAGCGCGAAGCGCCGGCCGCGCCCGAGCGAAGCCGGGCGCCGGACACGCGCAGCGGGTCCAGCCGGGGCGGAACGCCCCGGCCCACCGCCGGAGGCGGTGGCCTCCGGAGGGCCGAAGGCCCGAGGGGACCCGCTG
>NZ_JBIURH010000068.1:0-28696 GCF_044740765.1 Kitasatospora sp. NPDC088346
ACCATGCGCACGCCGACACCGTGGGAGCACGCAACGTTCTACGGGCCGGGCTGGTCCGTCGTCACGCCGACCAGGCGTAACGAGAAGCTCCCGGACTTATCCGGGGGAGGAGTCACGCTCGGCTGGTTCACTGCGCACACGATGAGTGTGATCGACACGCTCTGCGTTCGCGTCCAGGTGCTCCACCGCGTCGGGGACTGCACGAGCGCTCGAACAACCTGCTCACCGCGGCGAGGCGCACACCGCGGCAGGTCAATCCGGACTGGTGACACCACCGTGGTCGGGCGGCCGGGCCACGTCCGGCGGAAACGGCGCCGCCCGGACCGAGCAGCCGATGCGGCTGCCCGGCCGGCGAAGGCCTGCTCGGGCGGCACGTGCGGGCTGGGTGGTGCTGCCGCAGCCGCCGTGGACCCGCAGGGGTTCGGGGTCGGGGTCCGTCAGGCGATGGGGCCCGGTGTTACGCGGTGGTGCCGGACGCGGACGCCTTCCTACGGCACATCCGGTTCGGCCGGGACCAGGAAGAGCTCACGACCCGGACCTACGAAGGAGGAGCGGATCGGGCGCGAGCTGCCCGTCCACGAGGCGACCCGCGCGCTGATCCGCGCCCAGCCGGAGAGGGTCCGCTGCCGCTTCCCCGGCCGGCCCGCCTCGCAACTGGTCCTACTGCCGTCCGGCCAGCAGAACCTGCACGGCGCCAAGTCCTACGACTCCAACTACCTCAGCGCCCAGCACCGGGAATGGGTCGAGGCGATGCCCGAGCTCCACCTCGACGACGGCACCGTCTTCCACAAGGAGAAGGTCTTCCCCTACGCCTACCGGCACTCCTACGCCCAGCGCCACGCGGACAACGGCGTCCCCCTCGACGTCCTGGCCGAACTCCTCGATCACGACTCCTACGAATCCACCCGCTGCTACCACCGGGTCAAGCAGACCCGGTTGCGCGAAGCCGTCGACAAGGTCACCCAGATGCAGTTCAACCACCACGGCGAGCGCGTCTGGGGCGCGGTGACCAGCTTCCTGGACGCCGAACGCACCCGCCGCGCGATCGGCTCGGTCGTCGTCCCGTTCGGCACCTGCTCCGAGCCGACCAACGTCGCCGCCGGCGGCGGAGCCTGCCTGCTGCGGTTCCGCTGCGTGGGCTGCGACCACTTCTCCACCGACGTCTCCTACCTCCCCGAACTCCGCTCCTACTTCGACGACCTGCTCCGCACCCGGGAGAAGCTGCTCGCGATGCCCGAGGCCGACGCCTGGGCCCGCGCCGAGGCCGCCCCGTCGGACGAGGAGATCCGCCGGGTGCGGCGGCTGATCCAGCGCGTCACCGAGGACGTCGACCAGCTCACCGACGACGAACGCGACCAGATCCAGCAGGCCGCCGCCATCGTCCGCAAGACCCGCCAGAGCTTCCTCGGCATGCCCCGCATCCGCCAGCCCCTGCCCGACCTGAGACCGGGGCGACCCGCATGACCGCACCCGAGCCGAGCGTCCAGGCCATGGCCGAAGGCCGCCGCGCCGACACCGGCCGGCGCCGCCAGCGCGTCCAGGCCGCCCTGGCCGCCGCAGCCAAGGAGGGCACCGAGACCAGCGTCACCGCGATCGCCCGCCGGGCCGGCGTCGACCGCACCTTCCTCTACCGCCACCGCGACCTCCTGGGCCAGGTCCACGCCCAGGCCGCCGAGCCGCCGACCATCCCGGGCGGCCGTGGACCCATGGTCAGCCGGGCCTCTCTCCAAGCCGACCTCCTGGCGGCCGACGCCCGATCCGCCCACCTCGCCGTCCAGGTCCGCAGCCTCGAAGCCCGCCTCGGTGAGGTGCTCGGCGAACAGGTCTGGCGCGAGGTCGGCATCGGCGGCCCGGACGACACCGAACAGCTCAAGGGCAAGATCACCACCCTCGAACAGCAGGTGGTCGACCTGGAACTCAAGCTCCAGGACCAGGGCGACGAGCTGAAGGCCGCCCGCACGACCAACCGCGAACTCATGGCCCAGCTCAACCGCGACCCGACCCGGCGGCACTGAAAGCGCAGGTCAGGCCACACGTCAGAGGCCCTTGCCGAGAAAGGACGCCATGGCGGACTCTTGAGGCAAGGGAGGTGAGGGCCCGTGCCCGATAAACGGCCACGTGAGCCGCAGCCCCACTGGCGGCCCAAGCGGGAGACCCTCCGCGTGCTGGCGGCAGTCGACACCGTCCGCGACCGCTACCGCGAGCACCTGCCCGTCTCGCTGCGGCAGCTCTTCTCCCTACGGTTTGAGAATGTCTCAGCGAACGGGTGACCGCGTCGTCGACCACGCCTTACGCGTTCGGGTCCCAGGCGAAGAGCCGCTCGAAGATGACCCGGTCGCCGTCGATCTTCACCGAGTCCAGCGGTGTGCGTCCGTAGAACCACAGGACCAGCTCACCGGCCGTGCCCCGGGCGGAGGCGTCGGCCGGGGCCTGGGCCTCGCCGGCAGCCGGGAGGCGGACGGCGCGGGCGCCGTCCGCCTCGACCGTGAAGCGCCAGGAGCGGCCCTCGGTGGCGTGGTAGTCGACGACGGCCGACTCGTGCGGCCAGACGCCCGACCACGCGCAGCAGGTGAACAGGAAGTCCTCGACGCCGTCCAGCGCCACCTCCGCCGGCAGCGGCTGCGCGGCGCCCACGGTGAGCTGGGCGTCATAGGTGTGCATCGCGATCTCCTGAAGCTGGTGCCGGGCGACGGCACCGCTGGTCCGCGGCGACTGCGAGGCGCCCCACCACGTCCAGCACTCGGCGTCCGGGCCGACCTCCCGCAGGGTGTCCAGCAGCTCCTGCGTCGACGCGGCCAGCCAGGCCACCAACGCCTCGCGCTCCCGGGGCGCCTGCGCCTCGGCGCGCGCCGCCACGGCCTCGGCCGGCGGGGCGTCGGCCGGACCGGCCTCGACGACGGCGGCCCAGAACGGGCGGCCCGAGCCCAGGTGCCGCGCCAGGTCGAACAGCGTCCACTCGGGACAGGTCGGCACCTGCACGTCCAGGCTGGGCGCGGCGGCGATCGCGGCCCGGAAGGCCGTCGCCCGCTCGTCGATCAGTCGTAGCAGGTCAGGGAGTTCAAGATTCTTCTGCACTACGGCTGTCTATCACCGCACTCCGGCGGCCGAAAGCGAATTTCCCAGCCGCCGCCTGCCGACGCCGCCGTCCGAACCATCCGCCCGAACCGCTGCCGACACCGAACCTCCTTCGAAACCACGGGAGTTCCCCACCCGACTTCACTCCAAGGTGGGGTTTGACTCAACACGCCGCCGCCCGGGTGCCGGGAAGCCAACGGTGTGTCAGTCTCGACAACCGCGCCAAGTACTTGCCGGAACAGCTGGAGGGATGGCTCCATGCTCACGCCCTCCGCGCAGGATGCTCCCCCTGCCAGGTGATCAAGCAGGCGCTCGAATCGTACCTGGGTGTCTCACGCACGGGTTCCACCTGATCTTCGACGCCGGGCCGTTTCGTTGCGGCGAAGTCCCCGAAGCGGCGCTGGCGATGTCTCGTGAGACAGCGAAACGGTGGAGAACAGGTCTGGTACGTGCTCGTCAGCGACGGGGTGATGGCCAAGACCGAGCGCGACTACAAGCGGATGTGCGAGTACGTCGGCATGGCCCGCCGTTCTGCCCGCGTCCCCTGGGAGGCGATCCGGGACGACACCCAGACCGCCGTGGACGCTCCGCCTTCCTTCACCGGGCCGGCGGACTTCTGGGCAGCCGTCGCCGAGGCGGCCGACGACTACCGCGTCGACCGCCAGGCCGGGCAGCCCGTCCGGCTTGAGCTGTGGTGCGAGACTGCGGGCATGGTCCCCCAACTGGTAAGGATCGGATCAGAGTTCGGCATTTCTTGTTTTTTCGGCGGTGGCTTCGACGGCCTGGGCGGCAAGCACGACGCGGCCCTGCGAGCGGTGGAAGGAGGCCGAAAAGCGGTCGTACTCCACCTGGGCGACTACGATCCGAGCGGTGAGCACCTGTTCAACGCGCTTGCCGAGGACGTGATCGCGTTCGCCCAAGCCATGAGCGCCGAGGTGGAGTTCGAGCGGGTCGCGGTCACCGCCGAGCAGGTCACCGCCTACAACCTGCCCACCGCCCCGCCCAAGACCACCGACCGCCGCTCGTTCTCCGGCACGGCACCACTGAGGCCGAGGCCCTGCCCCCGGACGTCCTAGGGCGCGTATTTGGTTGTGATCAATTTGTGGGATTCGCCTGCGCGGGCAGTTCCTGATCGGGTAGACCATGTCGTGTGACGCGAGCACAACTGTCGGATGCGGAGTGGGAGTTCATCGGACCGTACCTGCCGATCGGCGAGTACGGCCCGTACCCGGAGCGGCTGCGGCAGCAGTTCGAGGGTGTGATCTGGCGCTTCAGGACGAGCGCGCAGTGGCGCGAGATGCCACAGGAGTTCGGTGCCTGGTCGACCGTCTCGAACCGCTTCCGTCAGTGGCGTGACGCCGGCGTCTTCGAGGCGCTGCTGGAGGGTGTGATCGCCGAGGCCGCGAAGCGCGGTGAGGTGGACTTGTCCCTGGTCAGCGTGGACTCCACGACAGTCCGGGCCCACCACGATGCCGCTGGGATGCACCTGGACCCCGACACGCTGACCGCCCTGGAGAAGGCCGCTGACGAGGCGGAGAGTACCCGGCAAAAGGGGGCGGCCCGCAGGGACAAGTCGGGCAGGACGCCGTTGACGACGCGGAGCGAGAAGAACGGCGACACGTCAGACGCAGGCGCAAACTCCGTTTGAAGGCCGCCTTGCTCGGACGCTCGCGGGGCGGGCAGACCAGCAAGGTCCACGTTGCCGGTGACCGCAGGTGCCGCCCGTTGGCGTTCATCCTGACCGAGGGGCAGGCGGCCGACAGCCCGCAGTTCATCGCCGTGCTGAGGAAGGTCCGCGTCCGCGGGCCGGTCGGCCGTCCTCGCACCCGGCCCGACGCGGTCGCCGGAGACAAGGCCTACTCGTTTCGCGGCAACCGCGCCCACCTGCGTCAACGCGCGATCAAGGCCGTCATCCCGGAGAAGAGGGACCAGGCCGCCAACCGGAAGAAGAAGGGCAGCAGGGGCGGTCGGCCCGTTGGCCACGACGCCGAGTTGTACAAGGAGCGCAACACCGTCGAGCGCCTGATCAACAAGCTGAAGGCCTGGCGAGGCATCGCCGCCCGCTGCGACAAAACCCCTGCGAGCTACCTCGCCGGCCTCCACCTTCGGGGCGCGATGATCTGGATCAAAGACCTCACCAGCACCACCCATTGATCACAATCGAATACACGCCCTAGCCGCCATCGTGCGCCAGGCCATCGAAGCCCACGGCGACCCGGCGGTCCACCAGCGGACCCTGGAGCGCGAGGAGTTGGAGCGCCAGGCCGTACGCGAGAGGCTGGGGTCGGGCTAGCCGACGCGGCCGGGTGAACTCGCGGTCAGCCGCGTGCACCACAGGTGTTGCACGCGCTATCGTCGTTCTGACCGCTTCTGAGCTGCGTGGATTCGAACCGCACGTTCGCGGCGCCCCGGAGAAACGTCGGGGATCCGGACGCGGCGGGCGAGCACGCGCTGCGCGGAATCGAGGCCGCCCGCGCCGCCGACGACCCCTTCGCCCTGGCGATCTGTCTGACCGCCCGCGGCGACGCCGAGGAGAGCGCGGGCGGCAGGGAGACGGCCCGCGGGCTGTGGGTTGAGGCGAGCGACACCCTGCGGACCATGGACGCCCGCTCGCGGTGGGCGTACCGCGCGCTGCGGCTGGCCTTCCTGGACGTCGGGGAGGGCGACTTCGACCGCGCCGACCGGCGCCTCGCCGAGGTCGAGCGGATCGCCGCCGAGGTCATCTCCTACGACCTGGCCCACGCGGGGGCGAACCTGCGCGCGGTGGTCCTCGCCGCCCGCTCCCGGTCCGCCGAGGCCACGACGGCCCTCCAGGAGGTGGTGGACTCGGCGACCGTCCCGCGCCACCGCAGGGCACTCGCCTTTCTCGCCCTCACCGTCTGCGGCTCCGGCGGCCCGGTCGACGAGGGGCGGCTCGCCGGTGCGCGCCGCGAGACCGCCGGGATCACCGAGCCGCTGGCCCGGGAGGCGGTCGGCCGCCTGCTGGCCGAGGTCGCCGAGTGGCGCCGCACCGCCCCCGGGCGGCGGTACCCGCTCCACGAGCGTCTCACCCGTTCGCCGTCGGTGCTGGCGGCCTTGTGCTGACGGGCGCCGGAGTCCGACGGGCGGCCGGCCGGGCCGTGGGCGCGTTCGAGCAGAGCGGCCTCCAGTGCACGAAGCGCGGCGCGGGTGCGGGACTTCACGGTGCCGGGGGCTATGCCCAGGGTCCGGGCGCTCTCGGAGACCGACCGGTCGAGGTACCGCGTGTGCAGGAGGATCTCGCGGTGCGCCTCGCCGAGGTCCCGCAGGGCCTCGCGCACAACGTGGCGATCGATCGCGCCGTCCGCGTGCCCCGGTGCGGCAGGCTCCACGGCGTCGAGGTCGCAGCTCTCGTACGGGCGGGCCCGACGGGCCCGGTGGCTGTCGATCACCAGGTTGCGGACGACGGTGACCAGCCAGCCGCGGATGCCCTCGCCGGCCGGGTCCAAGTGCCCGATGTGGCGCCAGGCGCGCAGTACCGCCTCCTGGACGATGTCCTCGGCGCGGCGCACGTCGCCGCCCATCGCGCGGGCGGCGACGTGCCGCAGCACGGCCGCGTGCCGGTCGTACACGGCGCGGGCGAAGCGCTCGTCGTCGGCTTCGGTTCGTCGGGCCGTCACGGGTGGCGCGGCCGGCATGGGTGAAGTGGTCGTCACCGGGCCAGCGTTCGCGGCCTCGCTTGCCGTCCGCTTACCGCGGGCTGTCCCGGCTTTCCGGAGACTGTCGTGCGTCGCTCCGGTGTGACCATCGCCCGAAGCCGGTAGGGACCATCCCCACGGGTGCGGGGAGCAGGTTTGCCCCCTCGGATGCCCCTTACGCCACGTGGGACCATCCCCGCGGGCGCGGGGAGCATGCAATACGCGCAGTGTGGGGGCCTGACCGTTGAGCGGCGGGCGTTTCGTGAACAGGTGCGACTGGAGGCCGCTGCTCGGTTCGAGGCGCTCCTGCTATGAAGATCCGCCGGTCTGTCGAGAACACGCATAGTGCCTTGCCGTCGTCAAACCGCTGCGACACCCGGGCACCACGGGCCGAGCATAGGGTCAACTTCCCCAGTTGACTATCGAAGCCGCCTCATCGCTCCAGCCAAACGGGCCGAGATCCGGAGTGTTGCAGCCCTTGGGGGCGAAGAACTCGTGCCCGGTCCAGTCGTTGGCATCGAAGAGCGAGACGTCGAATCGGCACCAGCTGAGCGAGGATATGACGTCATTCCAGTTCTGAGTCCCCAGAAACCCTCGGTGCACTCGACTCAAGTCAGTGTACCCAAACCCTCCCTCAAGGCTGAGGCTGTCGCCCTGCTCTCCGGCGTCCTCCCAGAAGATCGCCACGGGTGACAGGGAGTCAGGATTGGTCGTGCAGACAGATTCCCAGTTCAGCGAGGCCATGCGCTCTCCATCGGCGTACATCCGGCGTACTTCCGAGAGCATCCCCGTACGCTCGGTGAAGGCGCCGAGGGCTACAGAAGAACCGTATTCCAGGCGGGTCAGAGATAGAGGCTCCGTCAATTCGTTGTTCATGCGCTCAAGATCTTCGACGACCTCGCCATCGAGAACAAGAGGAACCGATGGCCTGATCTCCCGTATGCGCCCGCCGACCCCCCGGCTCCTTGACGAATCCTGAAGTATTCCAGCCGATAGTCTCTCGGGCTCTGCGCTCTTGCCTCTGGTTTCTTCGCTGGTGTGTGACATTATTACCGCCCTATGAAATCCCCCGGAGGACCGCTTCCTGTACAATCGTGCGGTCTCCAGAGTTACACTTCTTGACGATCGTTCATTTCGACTGGTCCGCAAGAACTCACCCAGTCCGGTAGCGGTCCATTTCCGTAGCAAGCCAAAGCGCTGCACCAAGGTCGCCTGATGGGATGCGGTGGCAGTGCCCGACGTTGTTTGATTGACCATTTCTCACGCTACGCCCCCGGCCCAGTTAAATCGACCACAAGGGGTGAAAGTTCCCTCTCGTTTCGCCCAATAGCTAACGCTATGTCAACAGTCACTCCAGCCGGAGTCGCGCCGCAACACTCGGTCAGCGGTGGGGCCTCGGCGGTGACAATGGGTAGACAGGACTCAATGCCGCGAAGCTTGAGTCGATCAAAGGGCGCTTGGGCGGCGCTTCGTTGCGCGATGACCCGGTGCGCCGCTCAACGCCACGTCAGCGTTGTGGTTGGGGTCGCCGCCACGGTTGAGGAATAGGTGGATTCCGGCAAGACGGTCGCATCGCATCGCGATCGACTTAAGCCCTTGGTGCTGAGCTGGAATTGGCAGTCGCGCACAGGGGTAGCCGAAGCCTCACGCTCGGGATTTCGATCTCATCGGGCTGCCATGGCCTGCCTGCAAAACATGCGATTTTTAAGAAATAGCACTGACCCGTTCCGGGTTCGGTAGAGACCTCAGAGGTCGCCACGTCTGATACGACCTTTCACCCGGCCGCTCGACCTCCTGAACATCCACTGACCGGCACGTTTACTTGATCACGGCGACCTTTGCATCAGCCTTGGTCCAGAACACGATCAACCAATTTCCGAAACCGTTCCGCTACCGAACGGGCGTCCGGGCGGGAGCTGCCCATCCGGCAAGGCGAGGGTCCCGGCACCGCCGTCCTCCCTGGCTGCCTTCCTGAGGTTCAGCGCTGCTGCAGGCCTTTGAACAGGACGGGTAACGGCGAGGCGCCAGGTCGCGCGGTCAGGGCGGTGCCGGAGGGGGTGAGGTCGCCGCGGACGACGACCAGTTGGCAGGCGGCCGGGCTGAGTTCGTGGGCGGGCAGGGTGCCGGGGTGGACGAAGTGCACCGACTCGGGACCAAAGTCGCGGACGTACCGGGGGGGGGGTCGTGTGACTCGACGCGGTCCTCAATTCATGCCACGTTCTCCTGGCCTGTGGAGCTCACGTCGTCGGTCGAGGCGACTTGCTCGGGGGGCGCTGTGAGGTGCCTGGCGGTGTCCATGGTTTCCCGAATGTGCTGGGCGAGGGTGTGCTGGTCGGGGTCGTTGACCCAGCGTTCGAAGGCGACCTTGAACGCGGCGATCCCGATTTCGGCCGCGAGTGCCGCGGTGGTGTTCTCCAGGCCGCGTTCGCGCAGTGCCTGGGTGAGTGTGGCGGCGAGTGCGGCGAGTTTGGCCAGTTCGCGTTCCTGGAGTTCGGGGTTGGCGGCGATGACGGCCTGGCGTTGCCGTGCCAGGTCCCTGCGTTCTTCGAAGACGGGAGCGGCTTCGGTCAGGGCGTGGGCGATCACCTCGAGCGGCGGGAGCGGGGCGGGGGCGGTGGTCGTGGCGCCCGCGAGGATGTCGGCGAGGGGGTTGGCGCGGAAGAGGACTTCCCGTTTGTCGGCGAAGTGCCGGTAGAAGGTGCGTTCGGTGACTTCGGCGCGGGTGGCGATCTCCGCGACGGTGGTGGCGTCGAAGCCCTTGTGGTTGTAGAGCTCCAGTGCCGCCTTCTCCAGGCGGCCTCGTGCGTCGGGCTTCCAGCGGCTCATGCTCCGATCCTACACACCGATGACAGAATCTGACATCAAAGTGATGACAGGGTCTGACATTGGCGCTACGGTGATGTCACCACCTGACATCAGGTTCCCGGCCTTCGGAGTGGGGAGCCCACAGCTGAGGGAACACACCATGCGCGTATTCGTCACCGGAGCCTCCGGACACGTCGGCTCCGCCGTCGTCCCCGAACTCCTCGAAGCCGGGCACCAGGTTGTCGGCCTGGCCCGCTCGGACAAGTCCGCCGCCGCGTTGACGGCTGCCGGTGCCGAGGTGCACCGAGGCGACCTCGACGATCTCGACGGCCTCGCCGCGGCCGCCGCCGCCGGCGACGGCGTCGTCCACCTGGCCTTCAAGCACGACGCCATGTTCGCCGGCGACTTCGACGGCGCGGTCGCAGCGGATCTGCGCGCCATCGCGGCGCTCGGGGACGCGCTCGCCGGCACCGGCAAGCCTCTGGTGACCACGTCGGGAACCGTGCTGTTCGCCTTCGCGGGACTGCAGGACGCCCTCACCGAGGCCTACGCGCTCGAGGCCGGGCCGCGGATTGACGCCGAGAACGCGGTGGTCGCACTGGCCGAACGCGGCGTCCGCTCGTCCGTCGTCCGGCTCACTCCGACCGTGCACAGCACGCTCGACCACAACGGCTTCATACCGACCTTCATCTCCATCGCCCGGTCGAAGGGCGTCTCCGCCTACGTCGGCGACGGGGCCAACCGCTGGCCCGCCGTGCACACACTGGACGCGGCACGCCTGTACCGGCTGGCGCTGGAATCCGCGCCGGCGGGGTCACGGCTGCACGCCGTCGGCGACGAGGGGATCACCTTCCGCCAGATCGCCGAGGGTATCGGTCGCGGGCTGAACCTGCCCGTGGTCAGCATCCCGTCGACGGAGGCCGAGGCCCACTTCGGCTTCCTGAGCGCCCACGCCCAGGCCGACAACCCGTCCTCGAGCACGCTGACCCAGGACCTCCTCGGCTGGAAGCCCGTCCAGCCTGGCCTCATCGACGACCTCGGCCAGGGCCACTACTTCGACGCGCCGGCCACCACCACAGCCTGAACCAGCCCTATTCAGGCCCGGGGTGGCTGGTCCCCAGCCACCCCGGGCCTGCTCGAAGACCTGGAGTGCGGTGACCACCTCGCCGCACCGACGGCCGGAGCACCCTCCCGTGCCCCTGACGCAGACCCCACCCCTGGAAGGAAGAACCATGCCCCGCTCCCGTCCCGCGATCGACAGCGAACTGGCCGCAGCACTCCAGGCCGTGCCGATCGGCCCGAACGGCGTCTTCGACCTGACCGACATCCCCACCACCCGCCAGGCCGTCCGCGCGCTCGCCGACTCCATCGCGAGCACCATCCCCGACGAGCTCACCGTTACCGCCCACGAGATCCAGGTGCCGCGCGCCGAAGGCCCCGAGGTCCCCATCGTCCTGCTGCTTCCGCAGAACGCGCCCGGACCGCTGCCGGTCCTCGTATGGTTTCACGCAGGCGGGCAGGTACTCGGCTTCGCCGCGCAGGACACACCCTGGCTCAAGCCGCTGTCCGCGGCACTCGGCTGCGCCATTGTCAGCGTCGACTACCGGCTGGCCCCGGAAACCCCCGCGCCCGGAGCCGCCGAGGACGGATACACGGCCTACCAGTGGATCAGCGACAACGCCACCGATCTCGGCCTCGACCCCACCCGGGTCGGGCTGGTCGGGCAGAGCGGAGGCGGAGGCATCGCCGCCGCCACCGCCCTTCTGATCCGCGACCGCGGCGCAGCTGCCCCGCTGTTCCAGCTGCTGATGTACCCGATGCTCGACGACCGCAACACGACCGACTCGAGCCACGAGATCACCGACATCGGCATCTGGGACCGCTCGACCAACATCGCGGCCTGGCAGGCGATCCTCGGGGACCGCGCCGGCACCGAGGACGTCACGTCCTACTGCGCCGTCTCCCGGGCGACCGACCTCGCCGGCCTGCCTCCGACCTTCATCGGCGTCGGTGAACTCGACCTCTTCCGCGACGAGAACCTCGACTACGCCGCGCGCCTGCGCGCCCACGGCGTCCCCGTCGAGCTGCACCTCTACCCCGGCGCCTACCACGCCTTCGACATGTTCGCCCCGGAGTCCCACCTCGCGACGAGCTTCCACCACACCCTGAACGACTACCTCGTCCGGTACTTCACGAAGACCCCGGCAACGCCGGCTGCTCAGTGACAGGCAGGTCTGACGGCGGGCCTCCTGTGCGGAATCCCGCCGGCGCCTTTGAGCCGATTGCCACACCACTTGGCTCCAAGGCGCATCCGGAACGGAATTGGAGTACTCCCATGCGCATTGGAGTCCCCTGCGAGCCCGCAGGAGAGACACGCGTCGCCGCGACACCGGCGACCGTCAAGTAGCTGACAGGACTCGGGTACCACGTGGATCAAGGCGGGGCCGGGACACTTTCGGCCTTCGCCGACGAGTCGTACGTGGAGGCCGGGGCGCGGATCAGCACGGGCGAGGAGGCGTGGGGTGCCGACATCGTCTTCCGGGTCAACGGCCCGTCGATGGACGAGGTGGGCAAGCCGAAGGACGGCGCCACACTGGTCTGCACACTCGCTCCGGCCCTCAACCGACCTGGTCGACGCACTCGCGGGGCGGCCGATCACGGTGCTGGCGATGGACGCGGTGCCGCGCATCAGCCGCGCCCAGTTGCTCGACGTGCTCTCGTCCATGGCCAACATCGCCGGCTACCGCGCGGTGGTCGAGGTGGCCCACGAATTCGGCCGCTCCTTCACCGGCCAGGTGACCGCCGCAGGCAAGGTACCGCCGGCGAAGGAGCTCGTCGCGGGCGCGGGTTTGGCTGGTCTGGCCGCGATCGGTGCGGTCTCGTCGCTGGGTGCGATCGTGCAGGCCACCGACCCGCGTGGGGAGGTGGTCGATCAGGTGAAGTCGCTGGGCGGCAAGTACCTCCGGGTCGTGGTCCAGGAGGAGATACAACAGTCCTCTGATGGCTACGCGAAGGCCACCTCGAACCTCTAGAACGAGGCCGCCGCGAAGCTCTCAGGTCGAATGAGAGCCACTGGGACGGCGAGTTCGGGGAGAGCCGAGTGCGGGGCTCGATGTCTTCATGAGCGGCAACGACCTGCCCGGCTCCCCGAACTGGTACATGGCCGACCTCGCCGTCATCCCCGACGACCTCACCCACGGCGCCGGCGCCCTCACCCCCCCCGACCAGATGTCGGCGTACAACCGAATGCGCCCAGGCAGTTACGGCTTAACGTGACCAGTGCTCCCGCTGTGGGTGCCGGAGCCACGTGCCGAGTTCTCCCCGTGCAGACGAGGACGGCCCTCGGCCACGGTCGTGGCCGAGGGCCGTCCTCGTCTGCACGGGCCACGGCCACGTGTCGGTGGCCGGCTGGGCTCAGGGCTCGGCCACCAGGACGTGCGCGGCGGCGTGCGCGGGGAGTTCCGCGGCCTGGCCGCCGCTGCCGACCATCACGCCGCCGGGCGACGACGTCACGCTCACGACCACGCCGGGCTGCACTCCGGCGTGCCGCAGGGTGTGCATGAGCTCGGGGTCGGTCTGGAGCCGCTCGCCGATGCGCCTCACGACCGCGCTTGCGCCGTTCGGCCCCGGCTCCAGGTCGTTGAGGCTGACCATGCTCTCGTCGGGGAACGGATCCACGGTGGGCTTCGCGCCGAGTTCCTCCAGGCCCGGGATCGGGTTGCCGTAGGGCGACTTGGTCGGGTGCCGCAGCAGCTCGAGAAGGCGGCGTTCGACGGCTTCGCTCATCACGTGCTGCCAGCGGCAGGCTTCGGCGTGGGCCCGCTCCCACTCCAGCCCGATCACGTCGACGAGCAGGCATTCGGCGAGCCGGTGCTTGCGCATCACACGGGTGGCGGTCCTCCGGCCCTCCTCGGTCAGCTCCAGGTGCCGGTCGCCGGAGACGTGTAGCAGGCTGTCGCGCTCCATGCGGGCGACGGTCTGGCTGACGGTGGGACCGCTCTGGTCCAGGCGCTCGGCGATGCGGGCGCGCATGGGGACCCCGCCCTCCTCCTCGAGCTCCAGGATGGTGCGGAGATACATCTCGGTGGTGTCGATGAGTCGGGACATGCGGTGTGTCAGGCGGGTGTTTCGGCGGTGGCGGTCAGGACCGCGCGGCCGAGGGTGTGGCCGGCCATGGTGAAGCCGAGGACGGCAGGGGTGGCGTCGGCCGCCACGCCGATGGACTCGACGTCGAGGGCGTGCACCACGATGAAGTAGCGGTGCGGGCCGTGCCCGGCCGGCGGGGCGGCGCCGATGTAGCGGGCGGCGCGGGCGTCGTTGGGCAGTTGGAAGGCGCTCTCGGGCAGGCCCGAGCCGGTGTCGTCGCCGGCGCCCTCGGGCAGCTCGGTGACGGTGGCGGGGAGGTCTGCGACCGCCCAGTGCCAGAACCCGGACCCGGTCGGGGCGTCGGGGTCGTAGACGGTGACGGCGTAGCTCTTGGTGCCTTCGGGAGCGCCGCTCCAGGACAGCTGCGGGGAGACGTCCTTCCCGCCCGGGACGCCGAAGATGCCGGAGAACTGCTCGGGCGACCAGGCGGCGCCGTCGGTGACGGTGGTGCTGGTGACGGTGAAGGGGGCTGCCTCGGGGAGGCGGGCGAAGGGGTCGTTGGCGCTCAAAGCGTCGTTCCTTTCGGGCTGTGGGGTGGCGGTGCGGTCGGGAGAGGGGGCTCGCAGCGTTGCGCGGAGGGCCCCCGGCCTCCTCGCCTCGCCTGATCGACGATACCACCAATAATCGATTATCTATCGGGTCGTCTATGCTGACGGGCATGACTCAGGCCGCCCACACCC
Source organism: Kitasatospora sp. NPDC088346 (assembly GCF_044740765.1). NCBI lineage: Bacteria > Bacillati > Actinomycetota > Actinomycetes > Kitasatosporales > Streptomycetaceae > Kitasatospora > Kitasatospora sp. NPDC088346. Next base: position 14,363 of record NZ_JBIURH010000068.1, read on the forward strand.
CGACCTCGTCGGGGAAGCAGATGCTTTCCGAGCAGGTCTACGCGAGCCTTCGGGACGCGATCATGCGCGGGGACTACGGCCCGGGCGACGCCCTCAAGCCGCAAGAACTCGCCAAAGAGCAGGGCGTCAGCCTGGCTGTCGTGCGCGAGGCGCTCCTGCGGGTGGTGGGCGAGGGCCTCGCCGACCGGCTGCCCAACCGCGGCTTCGCCGTCCCGGCCTTCTCCGACCGCCGCTGGCAGGAGATCGCCGAAGCCCGGCGAACCATCGAACCGGTCATGCTGCGCATGTCCATCGCGCGCGGCGACATCGACTGGGAGGCCCGCGTACGAGCCGCTCACCACCGCCTGACCCGCACTCCGGCGTACGTGCCCGAGGAGGGCGAGTACTACAGTGCCGCATGGTCCGAAGCCCACCGGGTCTTCCACCGGACCCTGCTGGAGGGGTGCGGCAACCCGGTCCTACTGGACACCTTCGACCGGATGTGGACCGCGAGCGAGCTCGCCCGCCGCTGGTCGGCGCAGCGCGCCCCCGACCGCGACGGCGTCCAGGAGCACCGCCTGCTGGAGGAGGCGGCACTGGCCCGCGACGCCGACACCGCAGCCACGGCACTGGTCCAGCACCTCACCCTGACCGCAGCCGGACTGGCCGACCACCCTCCCCACGAGCTCGCGAAGGACTCCTGACTGCACCGCCAATGGCGGTGCAGTCACGTGATGCCAGAGTCATGCGCGCCCCGACAGGCTCGAACGGACGGCTTCGGGGCCATCCTCGCCCTGAACGGCCTCGGTGTCCGGCGGGCACCGGTCCAGAACAACAGCGTGGTCCTCTCCCCGGAGTGAGGACCCGCCGAACGCCACTCACAGGCCCGGCCGCTCGGCCTACTACCCACTGGTCGGAGCCGCCGGGGGAGTGGTTGCGGATCACCGCCCGCCGGCACGCCGCACAGACCCCTCCGCCGGCTCGTCGCCACGTCGTCGGGCCGCCGCGGCCTGGGCACCGGCCGCCAGGTGGAGGCTGCCTCCCGCATGACTACCTGCAAGTCAACGTCCACCGGGTTGGTGTCCGTCGGGAGATGGAAAGCCTGCGTCAGCACCCCCAACGCGATCCGATCCGACAACCGGTCACCCACCGGCGACTCCACCTGTCCAGGCCTCGACACATCCCATCCAACGACCCAGACCCACCAAAGTCAGCGGTATTGGTACTGGGCCCCCGGTCCGGCGATTGCGTCCCGTCACACCGCGGGACCCAATCCCTTCGGTACCGACCGTCATCCGCACCGGCCCGGCGGGCCCCTAGGTTGGGGTGCGAACCGGGCAGGTCGAGTGGTCCCGGTCACCGGGCGGCGGTCGCTGCCCGCTGGGTCGCTCAGCGGCGCCGACCCCGCGACGTGCGGGTGGCGCACCGGCAGGGGTACGGGGGAATGACGATGTGGAGCGCGGATTCGCTGATGCAGGTCGGGAGACAACCCGGCCGGCCGACCCGACCGACCGGGTCGTCGTCACCCTGACGGTCGCGCCCGGCGGAACCCGCTGGATGTCCTACCTGATCAGCGGTCAGTCCGATCCCGAAGGCTACGTCATCACCGTGACCGAACGGTTCATGAGGATCCACCGCGTCACGGGCCTGCTCTACCGGCCGAGGGAGCCCCGCCACACGATCAGCAGACCGGACGCCGCGCGGCGGATCACCGGTGTGCGCCGCGGCCACCCGTGGAGCTCGTTCCGCTTCGTGCTCCCCGGCGCCGCGGGGGAGCCCACCCGGCTGAACGTGCGTCGCCACTGGCGTCCGGAGCTGGACCGGTTCACCGCCGTGCTGGCCGCCGACACCGTCCGTACGAAGCGTCCGGCCCGTGCAACCGTGCGCACGCGGCGAACTTAGCAGACGGTTACGCCCGGGCTGAAGGATGGTGTCGAGCCGGATCGGGCGGGTCGCCCACCGGACCGACCACGGTTCGCCAGCCGGCCCACGGGCCGGGAAGAGGACCACCGACTCGTACCCTTGAGCGCCCATGTCTGATCTCCCCGTACAGAAGTCCACCCCCGGTACACCGGACTCCGGTGATCCCGGCGCCGGCCACGGTCACCGGTTGGGCGATCCCCTGCTGATCGGCCGGGACGCCGAGATCGACGCCCTGGTCGAGGTCCTGCGGCATGACCCCGGCCGGGGGGCGTTCGTCCTGGTCCACGGCGAAGCAGGCAACGGCAAGACCGCACTGCTTCGCGAGGTGCTCGGGCGGGTCCGGAAGGACGGGGACACCCTGGTGTCCGCCTGGGCGGACCCGTTCGAGAGCGGGGTGGAGTTCGGCGTCGTACGCCAGCTGTTCGAGCACGCGGTCCTCAGCGCCACGATGGAGGGAGCGGACTCCCTCTTGGAGGGGCCGGCGGCGCCCGCCGCGGAATTGCTGCTCGCCCCCGCGACCGCGCCGGCCCGCCCCGCGACCGCGGACGGCACCATGGCGCCGACCCTGAACGGGCTGAATTGGCTGGCCGTCGCACTCGCCGCCCCCGGCCGCCTCATCGTCGCGATCGACGACCTGCAGTGGTCCGACCGGGCCTCCCTGCTCTGGCTTCAGTTCCTGCTTCGCCGTGCCGACGACCTGCCGGTGGTCGTCATCGCCACCACCGGTCCCACCGAGGCGTCGCCGGACGTCGACGTCCTCGACCGCGTCGTCCCGCTCTTCCGGTACCGGCTCGCCCTCACCGCCCTCGACGGTGCGGCCGTCGCCGCCGTCGTCGAGGAGATCCTCGGCGAGGCCGGGGACGAGCGGTTCCGCGACGCCGTCCGGACCGCGACCGGCGGCAACCCGTTCCTCCTCCACACCCTTCTGCGCTCGGTCAGGACCTCGGGACTGCGACCTGACGCGGAGACCGCTGACCAGATCACCAGGTACGTACCGGCCGACGCGGGCCGGGCCGTCCACCAGCTCCTGCGGTCCGCCGGTCCGCATGCGCAGGCCGTCGCCCGGGCCACCGCCGTCCTCGGCGGCACGCCGGCCCTCGACCTGGTGGCCGCCGTCACCGGGCTTCCGGAACCGGCCGTCCGGGACGCCGTGCACGCACTGGAACGGGCCGGGCTGATGTGCCCGTCCGGGGACATCGCCGACTTCGTCTGCCCCATGATCAGGGTGGCCGTCGCCAACGACGTGCTGCCGAGCGAGCGGCAGGAGGTGAACGCCCACGCCGCCCGGGTGATGCTGGACCAGGGCATGCCCGTGGAGCAGGTGGCGGCCCACGCCCTCCAGGCGCCGGTGGGCCTTCCCTGGACACCCGACCTGCTGTGCCGGGCCGCCGACGAGGCGGCGCGTGGCGGGGCTCCCGACCGCGTGGTCACCCTGCTGCGCCGAGTGCTGCGCGAACCGCTCGGGGACGACCTCCGGGCCACCGTGCTGATCCGGCTCGGCGAGGCGGAGCTGGCCTCCGACGTCCCGGCGGCCGTCCACCACCTGCGGCAGGGACTCGACCTGTCCCGTGACCCGGCGGAGCGGACCGGGGCGGCCCGGCGCCTGGCCGGCGCGCTGTTCGCCCTCGACCGCTACCCCGACGGGGTGGACGTGCTCGGACGCACCGCCGAGTCCCTGCGCGAGGCCGACCCCGCCCGGGCCCTGCGCCTGGAGATCGACCAGATCTACGCCGGTCTCCACGAGGCCGCCTTGGCTCCCGTTGTGCTCCCCCGCCTGATGGACCTGCAGATGTCCGACGCTGCCGGAACCTCGGCCGAACGGCCGCTGGCGGCCCTGCTCGGCCTGCGCGCGATCATGCAGGGCGAGTCTCCCGCCGAGGCCGTGGCCCTCGCCCGGCAGGCCCTGACCCACGGGATGAACCCACCGGACGACGAGTCCCTGGTCTACACCGGCGCCGTGCTCTTCCTCAGCACCACCGGCGAGACGGAACTGGCCCTGCGCTACGCCGACGCCGCCGTGGAGGAGGCCCGCCGGAGCGGCTCGGCCTTCACCCTCGTCCACAGCACCGGCATTCGCGCCTGTGTGTACAGCCAGCTCGGCCGCGTCCTGGACTGCCAGCGGGAAGCGGAGGCCACACTGCAGACGCTCCGGGAGATCGGCGTCGACCCGCGGCACGCCCACAGCGTCCTGGCGACGGCCGTCCTGACCGAGTCGCTCCTCAGACAGGGGCGGGTCGACGAGGCGCAGTCCCTGCTGGAACGCGACCGCCTGACCGCCGGGCTGAACGGGCACTGGGTCAACGACTACGTCCTGCTGGTGCGCGGACAGTTGCGGGCCGCCCAGGGGCGGCCGGCGGACGCGATCACGGACTTCCGCAAGTGCGGCGAGCGGACCGAGGCCCGGGGCATGGGGTGCCCGTGGATGTACCCCTGGCGCTCCGAGGCCGCCCTGGCCCATCTGGCGCTCGGGGAGCACGAGGCGGCCCGGACGCTGGCGGCCGAGGAGTTGGCGATCGCCCGGCGGTGGAGCGTCCCCGAGGCCGTCGGGGCGGCCCTGCGGGTGCTGGCGATCGCCACCGGCGGCCCGCAGGGGCTCGACCTGCTGCGGGACGCGGTGCGGACGCTGGAGGGGACACCGGCCCGATTCCGGCACGCACTGGCCCTGGTCGACCTCGGGGCCCGGCTGCGTCGCGCCGGACGCGTGGCCGAGGCCCGCGACCACCTGAAGGAGGCGGTCACCGCGGCCCACCGGCACGGCGCCGCGCTGGTGGCCGATCGCGCGTTGGAGGAGCTCCGGGCCGCAGGAGACCGCCCCCGCACCCGGACCTTCCAGGGGGTGGGCGCCCTCACCCCCACGGAGTGCCGGGTGGCGGGTCTCGCCGCCAAGGGCATGACCAACCGGGAGATCGCCCAGCACCTGTTCGTCGGCCTGCGCACGGTGGAGGTGCACCTGACCAACGCCTACGGCAAGCTCGGCATCGAGGGCCGCCCCGGCCTCGCGGAGGCGCTCTCACCGGCGGAGGACCCCTGACCCCCGACCCGGACGGGGTCGACGGTCCCGGGTACTTCCGCCGTCAGCCCCGTCAGGGCTCGTCAGCCCCGTCAGGGCCCGTCCGCTCCCTGCTGCGCGGCGAGGGCGCGAGCGAGCGTGTCGCGTGCCAGTCCCTCTATCCGCCCCATCTGAAGCCGCTGGCCGGCGGCCACGGACTGCTCGGCCCAGCTCGCCGCCTCGGCCGGACGGCCGGCGTCCAGATGACAGTCGGCGATGAACAGCAGGGAAGAGGGTTCGAAGACCGGGAGGTCGTGGGCGCGGGCCAGGGTCAGGACCTGCTCGTACAGCGAGATCGCGTGCTCGAAGTCACCCAGGACGCGTATCGCGCGGCCGGAGCAGTGCAGCGCGTAGGCTTCGCCGAACGGATCCCCGAGGGCCCTGAACATGCTCAGGCTCTCCTCGCCCGCGCGGCAGGCAAGGTCGGGTTCCTCGTCGGCGAGGTGCCAGACGACGCTGTTCGCCAGAGCGTTCGCCTTGGTCCAGGCGCTGCCGCAGCCCTCGGCGAGGCGGATCGCCTCGCGAGAGAAGGCGAACGACTCCCGAGGAGAGCGCTGCCGTCGATGGGCGATCATGGCCAGGACGTTGTTGATCTCGGCCAGCACGGGCAGGTCCCGGCAGGCTCCGGCCTGCTCGGCCGCCCGCGCGGAGACGGGTTCGGCCTCGTCCAGCTCGTGCAGTTGCATGAGACCGCCGCCGAGCATGTAGCCGGCCCGGCCTTCGGCCCGCGCGTCCCCGTGAGTGGCGGCCAGCTGCATCGTCCGGCGGCAGACGCCGATGAGCTCGCGCCACAGGAAGCCGGTGTCCAGGTGAGGGTCGAGAGCCAGCAGAAGGTCCGCGACGGCTGCGTGCGCGCCGGTGATGTCGAGTGCCTGGCCGGCCAGGTCGAGCAGGTTGCCGCCCTCCTCGTCCAGCCAGCGGTGTCCGTCCGTGCGCTCGGGCATCGGCAGTCCGGGCACCGCCACCGGGTTGAGGACGTCCGGGATGCCGTGGCCCGGCCGGACGATCCGGTACGCGTTGGCTGCCGTGGCCACCGCATGGTCGACCATCCTGAGAACGAGAGCGGAACGCTCCTGCTCCGGGTCCAGCTGTTCGGCCCGGGCCTGGGCGAACAGCCGCAGCAGGTCGTGGTACCGGTACCGGTCCGGGGCGGGGGACTCCAGCAGACCGGCTTGGACCAGGCCCTCCAGGACGTCCAGGAGGGGCCAATCCTCCAGCTCCAGGGCCGCGGCGGCGGACGGCAGGGACAGGTCGGTCGTCTCCGGGACGGCGAGCAGCCGGAAGGCGCGCGCGGCGAGCGGGGACAGCTGGTCGTAGCTGAGCTGGAAGCACGCCTCGACGGCGAGGTCGTGCGTGCTCAGCTCCGCCAGCCGCTGCCGCCGGTCGGCCAGGCGCCGGCAGACCTCGGCGAGCGACCAGTCCGGGTGTGCGGCGGTGCGTGCGGCGACGATCCGGATGGCGAGCGGGAGGTGGCAGCAGGCCGCGAGCAGCTCGCCGGCGGCCTCGGGATCCGCGCCGACCCGCTCGTGGCCGGCGATCCGTGAGAACAGCTCGAGCGCCTCGTCGGCCTCCAGGACGTCCAGGTCCACCTGCCGGGTGGGCGCCAGGCCGAGCAGGCGCGAACGGCTGGTCACGAGGACGGCGCTGTGCTCGGACCCGGGCAGCAGCGGCCGCACCTGGGCGAGGTCACGGGCGTCGTCCAGGACGACCAGGACCCGGCGCTCGGCGAGCAGTGACCGGTACATCGCGGCGCGTTCGTCGACCTGCTCGGGCAGGGCACTCTCGGCCACGCCCAGGGACCGCAGGAAGCGGGCCAGGACGGCCCCCGGTTCCATCGGGTCCGGGCGGGCACCGCGGAGGTTGACGTACAACTGGCCGTCGGTGAAGCGGTGGCCCACGCGCTGGGCGACGTGGACGGCCAGCGTCGTCTTGCCGACGCCCCCCAAGCCGGCCACGGCGACGATGGCCGGAGCCATCGCCTGCGGCGCCTCCACCAGGCGCACCAGGGCCTCGACCAGCTCGTGGCGGCCGGTGAACTCCGGTACATCGGCCGGCAGTTGCGCCGGACGGGGATGGCCCCCCGCCTCCCGGCCGGCCACGGGTGCCGCCGGGGTGGCGAGGTCGGGGTCGCGGCGGAGGATCCGCTGGTGGAGGTTCTGCAGCGGACGGGTGGGCTCGACTCCCAGCGTGGCATCCAGGTGCCGGCACGCGTCGGCGAACGCCTCCAGGGCCTCGGACTGCCGACCGCTGCGGTACAGGGCGGTCATCAACAGTGCCCTGAACCCTTCGTGCAGCGGGAACTCCTCCACCAGGGAAGCGAGTTCCCCCACCTTCCGGGCGTGATGCCCGAGTGCCAGGACGATGTCGAGCCGCTCGTGCACCACGGTGAGGCGACGCTGGGCGAACCGCGCGCGCAGCCGCTCGGCGTGGGCGCCGGGGATACCCGCCAGCGGCACCCCCGTCTGCAGCTCCAGGGCCCGTCGCAACCGGTCGGCCGCTCCCGCGAGGTCGCCGACGGTCCTGAGGTGCGCCGCCTCCCGCACCAGGGTCTGGAAGGCGGCGAGGTCCGTCGCGCCCGGCGGCAGTCGGAGCACGTAGCCGCCGCCCGCCGAGACGAGCACCCGCGGTGCGGTGCGGTCCTCCTCCAGCACCTCCCGCAGCTGCGAGACGTGGTTGCGGACCGCGGCGACCGCCCGGGTCGGCGGGGTGTCCCCCCACAGCCCCTCGATCAGTTCCTCCGTGGTCACCGCACGACCCTGGGACGCGGCGAGCTGCGCCAGCACCGCCCGCCGCTGGGCCGGACCGAGGCCGAGTTCCTCGGTGGCCCTCCAGACCCGTACGGGCCCCAGCAGCTCGATCCGTATGTCCGTCACCATGGTCCCCGTTCATCGCTTTCGATCACCACTCGGGTGCGCCGGCCCTGCCCGGCCTCCGCCGAGGTACGGCGGCGGTCTGCACACGGGCGTCCTGCGCCACCGGTGTCCCGTACGACCGGCGTCCGCCGACGCGCTGGCCGCGACGAGGACTCGGCGAGACGGACCAACCTAGCCGCTGCGCAGGTACGGCAGCACACCGACGCCCCGCCGAGCCGGGCCGCGTGGCGCCCGGTGGCCGCGACCCGGACGCCCCGCACTCGCCTGACGTGCGAGAATGCCGCTTCCGCCGAAGCCGCCACGGGTCGTACCCGGACGACGGCCGCAGGTCCAGCGTGGGGGCGGACGGCGGCAACGTACCCCGACGAAGTAGCGCGAGGGAGCACGAGCGGTGCCGGGCGGTGTCGGACGGAGGATGGGTCGGAGCAGGTCGTGGAGGGTTTGAGGATCTCTCTGCTGGGTCCGGTGCGGATCCAGCACGGCGGGCACGAGATCGCCGCCGGAGCCGGACAGCGCCAGGCCGTTCTGGCGGTGCTCGCCCTGAGCGCGGGCCGGGTCGTGACGGCCGATGAACTCGTCCGGCGGGTCTGGGGGGAGAGCGCGCCGCCGTCCGTCGCCGCGATGGTGCGCAACCACGTCTCACGCCTGCGGGCGACGATCGGGGCGGAAGCCGGCGATGCGGCGAGGATCCTGGTCTCCCGGGCGGGGGGCTACGTCCTGGAGCTCGCGGACCGGGGTCTGGACACCGCGGAGTTCGACGTCCTGGCGGACGCGGCGGCCCGCCGGCAGGATCGCGGGGAGGCGGCGGCCGCCGCCGGGCTCTACCGCGAGGCGCTGGGGCTGTGGACGGGTACCGCGCTCTCCGGCGTCCCGGGCCCCTACGCCGAACGGCAGCGGGAGCGTCTCACCGAACGGCGGTTGGCCGTTCTCGAGAGCTGCCTGGAACTGGAACTCGGCCTGGGCGGCCATGCGCGGCTGGTGGAGGAGCTGACCGCCCTGTGCGCCGAGCACCCGCTGCGGGAGAACCCCAGGGGGCTGCTGATGGCCGCCCTCTACCGCAGCGGCCGGCAGGCGGAAGCCCTGGAGGTGTTCACCGCCACCCGCCGGGTGCTGACCGAGGAACTGGGCGTCGAGCCAGGCTCCGGCCTGCGGCGATTGCAGCAGCGCATCCTGGCCGCGGATCCCGGCCTCGCGCCGCCGTCGCCTGCCACCGGGCCGGCCCACGGGGTGGCGCCGAGCGCCGCGACGGCGAAACGACCGGCCCAACTTCCCGCTGATGTCGGTGACTTCACCGGACGGACCGCGGAGGTCGAGGCGATCGCGAATGGCCTCACCCGGGAAGGTCCGACGGCGGCCCTTGTCACGGTCTCGGGCGCCGCAGGCGTCGGGAAGACCACCCTGGCCGTACGGGCGGCCCGGACCGTCCGTGCCGCTTTTGCCGACGGCCAGCTCTACGCCGACCTGAGCGGCGTACGGGGTGAACCGGCCGACCCTGCCGAGGTCCTGGGGGGCTTCCTGCGGGCCCTCGGCGTGCCCGCACCAGCGATCCCCGCGCACCCGGGGGAGCGCGCGGAGCTCTACCGCACCGTCCTGGCCGGACGACGCGTCCTGGTGGTGCTCGACGAGGCCCGGGACGAGGAGCAGATCCGTCCCCTCCTGCCGGGCGGATCCTCCTGCGCCGTGCTGGTCACCGGCCGCGCCCGCCTGCCCGGGCTCCGTCCCTCCCTCGCCGTGGAGCTCGGCCTCCTCGCGCACGCCGAGGTCGTCGAGTTCCTGTCCGCCGTCGTCGGGCACCCCCGGATCGCCGCCGAGCGGGCCGCCGCAGACGACATCGCGGCAGCCTGCGGTGGTCTGCCCCTCGCGCTGCGCATCGCGGCCACCAAGATCGCGGCCCGGCCCTCCTGGAGCCTCGCCGCCATCGCCGCCCGCCTGACGAACGAGGACCGCCGGTTGGGCGAGCTGCGTGTCGGCGATCTCGCCATCGAGTCCGAGCTCCGACTCGGCTACCGGCGGCTGACCGATGAACTCGCCGCCGCCTTCCGGCGCCTCGCCGGTCCTGGACTCCTCCCGTCCGACTGGTCGACCGAGGAGGCGGCCGCCGTACTCGGGCTGCCGGAGGAGGCCGCGTCCGGAATGGCGGAACGGCTCGTGAACGCCGGGCTGCTGGACTCTCCCGGCCCCGGCCGCTACCGCTTCCACGAACTGGTACGGCTTTTCGCCCGAGCCGAGGCCGCGGCGACCTGAGGCCTGTCCGACGGGCCCCCGGGGGGCGGCGCGGTCGGCGCCGGGCCGTACGGGTGTGCGCGGAAACCCTGCGATCAGCGGTGGCATGGTGGACCGAGCGATCGCAGCATGTGACGGAGCGGCCAAGGGCAACCCGAGTCCGGCGGCCTGGGCCTTCGTGGTCGCCGACAGCGCGGGAACGCCGCAGTTCTGGAGGGCCGGCCCGGCGAGCTCACCAGCCCCGAGCGGGAGAAGCTTACCCGGCTGCGTCGCCAGGACCCCGAGCAGCAGAAGATGATCGCTTCGACCGGCTTCCTCGGAGCCAACGGCGCGAAGGTGCACGGCGGCGCGCTCTGGGTGACCGACCTCGACGAGGGCACCCTCGTGCGCATCCCGATCCGTCACGGAAGCCGGGCGGGAGTACCGCAGGTGAGGGCAACCGGCCTGGCCGGTATCGACGACTTCGCCTTCACCGGCCGCGGCAACGAGGTGCTCGCCACCCGCGGCCTTCACCGGCCGCGGCAACGAGGTGCTCGCCACCCGCAACGCCCCCAAACGCGTGCAGGTCCGTGAGATCGATGACGACGAGGGCAGACGGCTGCTGCGGATCGTCCGGCGGGGTACCGGGTCGGTGGTGACCTGGAGGCGGGCCCAGACGGTGCTGCTGTCCGCCCAGCGCATGACCGTGGCGAAGATCGCCGACGTGACGTTCACCAGCGCGAACCGGGTCCGGATGTGATCCACGACTTCAACACTGACGGCTTCGACTCGCTCTACCCGAAGTACAAGGGCGGACGGCCCACGACGTTCACGCTGCCCGAGCGCCGGGAGGTCAAGAAGATCGCGAAGTCCAGGCCGGCCGAGCACGGCCCGCCGTTCTCGACCTGGAGCCTGGCCGAGCTGGCCGACCTTCTGGTCGCCGAGGGGGTGGTCGACGACATCAGCCACGAGGGCCTTCGCATCCTGCTCCGCGAGGAAGGCGTCTCCTTTTCAAAGCGTGAAGACCTGGAAACCCTCGAAGGATCCCGACTACGCAGCCAAGAAGGCCAGGGTCGAGCACCTCTACGCGATCGCCGACGGCGAGGTCGTACCCGAAGAGGGCGAGCCCGAAGTTCTCCCTCCGATGGGGCCCGGAAGTCCCCCGCCGACCCGGAAGGCAGCGCCGGGGGCGATGGAGAGGCCCCCCCCGTGAGGGGGACGGGCGCCGCCTTCCCGGGTGCGGGCGGCAGCGGTACTACGGCCAGCCGAACCTCCGCGGCGCCGAACGCGCGAAGCCCGTCTTCCGCCTTCCTCCCGCCCGCTCCTCCGCCGGTATCTGTGCTTTGGACGGATCCGGACCCTCACCTCCGGCGTGCGGTGAGGTCTGTGCGGCCCGGTCAGGGATCGCGTGGTATTCCGACCTGGGCGGGAGGGCTGTGCAGGCCAGGGCTGTCCGGGTGGATCTGCGATTCGGGCGTGTGCGATCGGATGGCTCGGTGCATCCCTGAACCGTGGACACCACCGAGCAGCAGGCCACCGGCCCGGACGTCGCCCCGACGATCACGGCGAAGGAGCTGCTGGCCGGTGCCGCGGCCGCGCTCACGGTGACCGCCGTGGTGATCTGGTTCGCCGGTGGAGTCGTACTCGCGGCCCGGATGCAGGCGAGCGGTTTCCGGTGGGGGCTGGTGCTCAGTCAGATGCCGGCCCAGGTGCTTCGGGAGATCGCCGTCTCGTGGGTGCTGCTCCCCTCCGTAGCCGTCGCGGTGGTCGGCTATCTCCTGTCGCACATGGCGGTGCCTTCGGGTTCCCGGGCGCGTCGTTGGTTCACGCTCGTGTTCCGCCGTTTTCCCCGGGGTGTCTTCGTTTTCCTGACCGTGCTGCTCGTGGTCCCGGGCATCGTCACCTGGCACCACTTCGGTTCTGCCATCCCCGAGTGGTGGCTGATCGCCCCGGCAGCCGCCGTCGTCATCGCATACGCGATGATGCTCGGGGCGGCACTGCAGAGGACGTGGCGCTTCCGGAAAGCCCACCGCGGCGTGTGGGCGGCCGCGGTTGTCGGTGCGACGATGCTCGCTGCCGTCCCGGGTGCGGTGGTCCTGGCCGCCAGCATGCCTCTGCAGAACGCCCGGGCCTGCGGGGGAGGCTATGAGCTGGACACCCTGTTCATCGGTGCCGCCAGCGACTGGATCTACCTGGGGGAGTACAGCTACGACGAAAATGGCGGGAAGCTGCCGCCGCAGCTCGTCCTGGTTCCCACCAGCCGGGTCAATGCGGTGGGTGTGGCGAGGGGACTGGGCGCCGCAGACTGTCTGCCCACGACCGGTGAACTCGGGACCACCAAAGCGCGGTGAGCAACCGCGGGGATGGCGCGCTGGGCGGCCGAAGGGGCCCGGCGTGCTTCGCGCGGTGCAGCGTCGCACACACGGGCCCGGCAGCTCTCCCGCCCGCGGCCGCGGTCCGGCCGGCCCGCGCTTTCGAGCGCAAGGTGGGCTCGAGCCTTCGAGCGCGAAGGTGTTGCACCACCCCGGCGGGCCCCGAGTGTTTCGAGGATGTGGACGAAGGCTTTGGAGCCCGCACTCTGCCCGGGCGACCTGGCCGAACGGATCGAGGTCGACGGGCTGGTGGTGCACCGTTTGGGAGCTACGGGGAACATGGACGTCTGCTGCGCCGGGGGCGTTCGGCTGGATGTGGTCGGGGCCGGCTCGAGCAGTGTGGCGTGCTCGAGCCGGCCCCGCCTTGCTATCCCTCGGGCGGGACTTCGTCCACCAACGGGACGCCGTGGTGCAGCATCTTCTCCGTCACCGCACGCCACTCATCAGTATGTCCTCCGTCATGACGCGGTTGAAAATTGTCGGGATGTCAAAGCCCTTGTCTCGCCAGAGCACCGATCCGGTTCGGATCCGTCCCGGGGGTAGGCGTACTCTTCCATCCGTTGCTTGTGTTCCTGTCAGTCGTCGTCGCCGCGCACGTGTGCGCCGAGGGCTGCCGCGAGTGCCTCGGCGGCCGTCTCGGTGTTGTCCGTGTAGCGCCCTACGATGTCGATCCTTCCACGGCGCCATGAGAACACCGCAGTCTCGCCGGGAACCGAGTAGCCCTTCTGGAGGCCGATGTCGAGCCACTCTCGTGGCGGGCCCTCCTCGACGAGCGGGCTGGCGTCCGCGAGTGCTTCCCATTCACCCGGCTCGATCGGGTTCGACGGGCTCTGGGTCCAGTCCTGTGCGCGGGTGATGTGGAAGTCGTAGCTCATGTCCTCATTTCCTTTCTCATCCGGTCGAGCTACCGAACAGCAGTACCACGCCGTGGTTGTGTGCATATTCCTCCGCCCGCACCATGCCGTTGATCTGCCCTGTTGTCAGTGCCTTATTGGCATTGGTGATCACGTAGACCAGCCTGTCCTTGATCGCGCTGGGAGGCATCACGTCGGGGTGGTAGCGGTCGCCTGCATGGTTTGCAGCGTTGTCGATGCCTTCCTTCAGCCGGTTGAAGATGGCGGCTGCCGTCTGGTAGCTGGGCGCGGTGGTGTCCAGGGACTTGAGGCTGAGAGCCAGTCCGGTTTCCGGGTCGAAGTGGTCGAAACCGGTGAAGTTGTCGGGCAGGTTGCTCATGCCCATCTTCTCCTCGAAGGCGAGCCCTCGATCCCGGGCCTTCAAGCCCCAGAGGTTTAGCTCGGGGATGCCGGTGACTGCTCCGTGCTGGGCGATCTCCTGGGAGAGTTCGCTTCCGAGGCCGGGCATGCCGAGTGCGCTCGTCACGTTGGGGCCGCGGGGGGTGAGCCTGCGGGTCGCCCAGGACTCGAGGCCGCCGAGGCCGGCGAGGGCGACCTGTTGGGTGAGTTCGTCGGCGTGTTTCTCGACCTGGTCGGCGACGTTGTTGCAGCCGAATTCGCGGAGTTTGGCTGCGGCGGTGTACAGGGACTGTCCAGCCAACGGCTCTGGCCCGTAATCGGGATGCTGTTGGTGATCTTCAAGTGTCGTGGGTTCGAGTCCCGTCACGCAGTTGCCTGCACAGGCGCGTGAAGCGGGTTGCTGGGTTGGTTCTGTCGCCGTCCGGCTGATGCTGGTGGAGGCGGATGATGTTGGTTCCGGCTGCGGTGAGGACGTGCTGGACGTGGGTCTTCGCTGTGCCGCGGTAGCGGCAGTTGCGCAGGCCGTGGGCGTGCACGGTCTCGGAGACGGTGGCCTCGCAGCCGGCTCTCATGGCATACCGGTCCTGCCAGGCCTGGGTCTTCTGCTCTTTCCGGACGCGGTTTTGGATCTCTTGCAAGGGCTGGGGCAGCAGGAGGATGTGTCGGCCTCGTCCGGCGGTGTT
>NZ_JBIURH010000069.1:0-27689 GCF_044740765.1 Kitasatospora sp. NPDC088346
GAATGCCTTGACTCTGATGAGGACCTCGCCGGTGGCGGCGACCGGGTCGGGCAGCTCCGTGACCGTGAGGACCTCGGGGCCGCCGTGGGCGGATACGACACACCAGGATCTTCGAGCAGTACACCGGCTGATCACTGCCCTACCGCTACCCGCGGTGCCCCTTCACCAGCCTCGGACAGTCGGAGTTGACTGTCCGAGGCGCCGGAAGCTGTCAAGTCAAGTGAGACGGTTTGAGGCTACGGGGACTGTAGTGCGGGTTCTGTCTCCGGCTTCGGTGCGGTCGTCCCGGACGGCGACGGAGGTGCCGGCCGCGAGCGCGTCGACAGTCGCGGACCACAGGGTCACTGTCCCGTCGGTGCCGTTCTCCGGGCGGACGGAGTGCTTGGTGACGGCCATAGAGAACGCCCAGGCCCGCGGTTGATCGACTGCACCGGTCTCGGCGACGGCCGTGACCCCCGCCGAAGCGTGACCCCGCCGTCCGGCACGTGAGCTCCGCGACGTCCCCCGCGGTGGGCACGCACTCGCGTCAGGTGGTCGGCGGCTCCGGGAGCGTTCCGGCGCCGACCAATGCCAGCAGCCGGAACGGCAGCTCGGGGTCGGCCTGGCCCACGGTCAGGCCCAGCCACCGGTCAACGGACGGCTGCCACACCTGCAGCTCGGAGGCGACGCTGGCCAGGAACCCCAGTGGGCCCGGTGCGGCGGGGTCCGGCAGGTCGGTCTCGGAATAGAGCCACAGCTCGACGGTGGTCGGGGCGCCCCAGGCATTGGTGAGAGCGGCCGAAAGGGTGTCAAGGGCCGTCTCCACCCTGCGCTCCTCCGTGTCGACCACATCCGGGTCGTGGACCTCCCAGAAGTCCCGGGACTCCATCAACGCGGCCACCCGGAAACCCGGACCGCTCCACTCCGGGCCGTCCCGGTCCTCGCGCTCGGCGAACGGAGCGGCCAACAGGCGATCGACGGCGGCGCGATGGAACGCGACCTCGGTGTCCAACATGCTGCGAGCCTAGTCCCGCTCACGGACAGCCGGCCGACCGACAGGGCGTCGGCGTGAAGACGAGCGAGGCGTTGTGGCCGCCGAGCACGAAGGAGTCGGTGAGGGCGACGGTGAAGGGCTCGCGGCGAGCCTGGACAGGCCTCCCCTCATCAAGCTTCCGGTGTCTCGCAGCCAAGGCCGTCCAGCTGCCCAATGGTTGCGTCGGGCGCACGGCTGTGGCCGCCTCCGAGACTCAGTACATGCACGCAAGGCCCGGGTCCGTGCGCGCGGCTCCAGCGGTCACGCCTCCCGGCGCGAGAACCTGGCACCGCGGCGAAAGGAACCGGTATGGACTGGCTGGTGACCGTTCTGGGGGCGTTCGTAGTGCTCCTCGTCCTGCGGGACGTGTTCCGCACACTGTGGCACCCCACCCGCCACGGCGGACTCAGCAGACTCGTCATGACAGCGGCATGGCGGCTGACCTCGCACCTCAGCACGTACCGGCGAGCAGCCGGGCTCGCGGGCCCGCTCGCCGTGGTCTCGATCGTGGCCCTGTGGGCATTCACCGCAACGATCGGCTGGGCACTCGTGTACTGGCCGCACATGCCGGTCTCCTTCACCTACTCCACCGGCCTCGAGCCCGCCGAGCACGCCGGCTTCGTGGACGCGCTGTACGTCCCTCGTCAACCTCACCACCCTCGGCCTCGGGGACATCGCACCGACCGCGGGATGGCTACGCATCGTCGCCCCCATCGAGGCCCTCGTGGGCTTCGCCCTCCTGAGCGCCACCGTCTCCTGGATCATCGGTATCTACCCCGCCCTCGCCCGCCGGCGCGCCCTGGCCCTGCGACTGTGCCATCTGCGCCGCAGCCGCCCCACGACAGGACAGGCCAGGCCGACTGCCGGGGCAAATCTGCTCGACAGCCTCTCCAGGGAAGTCGCCGTCGTATCCGTCGACTTCATGCAGTACGCCGAGTCCTACTACTTCTACGACGACTTCTGCCTGCGCCCGAGGTCGGATTTGAAGGGGACGCCATCGACCTTGGCCGGGCGGCGGTGGCCCTGCAGGAAGCAGAGCGCTTCGACCATGCAGCGGTGCTGAATGGTGTGGCGGTCGCCGTCCAGCTCGCGGGAGATGAGGCGGGTGCCGTGCCGAGCAGCAAACCGTCCTGGGGCCGGGGGTCCGGCCACGCCGGTCGTGGCGACGGTCCCACTCCGAAGCCAGGAGACCGCCGGTGAGCGACTCCGCGACGGCCAGGGTTCTGTCGGCGGCCTGAAGCACCGCGCGCAGTCGGCGTGGGACCGTGACGTCGTCGGGCTCGCCTACCAGGGCGGACGCGTTCACAAGGGGGTGGGCGGCGCGGCGCTGTTGCCTCGAGCCTGGTGGCGGGCACGGCACGCGCATGGATCACCTTCCGCGATCCCGAGACGGTCGAGAGGGAACTGACGGACACCCTGGACCAGCAGATCACCGCCCTCGGCCTCGCCTCCAGCCCCCGGCTCACCGTGCGGGTCCGCCCGCGATCCGCCTGATCCGGCCACCCCCACCGACCACCGGCGCACCCCGAAAGGAGGAAGACGACGATGAAGACCCGCTCCGTACCCAACCGGATCCTGCTGGCCCTGGCCGGCCTGGTCCTACTGGAACCGGCCTGCTGGCCCTCGCCGGTGGCCTCGACCTCTACCGGCGCCTGAACGTCACACCGCCCGGCGAATGGCCCTACACCGCGCCGATCAGCGTCCTGCTCACCGATGCCCAGCGCACCCGCTGGGCGGGCGAAGGCTGGTGGTGGCCCGTCGCCATCGCCGCCCTGGCCGTCGCGCTCGTGCTGGCCCTGTGGTGGCTCGTCGCACAGCTCCGCCAACGCCGCCCCGGCCGCCTGCCGGTCGGCACCCGCCCGTAGCCGGCGTACGGCTGGACGGCCACGCCCTGGCCCAGGCCCTGACGGAGGACTGTGCCCGCCTGCCCGGTGTGAAGAGCGCCGGAGCCCACCTCACCGGGCCGGCCGGCAACCCCCGGGCAGACGTCACCCTCACCCTCGAACCGCACATCTCCCCACGCGGTGTGAGCGGTGCTCTCGTTGACGGACCCCTGAGCCGTGCCCGCCGCTCCACCGGTCGGCAGGACCTCTCCACCCGGGTCCTCCTGCGTGTCGCCTCCCACCGGCCACACCGTGCCGACTGACCTCTCGGCAGCACGCCCTTCCCGCCGCCACTTCCCACCCGCTGACACCGAGCACGCTGGAGCCACTCCGTGAAGAATCCGAGTAGCAAGTCCCACGTCTCGATGGAAGACGGCAAGCCCAGCCGCTTAGCCGGCGAACCAGCACGGCTGGTCGCCCGACATCGACGCCGAGCACCAGGAGCCCGACAGCCGCGCCCACCCGCCCGAACCCGGCCCCGGCCCCGGCCGGTGTCCGCAGAAGAAAGCCAGGACGCGCCCGACGACACCATCGAAAGCGGCGGTCGGCGCGCCGAGGAGACCGCCAGGAAACACCCCGACAGCGCCCACGACACCGGCCCCCCAAGGGCCCCCCAAGTTCCCTCCCAGCGGCCCGGCGGCGGTCGCGGTGCGGGCGCCCACACCGGCGTCGCCCCCCAGGAACCCGCCGGCCCCTCCGCCGGACACCGAGCACCACCACCGCACGCCCCGGCGACAGCCGGCAACCGACGCGCACGCGGCCCTCCCCTCATCCGAGCGAGCGGGCGGACCTCCGTGCCCCGTCAGCGTCGACCACGCGACCTCACATGCCGGTACACGCACGACGTCCGCTTCCGAACCGGGACACATCAGCATCGGGGGGTTATCGCAGGGAGGCACAAATGATCATCCTCGGAGTTATCCTCCTCATCATCGGCTTCGTCACCAGCATCAGCATCCTGTGGACCATCGGCATCATCCTCGCCGCCGTCGGACTCGTCCTGTGGCTGATGGGAGCCCTCGGTCACGCCGTCGGAGGCCGCAACCACTACTGGTGACGCGCCACCCCCGACACCGGCCCGACGCACGCACACCTGCCTGCCGTCGGGCCGGCCACACGGCGCCTCACCTCCGCCACCTAACCCGGACCGCCGTCCGCGTGCGGGCCGCCACCGACACGGTGGCGGCCCGCCACCGAGCGCCGCGACGCCGTTCCGGCGTTGTGTCTCTCGGGTGCCCGGCGTCGTCGAACCTGCCGGCGCCCGCTCGGGCACGTGGAACCCGCTGCTTCACGGCGCCCGGCCAGTCCCAGGCCCACCCGGCGAGGCGTCGCAGCGCGGCGGCCACTCAAGGCACCCGGCCGCCCCCGCTTCCAGCTCACGGTGGAGGTTCGCAGGCCACGCCGTCGCCGTCCTGGTCGAGTTCCGGCCGGTAGCCCGGCTCCGCGGTACAGCGGTGCGACGCCGGCTGCGCGAGCGTCGGCGCGCCGGCGGTAGATACACGCCCGGTGGTGCGGTGGCCGGTTCTGCGGACCCAGTGGCCACGCTCGGCTCGACGGGTCCGACGGCTTCGGCGATGGCGGCGGCCAGCGACACCTGCGCATGGAGGTTGGGGGTGCGCGCCTGCGGCCCTTCCACCGCTCGCCTTCCGTTCGTCCATGGTCCTGGCCGCCGAACGCGGCGTCCTGCGTCCCGGCGCGCTGCCTGCGGCGACCGGCCGCCGCCGTGCCTGGCGAAGAGTACCTCCCTAGCCGACACCGAAAAATCTACCCTCACCAGAGTAGACATTGCCAGGTGCCGTGGTTAGTGTTTCTCTCGTAGACGAGGTCAAGCAGTACCCGCCAGACACGAACTGGTGGGCAGAAGTACAGAAGTTCGCAGGTCGGCACGGTTGCAGGGTCCTGAAGCCAGGGATGGTGCAGTAAGGCGACGGGACCGGTGGCCGGGCCGGGCGGCCCGCAGGTATCAGGGGCCACCACCGAGCGGTACCGCAGTTCAGCAAGTGCACTACTCGTAGGTGAAGTTGAGTTCGGCAGTACCGGCAGTCGCAGTACGCGGTACCCCAGTGAAGGCGCCCAGACTGCGGGCGCGCGTGCTGGGAGTCCGGCAGTGGGGTTCCAAGCCGAGCGGTTGAGCAGGACGGGCAACGGGGCTGGCTGCCGGAGTCGGCGGGACCGCCAGGGACCGCCGCAGCAGTACCGGGTAGTTGGCACTACCACGCAGTTCGCATTACCGCAGTACCCGTGTGAGCAGTACCGAGCAGGCCGTATTACCACGCAGTTGGAAGTACCGCAGTTCGCAGTAGCCGGCCCGTACAGAGGATGAATGGAGGGACAGCGCGCCATCAGGATCGCCCGGCCCGTGAGGAAGTCACCCGGGCGGATTCCGAAGACCCCAAGGCAAGGACGGTGGTTTCCGGTCACGCATACGCGATCCCCGCACGCCCCCTCCCCCGGGGCGACGCGGACATAAGGAACCCGGCCCAGAGCCGGTAGATGGTGTAAAACCCTTCGGGGCCCCGGGAGCCGTAACGGCCCCGGGGCCCCTCAGCGCGTCCCCGGACACAACAAGAAGAGGTGCAGTGACCACGGCAACCATCCGACCGCACACCCCCGACTCCCTCGACGACGACGACTACCCCGCCTACACCATGGGCCGCGCCGCCGAAATGACCGGCACCACCCCCGGCTTCCTACGATCCCTCGGCGATCAGGGCCTCATCACCCCACTGCGCTCGGAGGGCGGACACCGCCGCTACTCCCGCTACCAACTACGGATCGCCATGCGCGCCCGCGACCTCGTCGACCAAGGCACCCCCATCGACGCCGCCTGCCGCATCATCATCCTCGAAGACCAACTCGAAGAAGCCCTGCGCATCAACGAGCAGCTCCGCCGCGCCCAGCACGGCCAGGAACCCGCCGCTGACACCTGACAGGCCACCAGGGCGACGAGACCGGCCCGCGGTGAGCAATCAGCCGCACACCGCAGGCCGCCCCGGACCCGAGTTCCCCCGCGTCCCCGATAGCCGGCCGACCGTTGTCCACCGGCACGGCTGGCCGACGCGCTGCCTCACTAGCGTGGACCGGCCTCGGGGTCGCTCGCTACCGCGGCTCGCCGCCCTGTCGAAGTACACGCGCGGGACGTTCATCCACTCCCGTTCCGCCCGGGTCGTGACGCGTGCCCCGCAGCGTGGGCCCGGGCCCGGCCTACTTCCCGCCGACCGGACCGATCCCACGCTTCCACCCGGTCTCGGCCGGCGCCCCCGAGCAGGGCTAGAGTCCCCGCCGGGCGAGAGACGGCTCAGGAAGGGGCCCCGAGGCCACTTCGCGTGGTCTGTCAGCCCGATAGCGCCGGCCCTTGGGACCGGATCGCTCCGACAGTGTGCGCAGCGCGCAACTTCCGCGCCGGTAGCTGGGCCTGACTGCCGGTTGGCCGCTGTTCGCCCTGCGCTGAGCGGGTGGTCCGCGGCATCACCCGGCCGCTACGGTACGGGTGTAACCGCGCACGCGGGCCGTCAGGTCAGCCGCCCGCAACGCGGGGGCACCCCGGCCCGCCGGGACCGGGGCCGCAAGGACTACCCGGCGGCCGTCCCCGCGGAGTTCGATCATCCCCCTGCCTTCGACATCCGCCTGCGACCGGGAACGGACGGCCGCGTGCTCGACGCGGTGGGCGAACTCGACCAGGACACCGGCCCGCTCCTGAACGCCGCCGTGGACCGCGCGCTGGACACGCCTTCCGTCCCGCGGGAACTGGTGATCGACATGTCCCAGGTAGCGATCTGCGACTCCGGCGGCCTCAACGCGCTCAGCCGCGCCCACCTGAAAGCACGCGAAACGGCACGGTACTCCACCTGCTGAACCCGACCGGGCCTGTAACGGCCCTGCTGCGCCGTACCGGCGCGGACCGGGTGCTGCAGGTGAGCCCCGGCCCTGCGGAGACCGCTTCCGCGCAGGAGGATTCCAGGAACGTGTGACGCCCCGCAGCCCGGGCTTATCCACTGTTGGTAGGAGGTCGCCGGCGCTGAGGGCAGGGGCCGAAAGCGGCGGCGAAGCGCGCCTTGGGCGAATCATCGACGGTCGGTGTGTCGGCGCCGACAGGCGGTTTAGAAGCTGAGCAGGCCGATGGCGTGGCCGTCAGGGTCAACGACCGGCCACACGGCCAGGTCGCGGGAGCGCATGGCTGTTGCCGCGGTGGTGGCGGGCATGTCGGCAGTGGCGAACGGGGCGCGGTCGAGGACGATGTCGCGGACCGGGGTGCGCTCGGTGTACCAGGACCGGGCCTGGAACGGTGCCAGGTGCAGGCGGGTCAGCAGACCCGCGCAGCGGCCGTCGTCGTCGCGGACCAGGAGGTGGTCGGCGCCGGAGCTCTGCAGGATGTCGATCGCCATGTCGACCATGACGTCGTCGCTGATCTGCAGTTCCGGAGATTTCATGAGGTCGCCCACCGTGACGGTGGTAGCGGAGCGTTCGAGGGTGATGGTCATGGGCGGACTCCTTCGCGTGTCCACCGCCGAGACCGGCGGCGATCAGGGCACTGGCGGTGGGACGGCCGGCGGGTGCGCCGGAGCGGGCCGAGACACTTGCCCTCCGCCGGTGGACGGTGGGGCCCGGACCGCAGCGGCGGTCGGGGCCCCGCGTACGTGCTAGGCGGCCAGGGCGACGCGTCGGGGTGCCCGGCGGCGGCCGGAGGGGCCCTGCGTGTCGCGGCCCGCGACGGCCGCGCGGGTGTCGGTTCCTGCGTAGGCGGGGCGGCCGCGGCGGCCACGGTTCGTGGAGGCGCCGCGGCGCGGACGCTCGACGACGGGGTCGGCGATCACGGTGGGGATGCCCGTGGGCACCCGGGCACCGGTGATGCGGGCCAGGTCCTCGTCGCCGGCGCTGACCCTGGTGGTGACGGGGGTGATGGCGGCGGTGGCCATCATGCGGGCCATCTCGCGGCGCTGGTTGGGCAGCACCAGCGTGACGACGGTGCCGGACTCGCCCGCCCGGGCGGTGCGGCCACCGCGGTGCAGGTAGTCCTTGTGATCGGCCGGCGGGTCCAGGTTGACGACCAGGTCGAGCCCGTCAACGTGGATCCCGCGGGCGGCGACGTTGGTCGCGATCAGCGCGGTGACCTGGCCGGTGCGGAACTGCTCCAGGGTGCGGGTGCGCTGGGGCTGGGACTTGCCGCCGTGCAGCGCGGCGGCCTTCACCCCGTTCGCGAGCAGGTCCTCGACCAGGCGGTCGGCGCCGTGCTTGGTGTCGGTGAACATGATCACCCCACCCTCGCGGGAGGCGATGTGGGCGATCGTGGCGGTCTTGTCGTGGTTCTGCACGTGCAGGACGTGGTGCTCCATGGTGCTGACCGCACCCGCGGACGGGTCCACCGAGTGGGTGACCGGATCCTTGAGGAAGCGGCGGACCAGGCGGTCGACGTTGCGGTCCAGGGTGGCGGAGAACAGCATCGTCTGGCAGCCCTCCGCGACCTGGTCGAGCAGCTCGGTGACCTGCGGCAGGAATCCCATGTCGGCCATCTGGTCGGCCTCGTCGAGCACCGTGATGCCGACCCCGTCCAGCTGGCAGTCGCCGCGCTGGATCAGGTCCTTGAGCCGGCCGGGGGTGGCCACCACGACCTCGGCCCCGCGATTCAGCATCTGCGCCTGGCGACCGATCGACATCCCGCCCACCACGGCCGCCATCCGCAGCCGAACCGCGTGGGCGTAAGGGGTGAGGGCGTCGGTGACCTGCTGCGCGAGCTCGCGGGTGGGCACCAGGACGAGCGCCAGCGGGCGGCGGGGTTCGGCGCGCCGGCCGGCGGTGCGGGCCAGCACCGCGAGGCCGAACGCGATGGTCTTGCCGGAACCGGTGCGGCCGCGGCCGAGGACGTCACGGCCGGCCAGCGAGTTCGGGAGCGTCGCGGCCTGGATCGGGAACGGCGTGGTGACGCCCTGGCGGGTCAGCACCGACAGCAGGGCCTTGGGCATGTCCAGTTCGTCGAACGCTTCGACGGCCGGCAGCGCCGGGGTGGTGCTCACCGGCATCGCGAACTCGCCCTGTGCGGAGGAACCCTGACGGGCGCTGCGGCCGCGGGTGGGCCGGTCGCCGTAGAAGGAGCTGCCGCCGGAGCGGGATCCGTAGGCGGCGCCGGAGCGGGAGGAGGCCGAGGAGCGGGAGTTGGCGTTCCGGTACGGGGAGCGGCTGGAGCGGTTCATGTGAAACCTTCCTGGGGCGGCACGTCGCGAGGCGGCTCCGCAGCGCGGGGCGCCGGCAGGAGGCCGCGAAGGAACGGGCCGAAAGTGTGGAGAGCGGGGCGTGGACGGTGAAACCGTGCGGCACGTCACCTTGAGGTCGGCGCTCACCGACAGGGCGGGAGCGAACATCCTCGAACCGTGGGTGTCACGGCAGGGCGCCGATCCGGACGCGGCGCCGAGCGTCTCGCGTGGGGATGGCCGCCGGTGGCGGAGCCAGGGGCCTGAACGGCCGGGGACTGCGTGGTGGAGCAATGCCGAGGGGCCCGCACCGGGCATGTACGCGGTGCGGGCCCCTCGCTACCAGGCGGGTGCCGTGGCAGAAACTACAGCGGACGAATGTTCTCGGCCTGCGGGCCCTTCTGGCCCTGCGTGACGTCGAACTCGACCTTCTGGCCCTCGAGCAGCTCACGGAAGCCGTTGGCGTTGATGTTCGAGTAGTGGGCGAAGACGTCGGGGCCGCCACCCTCCTGCTCGATGAAGCCGAAGCCCTTTTCCGCGTTGAACCACTTCACAGTGCCATTAGCCATAAAAAATCTCCTTCAAGGGGCTGTCCGAAGCACACACAGTGCGGGCTCCGAGTCGCCGCGATGAGCACCCACCCGGGAAGATCCGGGAAACAAAAAGGCGCCTGCGATACATCAGCAGGCGCACACAACGTTCATGGGAACCACTACTGCAACTAAGGAGACTCTAGCAGGCCCAGACCCGCCACGGGTAGATATTTCACCCCCGGCTCTGCGGAACCCCCTTCCCCGGGCCCGGGCCGCGAGGCGACCGGACCACCAACACGGCTGGCGAGGATCCTGGTTGGGCATGCGCGCCTGCCCCTTCGGTGCCGACCGCCGGTCCCCCCGGGAGCGGAGAGTCGCGCGGGACCCGAGCGCCCGCCCTCCCCGCGGCATACCCGCGAAAGCGACGCACCACGCCCACCGACGCCATCCGAGACCATTGTGGACGGCTTGCGCGAAATTCCTGCCGTAGCTCAGAAATCGAGTGCGCCGAACAAGGCCCGCTCCCGCGATTCATCGGCGCATACTGCAGGGAATGACGAAATCTGCAGCAGTTCGCCGCGTCCTGCCCACCAGCCCCTTCAAGGCCCGGGTCGAAGCGCCGCGCAAGCACTTCGCCCTCGGCGACCGCGTCACCCACGACCAGTACGGTCTCGGCCGGGCCATCGGGGTCGAAGGTGACGGCGACATCGCGGTACTCGTCGACTTCGGATCGCGGCGAGAACGCATCACCCAGCCCTATGCCGCGATGTTCAAACTCTGACCCAGGACGCACGCGGTTCCCAGCCGGGAACACTGCAGTCCACACCGTGCGCCCCTGGACCGACGCGCCAGTGCGCCGTCCAGGGGACGCACGCCCCGGCCAGGTCGAACGGACATCCGCCGATCCGGCTCCGGAGTCTCACCTGCAATGGCCGGAAAGACATGTGACGATCCGCCGTTGACGGCCGGCAGCGGGCTGGGCAGGCGAGAAAATCCGCGCGTGGATGACAAACATCTGTTTGAGTCCGTCTGTGCCGTGGTCTCCCTCCGAGGGTTCGAGCCGGCACCGCCCCATGCCGCCGGGCTCTCCGCCCGGCAGCGTCCGGGGACCGGCCTGGTGCTGACATGGAGTCCGGGCCAGGACCTGATCGGACCCACCCCCACGCCTGCCCGCATCCCGCCGACGCCGCCGGGCGCACCGCGTTCCGCGGCATCCGCAGCGCGCTGATACTGGCCCTGTCGGAGATCCTCGACGCTGCGGGCTTCACCGTCACCCCTCTCGGAGTCGACCTGCTTGTTACCGCTGGCCCGCACGATCCGGGCGCCGCCCCGGCCCTCACGGCTGCTCCCGTCTGCCCTGCACCGCGGCGCAGCCGACCGGCACGTCAGGTCGCCGCCGCGTAGGCCCCGGCCGCGCGGCTGGCGCGAGGCCCGTGGCCGCCATGGCCGCTGCCCAGGCCCGTGGGTCACGGCGGCAATGTCCTATTCTGGTGGGCATGTCGAACCCTGACGGGCTGCTCGTCGACATCGCGGCGATGGTCGAGTCCGAGCACAGCAACCAGATGTCCCTGACCGTGGTGGTCCCCGGAGCGGTGATCACCGGCAGACTTGCCCCGGTGACCCTGTGGTGGGAGCGGGTGGCGGAGGTCCTCCAGGCCTCGGAGCACCTGAAGCCGTTCGCCGCCCTCTTCGCCCCGCCCCTCGACGGCCCGCCCGCACGGCCGACCCATCTGCATCTCCACCGGGCGAAGATCCTTCAGGGCGACTTCGCGCTGCCCCACACAGGCGGCATGTATCGCATCGCCATCGAAGACATCAGCAGCTGGACCATCGGCGACCTCGGCTACTCCGACTCCTGATAGCGACGGGAGGCCAAGTGGCCGCCTGGCTTGGCGTCCTACGTCCCCGCAACGAGGAGATGCTGAGCGCGTTGAGCGGGGTGCGGACTGCTGGTCCGGGTGCCGTGGAGCCGTCGGCGGCCCCAGCCGGCGAGACGACGGGCACGGCGGTCGGGCGGAAAGCGTCGACGCCCCGGGCGGTGCCGCCCATCTCGGAGCGGACCATCCCGAGCACCTGTCCGCGGCGGCGTCCGGCCCGGCCGCGCCCTCCAGCCGCCACGTCCTGTGCCGCGCTGCGGCGTCACCGTTCGGGGTGACCAGAGCGTACAGCGCGAGGTCGTCCCACCTTTCTGGCGCCTGCGGCGGGCGGCCGTACGGCTGGAGGGGACTGTAGGCCGGGAGCCCTGCCGGTCCGTCAGGTGTCCGCGGTGGGCTCCTGGCCGTGCTGGGCGCGGCGGAGTTGCTCGTTGAGGCGCAGGGCTTCTTCGAGTTGGTCTTCGAGGATGATGATGCGGCAGACGGCGTCGATGGGGGTGCCTTGGTCGACGAGGTCGCGGGCGCGCATCGCGATGCGTAGTTGGTAGCGGGAGTAGCGGCGGTGTCCGCCGTCGGAGCGCAGTGGGGTGATGAGGCGCTGTTTGCCGAGGGCGCGTAGGAAGCCGGGGGTGGTGGCGGTCATCTCGGCGGCGCGGCCCATGGTGTAGGCGGGGTAGTCGTCGTCGTCGAGTTTGTCGGGTGTGTCGGGGCTGGTCGTTGTAGTCACTGCACCTCTCTGGTTCTGGGGAGAACGCGTTGAGGGGCCCCGGCGCCGTGTCGGCTCCGGGGCCCCGAAGGGGAACAACACCATCTACCGGCCTGGGCCGGTCCTGTTACTTCCGCACTGCCCCGGGGGCGGGGGTGTACGGGGATCGCGTATGCGTGACCGGAAACCACCGTCCTTGCGTTGGGGTCTGCGGTGTCCGCCCGGGCGAGTGTTCACGGGCCGGGCGATCCTGATGGCGCTTGCGCCCTCCGTTCGTCCTCTGGACTTCACTGTCACTTTCGTACTGCTGGTACTGCACCTGCTGAACTGCGACTTCCCGTCGGTGGCCGTGGTGGCCCACCTGTTCCGGCAGCCAGTCCCGTCGCCGTCCTGCACCAGCCTGGCTTCGGAACTCCACTGCCGGACCGCACCGCGAACTCCGTCCACAACCCCGGCCAGTTCGTGTCTGGCCGGTATCGCCGACTGCTGCCTACGAGAGAAGCGCTAGACCAGCCCACGATCAATGTCTACTCCAGCGCGCATAGATTTTGCGTTGTCCGCGAGTGAGGTAATCTTCCGGTGCGCGGCGGCGGCACCCCCCGAGCCGCCGCCGCGCACCGCCGACGAACAAGCAGTACCGCGCAGGAGGCGGGAGTGAAGGACCTGGCGCCCGGAGCACCGGAGACCGCCCGGGACGGGCACTCTTCCCTTGTCGAGGCGATCACCGAGGCCGTGCACGACGGCGACGACCGAACCATCCGCCGGTTGCTGGCCCGCTTCGCCGAACTGGCCACCATCGCCGACCTGTACGCCCTGCGCGACGCCCTCGACACCGCCCGTCCAGCTGGCGCCCACGGGCAGAGGTGACTCCTGCCGGGCCGCGCTCGCGGACCTGCCTGACCAGATGTCCCGGTCGATCCTGCGCCCGGCGTCGTGGTGCGCAGCGCTCGCCCTGCTTGGCCGGGGCGAGGGAGCTGATGCCCGGCCAGGAGGCGAACTCCAGCATGGTTCCGGTTCCAGCCGGTGCTCGGCAGGGCTGGGCCGGTCACACCTGGCCGAGGTGGATGTCGCGGGTGCACCGGCGTGGCGCTGGATTCGAACCGGCACCCAGTGGTGGCGGTCCCGGGTCGTCGGCCTGTGCTCCGGTGGCCGCCGCCGGCCGGATTGACGGCCCGGCGCCAGCCGCCCTGCCAAGCTGGGCGGCGGGCGGCCGGCGCCGGTGGTGCCGCCCCGGGTCAAGCCGCGATCGTGAGGTCGGCGCGGCCGAACAGCAGCGCGTAGCCGCGGGGCAGGTCGGCGAGGAGGCGGTCGGTGAGGTGGTCGCCGGCGAGCTCGGTGAGGGCGGCCAGGACGGAGGAAGCGTCCCAGCGGGCGGCGGCGAGGCTGGTGTTCAGGGCGCGGGCGACGGCTTCGACGAAGGCCGGGGCGGCGACCGGCCGGGGCAGCGGGATCTGCGAGGCGAAGACGGTGCGGGCGCGCTCGGGCAGGGCTGCGGCGAGGTCGCAGCGTTCCTCGCCGGTGAGCTGGCTGCCGAGGACGGCCAGGACGGCATGCAGGACACGTTCGGCCTCCTCGTCGCTGGTGTAGCGGCCCAGGGTGCGGACCTGCTGGAGAAGGAGGCGGTACCGGGTCATGGCGGTGGCCTTCCAGGGAGGACGGGGCCGGCCGGGCGGGTGCGGCGGCGAGGACGGGTTCAGGGGCGGTGGCCGGGCCGGGGCCGGCCGAACAGGAGGTCGTAGCCGGGGGGCAGCTGGAGCAGGATGCGCTCGGTGAGGTCGTCGCCGGCGGCGTCGGCCACGGTGCTGAGGACCGCGCCGATGTCCCACAGGGCGGTGGTCTCGGTGGCGCCCTCGATCCAGGCCGCGGTCGCGCGTGCGAACCGCTCGGGGCCGAGCGGCTCGGCGGCCTGCAGCGGGTTGAGCAGGATCAGGGCGAGGGTCTCGGGCAGGCGGGCGGCCAGTTCGGCGCGCACTTTGCCGACCAGGTGGGCGCCGAGCAGGGCCAGGACGACGCGCGCCGCCCGCTCGGCCTCCCGGGGTGTGTCGTACTCACCGCGTTCCCGGACCTCGTCCAGGAACGCCTCCCATCGAAGAGCCACGGTTCCTCTCCCTCCGTTCCGGGGCGTCGGCGTGAACGCCGTCGACGCCCGGTCGGGGCTCGACGGCCAGGCGCCGGTGCAGACCGGTGAGCTTGCCCAGCCGGACCACGCGGCGGCCGGCCCCTCGCAGGACCAGGTGGCTGCCGCACCGGTCGGCCTGGTTGCGGGCCCGGACCAGAGCGCCCCGCGCAGTCCATGAACGTCACCTCCGACAGATCGAGCACCACCTCCCGATGTGCCCCGAGCGCGGCGGTCAGAGCACGGCGCAGTGGGGCGATGTCGAGGTCCAGCGCGAAGGGTTCGTGCCCCTGGTCGTCGCGCATGGTGGTCTCCCGCCGTCGGCCCGGCGGCGCGGTGTGCCGGGGCGGCCGGGGCCGGGCGTGGAGCCGGCCGGGGCCGTCCCGCACCGCCCGGGGGTTGACGGTGCGGGACGGCGGTCCGGGGAGGGGTCAGGCCTGGATCTGCTTGCGGCTGCCGCTGTGGCTGATCTCGACCTTGCGGGGCTTTGCCTTCTCCGCCGCCCCGCCGGAAGCAGACCCGAAGAGGCCGCGACCGGAGCGGAGCGCGTCAAAGCCGTCCGCGACCGCCGGGACGCCGAGCGCGCCGTCACCGCCTGGGCCCGCGACAACGCAGCCGACCTGCGCGTCCTCGCCGCCCAGATCACCGCCGCACCCGGCCTCACATCCCAGGCCCGCCCCGCGCTGACCGCGCTCACCACCGCCCTCGGCGCCCCCGACCCGGCCGACCCCCTCGCCGACATGCGCCCCCACCTCGCCGCCGCCCACCCGGACCTCACCGCCCGCCTCGACGACCTCACCGACCGCACCGACCGCCTCCGCCATGACAGCGACCAACGACGCACCTGACCCCCTCACCACCGCCGAAGACCGCTGGCAGCACATCGAAGACCGGCTCGCCGCCATCGAACGCCGCATCCGCGAGCACAGCAGCGCCGCCATCGCCACCGTCGACACCTGCCTGGCCAGACTCGACGCCCTCCACCACGACCTGGCCCACGGGTCCTGGCCCCCGCATGCCTTCCCCACGCCCCCAGAGCCTCCGACCATCCCACCGGAGCAACCAGCGCGAGCCCCCACGCAGAACCCCTCCGACCCCGTTGGCCACCGGCACGCACCTACCGTCCCGGACGCACCGCGACACGCCCCGGAGGCCGCCAGGCAGCGATCCGGGTACCCGTATGACAGGGAGAACCACCGCCCCCGAGACCCCCGGCGATACGCCGCGATCTGACGCCACGGCCGAGCGGAGACGCCGACTTCGTCCTTCTCCTACCTGACTGGACGCCCCCACCCCCGCCCCTGACGTTGGCGACGCTGCCGGGATGAGGCGGACTGCTCTGCGTGCGTGTTCCACGCTGTCGCCGCGTGGGACACGGGCAGGTCACGCGGCAATCGCCAGCGTGGGCAGCCATCCCCGCCCCGGCAGCCCCGGCGCCCTGTGGCCACACCAGTCGGTGCAGTAGCGGCCGGTGGAGGCCGGCGGTAGCGCCAGGGTGCAGCCCGGGCAGTGGCCCGGCGGAACGGGGGTTGGCCAGGCGTTCAGGCAGTCGCTTGACGCGGTGGTTCTCACCGCAGGGGATTTCACCTGATCCCAGGCGGGGCGATGGCGGTATCGCCGGGCACTCGGATGTCCTCACGGCACCCGTCGTTCGGAAAGACGGTGCCGTGGGCCTTGTCGGCTGGCGCAGGGGGTAGAGCCTTCGCGCTGCGATGTCCGGTCGTTTCGACTGCTCGGATGCCTTCGAGCGTGCAATGGGCTTGCGCGAGGCCGTCTCGGCGGTGCGGCGGGGTGAGATCGTGGTGCTGCCCACCGACACCGTCTACGGGGTGGGTGCCGATGCCTTCAGCCCTGAGGCCGTCGCCCGGCTGCTCGATGCCAAAGGCCACGGCCGGAACATGCCCTCCCCGGTGCTGGTCGGCTCGCCGGGCGATCTGGATCTCCTGGTCGACGACCTGCCTCAGCGCGCGCGAGAGCTCATGGAGGTGTTCTGGCCGGGCGGGCTGACCCTGGTCGCCCGCCACAAGCCGTCGCTCGTCTGGGATCTCGGCGAGACGCACGGGACGGTGGCGGTACGGATGCCCACACACGCGGTCGCCATCGACCTGCTGGTGGAGACCGGGCCACTGGCCGTCTCCAGCGCCAACCTGACCGGCAAGCCGTCGCCGCAGGACTGCGACGCCGCACGCGGCATGCTCGGTGAGACGGTGGCCGTCTACCTGGACGGGGGCCCGACGCCGGCTGCCGTGCCGTCCTCGATCGTGGACATCACCGGCCCGCCCCCGTACTCCTGCGCGCGGGCGCGGTCAGCGCCGAACAGCTGCGCACGGTCGTGCCGGACCTGGAGGAACGCTGAGCAGCCGGGTCACGCCACCGAGCCGGCGGGCAGGTCGAGGCCGCGGGCGGTGACCAGGTGGGCGGTGCCGTCGGCGAGTCGGTAGGAAAGCCCGACGACGGCGACCCGGCCGGCCTGGACCGCCTCGGCAAGCGCGCGGGAGCGGTCCAGCAGCAGGTCGACGGTGTGCCGTATGTGTTCGGCGATGTAGTCCGCGTCCTCGGTGTGCCCGGCCGCGCGGGCGGCCAGCACGCTGGGGGTGACCTTCTCGACCACGTCCCGCACGTAGCCGCCGGCGGTGGTGCCGTCGGCGACGGCGGCGCGGGTGGCCGCTACCGCGCCGCACGCATCGTGGCCGAGCACCACAACCAGCGGCGAGCCGAGCACGCTCACCCCGTACTCGATGCTGCCCAGAACCTCCGGCCCCAGGACGTGCCCGGCGGTGCGGACCACGAACAGGTCGCCCAGCCCCCGGTCGAAGATGATCTCGGCGGCCAGCCGGGAGTCCGAGCAGCCGAACAGCACCGCGAACGGGCTCTGGGCAGGTGCGGTCTCGGTGCGGCGGGCGGCGTCCTGGTTCGGGTGCTCCGAAGCTCCGGCGACGAACCGCCGGTTGCCGGCCAGCAGCGTCTCGAATGCGTTCCGGGGCATCGCAATGAGGGCATCGGTCATGGCTGCAGACTACGACCCGGCCTCAGCAGTGCGCGGGCGCCCCTTTCCCGCGGTGCCGGTGGCCCCCGGCGAACGCATTGAGCGGGCCGGAGTCCACCTCGGCCGTGAGAGCGCACGGTTGGCCGTCCGGACTGCGCCGGGGGTGTCGGCCGGGTGGTGTAGTTCGGGCCCCGGCACACGGGCTTCGTCCTGGGCCGCTGCGTGTTCTCCCGTTTCAGGGGAGCCGGCGCCGCAGCAGCCCGCGCGAAGCGTCGGTGAAAGGGGACGGTGAGGCGTGGCCCGGCTCGTCGAGTTCAGCTGGCCGTGGCCCACTCGGTGGTTCGCGCGTGCAGAGGTGAGACGACGACGGCGTAGCAGTTTCCGGGCAGGTCGGTGACCCAGTCGAAGACATCGAGGGTGACGCCGTGCTGGGAGGCGGCGTGGAGCATGTCGGCCAGCAGGGCGGTCGCGGCGCCTTTGTCCTGCTCTGTGCCCTGGTCGAGGCGGCGCTCGGCGGCTTCGTTGACGCGGTCGGCCAGGGTGCGGTTCTTGCGGTCGGTGTACTGGTACACGCTTCTGTCTCCTTCGTCGCTCGGGTGGCCGTCGGGGTGGCCGGGGTCCGTTTCCGGCTGCCGAAGCGGGTGATGGCGGTGGTGCCGCAGGGGCGTGGATGCCGAACCGGGCGCTGCGCACGCGTCCCACCGGGGCCAGGGTCGGCTCCGGCAGGACGCCCGGTTCGATGCGACTCGTGTGCAGCGCCCCGGGCCCTTCCCTTCGGCGTGCGCCTGGCGGGGATGGCCGAGCGTGCGGGGTGCGGCCGGCCGGGCTCGTTGGCGTACGGCGGGCCGCACCCCGGCGGGGGTTACAGAGCGCGGGTGAGGCGGTCGGTCAGGAGGCGCGTGAAGCGGGCCGGGTCGGGCAGGTCGCCGCCTTCGGCGAGCAGGGCGCTGCCGTGGACGAGTTCGGCGATTTCGGCGAGAGCCGGGTCGTCGGCTCCTGCCTGGTGGGCCTGGTGCAGGGCAGTGATGAGGGGGTGGGTGGGGTTGAGTTCGAGGATGCGCTTGACCTGGGGGAGCTCCTGGCCCATGGCCCGGTACATCTTCTCCAGGGTGGGGGTCAGGTCGTGGGCGTCGCCGACCAGGCACGCCGCGGAGGTGGTCAGGCGGGTGGAGAGACGGACCTGCTTCACGTGCTCGGCCAGCGTGGTCTGGAGCCAGGCGAGGAGGGCGGCGAAGTCCTGCTCGCGCTGGGCCTTCTCCGCCTTCGCCTGGTCAGTGCCTTCGCCGTCGGCGTCGTTGTCGAGGTCGACCTGGCCCTTGGCGATGGACTGGAAGCGGTGGCCGTCGAAGGCGGGGACCTGGTCGGTCCAGACCTCGTCGACGGGGTCGGTGAGGATCAGGACCTCGTAGCCCTTGGCGGTGAAGGCTTCCATGTGCGGGGAGTTCTCCACCATCGCCCGGTTCTCGCCGGTCAGGTAGTAGATGGTGTCCTGGCCGTCCTTCATCCGCTCCACGTACTCGCGCAGCGTGGTCGGCTCCTCCGCATCATTGGTCGAGGCGGCGCTGACCAGTTCCAACAGCGCGTCGGTGTTGTCGCGGTCCTCGATCAGGCCCTCCTTGAGGACCCGGCCGAACTGCTCCCAGACCTTCGCGTAGGTCTCGCCGTTCTTGGTCCGCATCCCCTTGAGAGCGCCGAGGACCTTCTTGACGAGGCGCCGGCGCACGGCGGTGATCTGGCGGTCGTGCTGCAGGATCTCGCGGGAGACGTTCAGCGACAGGTCGTGGGCGTCCACCACGCCCTTGACGAACCGCAGGTAGTTCGGCATCAGCGCGTCGCAGTCGTCCATGATGAACACCCGCTTGACGTACAACTGCACGCCCCGCTTGGTGTCCCGGGAGAACAGGTCGAACGGGGCATGGGCGGGGATGAACAGCAGCGCCTCGTACTCGAAGGTGCCCTCGGCGCGCATGTGGATCGTCTCGGCCGGCGCCTGCCAGTCATGGCTGATCTGCTGGTAGAACTCGCTGTACTCGGCCTCGGTCACCTCGCTGCGAGGACGGGCCCACAGCGCCTTCATCGAGTTCAGCGTCTCCGGCTCGCCGGCAGCCTGACCGTCGGCGCCGGCGTCGGCAATGTCGTCGGTAGTGGTACTGGTGGGCTCGGTGGCCATGCGGATAGGCCAGCGGATGAAGTCTGAGTACTGCTTGACGATCTGCCGGATCTTCCACCGGGCCAGGTAGTCGCCCAGCCCGTCCTCGCTGTCCTCCGGCTTGAGGTGCAGGGTGACCGAGGTGCCCACCGGCAGGCCGTCGGCCGGCGCGATGGTGTAGGTGCCCTCGCCGTCGGACTCCCAGACAGTGCCCTGCTCGGTGCCGGCGCGACGCGTGTGGAGGGTGACCTTGTCGGCGACCATGAACGCGGAGTAGAAGCCGACGCCGAACTGCCCGATCAGGTGCTGCGCGGCGTCCGCGTCCTTCGCCTCCTTGATCTTCGCCAGCAGGCCGGCGGTGCCGGACTTGGCGATGGTGCCGATCAGGTCGACGACGTCGTCGCGGGTCATGCCGATGCCGTTGTCCCGCACCGTCAGGGTGCGGGCGCCCTCGTCGACCTCCAGGATGATGTGCGGGTCGGAGGCCTCAAGGGTGGTGTCGGTGAGGGATTCCAGGCGGAGCTTGTCGAGGGCGTCGGAGGCGTTGGAGATCAGCTCGCGCAGGAAGATGTCCTTGTTCGAGTAGATCGAGTGGATCACCAGCTGCAGCAGCTGGCGGGTCTCCGCCTGGAACTCCAGCGTCTGGGTCGGACTGGCCACGGGAGGCGTCTCCTTCGAGGGTTCGGATCGGGTCAAGCCGCCGGGGCAGGCCGGTGTGCTGCGTGGCCGGCCCCGGGCGTGTTCAGATGTGACTGAGGGGCTGGTAGGGCTGCTCGGGGCGGGTGTGGCCGGGGCGGGCGGTGCCGTAGCAGGACAGGAAGAGCTTCCAGCCGTCGCGGCACTCCAGCGTCGCGCCGTAGCGGACCGCGGGCGGGTCCGGGCGCGTGCTGTACCGGTCGACGCGCACGATCCCGCCAACCGGGTCGTCGGCCGCGATGGCGGCGGTGACCAGGGCCTGCTCGACGAGGGCCACCGGGACCGACGAGCCCGTCAGGTCCGGCACCTCCACGCTCTCGGCGCCGTCACCGTCGCCGGTGGTGATGGTGGGCGCGGGGCCGCTGGCGCCGGTGATGGTCCACCACACCTGTCCGCCGCCCTCCAGGGTCACGGTCAGTCCGTAGGGGCTGTCGTCGTCACGCTTGCCGGCACCGGTCATGCCCGGTATGCCCGGGGCACGCTCGATGAGCAGCTGCTGCAGGTCGGCTGGAGTCATGGGAGTCGGCTGGGGTCGGGGACGGCGCGGCCGTCACGGTTCGGAAGATACGGGCGGTCTGCACGCCGGTAGCCGTCAGGCGTCAACTCGCGCCCCGCGTGCCGGGGCAGGCGCCGCGTGCAGGCTTATGGCGGTAAACCGGTCCACCGCGTGCGGGTCGCGGACCGGCAGGGGCGTGCCCCGGGGTGGTCACGGGCCGGCTGGCGGTGTGCGGCGCTGCCGGTCGCTGTCGGCGCGCAGCTGGTCGGCTCGGGCGGTGAGCTGATCGAGGCGGTCGGTGATCTTCGGGTGGTTCGCCTCCAGGAGGGGCCGGGTCTCGGCGAGCGGGGCGAGCAGACGGGCAGGGTCGTGGTGGCCCAGTGCGTCCAGGAGTCGATCTATGGCGGGGGCCGCTTGGGGGCTGAGGCCGTCCAGGGCGCCGATCTGTCCGGCGAGGCGGCGCAGGTCGGCGGCGTTGTCGCGGGCCCAGGTGGTCACCGCGCGGTCGGCGGCGCGCTGGTCGCGCGTGGCCTGGACGCGCTGCTCGCCGGTGCTGCCCGCCTCGGTGCCGGCGTCCCCGTTGGGACGCAGGCGCAGGTAGCGGCGTTCGGCGGCCTGGCGGCTCTGGACGCCCAGCGGTTCGGCGAGGTCGGCCCAGGTGGCGCCGGCGTCGCGGGCGGTCTCGATCAGCCCGGTCTCCCAGTCGGCGAGTTCCTCGCGCAGGTGCCGCAGCAACAAGAGCGCGGACAGGGCCTGCTGCGGATCGCTTTGGCCCGCGTCGTCCGGGGGCGCGTGACGGGCGGTGCGGGCGGCGGCGTCCATCATGCCCAGCGCGGCGGCGGCGGCCAGGAACGAGGCCGGCCCCACCCCGGCCGCGCCGGTGTCCTGGGTATCCATGTCGTCACTCTTTCGCTGACTGGATGCATGTCATCGTATGGATGACATCCTACAGTGGCTCGTGACGCGCGCCGGTACGAACCACCCAAAGACCTTCTGGACCGGAGTGTCCGACGAGGTCCACGCGCACTGCGGTGGACCTGCCAGGCCCCCCTGGTTGCAGCCGACCCCGATCCCGATGGACACCTGGCGCGAGGACGACCGCTTCATGATCGCGCTCGACCTGCCCGGCATCATGCCAGAGGCGATCGAGGTCCAAGCACTGGGCCGGATAGTCACCGTGAAGGCCGAACGCCGGCCCACCCCGCGCGGCGACGGCGCGCGCACCCAGCTCGCCGAACGGGCCCACAGGGTGTTCGAGCGCCGCATCCAGCTGGCCGACAGCCTCGACCTGGGCCCCACCGCTGCCCATCTGCAGGACGGCAGCGGCGATCTCGGGCAGCCGCGACCGCAGCCGGGCCGCCGAGGTGGTCACGAGGGTGATCCGCTCAGGCGTCATGGTCCTCGCCCCTCTCTGGGCTGGGTAGTGCTCGCCCGAGTGCGTCGGCGAGCTCCGCCCGGCCGCTGATCCCATGCTTTCCGTAGATGTTCTGCAGGTGGTTTTCGACGGTGCGCACCGATAGGTGCAGGCCCTCCGCCACGCTGCGGCTGGTGCCGCCGCGCGCCGCCAGCCAGGCGATCTCCTGTTCCCGCGCGGTCAGCGGGCTCGCCGCTGCCACCCGCCACCTGGGCCGGGGCGGCGACCTTCTCGCCGCGACCGCGGGCCTCGGCGGCCCGAGCGGCCGCCTGCGCCGCCCGGCGCGGCATACCCTCCGCCCTTTACCGGGCGGAGGCCTGCGCCCAGGCCTCCGCGGCGGCGGGCTGGACGCCGAGGGCGGCGAGCGCCTCGGTCGCCGAGCGAGGCGAGCAGTGCGCGGGCCAGGTCGGTGCGGCCCGCCAGGCTCAGCAGCCGGGCCTCGTACGCGCCCAGCGAACGGCGGAGCTCGGGTCCTCCCCGGGCCGCTGCCCGGGCCAGCCATTCCTGAGCCGCGGCAAGCCCCTGCGAACCGTAGAAGCAGTTCCATGCGAGGACCATCGCGGTGGCTTCCAGGTCGGTGTCGGCCACCTCATCCATGGCCGGGGCCAGTGCGGCCACCGCCTCGTCGGCGCGGCCGAGCTCGCCCAGGGCGGTGCCGAGCAGCAGTGCGGCCCGCGGGTCGAAGCCCTGCCGCAGTGCCGCTTCGGCCAACTGCCTCATCCGGTCAAGGTCGTGGGCGTAGTGCGCCAGAGCGGCCGCGCGCAGCAGCAGCTCGGCGCCGCGCTCCTCTTGTCCGCCCCGCACAGGCCGGGTGATCGTCCCGCAGGTCCACCAGGCCGGCATCATCATGGACGACGCAGCCGGCTTCCCGCCCGGACCCACCGTCACTGCTTCGGTCTGAGTCCCGACCGCAAGCGAACGGGGGCGCCACCGCTCGGTGGCGCCACCGTTCTGCCCGCCGCGCGAAAGCCGGACGCCCGGCATCGCCCGGCCTATATCCACACGCATGCTCGAGCGCCTCATCGAGGACTTCCTCACCGCGTCGACGAACAAACCGTCATCGGGGCGGGCATCGAGGCGGCCGCGATGCCCGCCCCGATGCCCAGCCTGGCCGGCTCACTGCGAGCTGTCCTGGACGACTCTCGCGGCAGAGTGTCCGGGTCAGCTCCGGTCGGGGAGCCGGGGCGTGGAGCGGCCGTTGACGTTCGGGTCTGCGGCCGATGCGCCGGTCGTCGAGGTCGCTGTGGGCGCCGCGGAGTGCTGGAGGGACCGCAGTATGGCCAGCCCCTGACTGGCGATGCCGGCTGCGATCTGGTTCACCCCGTCGGTTCCGTTCAGGACGGTCAGATCGGCGCCCGCCATGCCCCGGGCCGCCGCGTCGGCGAGTGCGGGAAGGGCCTCCACGATCCGGTTGGCCGCGATCAGCTCCTGGTTACCGTCCCGCAGCGACGCCGCGCGGGCGGCGTTGGCGTCCGCCTGGGCCTGGGCCAGGGTCCGTTCCGTGTAGGCGCCGGCGTCGGCCTCGAACTTCACCCGGTCGCGGTCCGCCTCGGCCAGCGTCCGCTTCCGGTAGGCCTCGGCGTCGGCCGGGCGCCGCACCTCCGCCTCCAGCCGCTGCGCCGTGAGCGCCGCATTGCGCTGCGCGAGGGCGGTCTGTTCCTCGGTGACCTCCTGGGTGGCTCGTGCCTCGGCGAGCGGCCCGGCCTGGGCGGCGCGCGCCCTGGACTGCTCGGTCTCCGCGAGGAAGCCGGCCCGCTTGATCGCGGTGTCCCGCTCGTACTCGGCCTTGAGCGCGGCGGCCTGCTGCTCCCGTTCGCTCGCCTCCTGGTCGGCCTTGGCCTGGGCGATCCGGGCCTGACTGGCCACCGCCGCCGCGTGCGGCGCGGCGAGGTTGTTGATGTAGCCGGTGGCGTCCTCGATCTCCTGGATCTGCAGGGCGTCCACCACGATGCCGAGCTTCTCCATCTCGCCGTGACTGCCTGCCATGACTTCCTGGGCGACCCGGCTGCGTTCCCTGATGATCTGCTCCACGGTCAGCCCGCCGATGATGGAGCGTAGGTGGCCTGCGAAGATCCGTCCGACCAGTTCCTGCATCTGGTTCTGCTCGGAGAGGAAGCGCCGGGCGGCGTTGGCGATCGACACGGCGTCGTCGCCGACCTTGAAGACACAGACCGCACGGACGGTGAGCCGGATGCCCTGCTGGGTGACGCAGTCCTCGGCGATCTCCGCCTCCTGCAGGGCCAGGGACAGCATGCGGGCCTTCTGCTTGACGGGAACGACGAAGCTCCCGTGGCCCGTGACGATCCGGAACTGGGTGTCCTGCGACTGCCGCTTGGAACCGGAGATGAGCATGGCCTCGTTGGGCGCGGGCACGTGCCAGAACAACATGACGAACCACCTGACCTGCAACAAGATTGACGAGGGCCGCAGGGGCCGCCGGACTCAGGGCGGCAGCGGCTCGACGAGCACCGACCGGGCGGAGATCGTGTCGATCACGATCACCCGGGTGTTGACCGCGATCGGCCCGGCGGACCAAGCCGCGAACACCTCCGACCCGCCGCGCAGGCCGACCAGCACCTCGCCCGGCCCGTCCGTCGGGATCGGCACCGTCACCCTCCCGACGGCTCCAACCGGGCTCTGCTGGGAGTCATCGGCCGCGTACATGACACCTCGTGCCGTGCGACACCACGGCGCAGTGGGCGGCCGGAACACGAACGGCCATGGGCGGCACCCCTCCTGGAGGCACCGGGCCCCCGGTCGAGTCCTTCGGCAGAATGCCTGCGAGCAGCGCGCGCGGCGCGACCGCCCTGACCCCTCTCACGGTACTCCGGCCGCAGCATGGAGGCGTTTCTCGGGTACCCGGCTCGGATCTCCGACCCGGGCGTCCCGGCCCGGAGCCGACCGGGCCCGGCTCGGAGGCTGGGCCCCACCAACCGCCCGGATCGGCGGATCTCCGGGCCACCCGGATGACGTCGACACCGTCGTCAAGGCGGCGGGCGAGCGCTACACAGCGCTGCTCCCGTAGTTCGGTGCGTGACCTGCAACCGCGCCAGGCCCTGCTGCTGACGCCGGCGGCCCCGGCGCGCCGATGCTGTCTGACTGCGATCCGGTCGAGGGGGCCTGTCGTACGGTCGAGGTCGGAGACCGGTGCCCACGCCGATCCGGTCCCGGTCCCAGCCCAACTGCCCTACCTTCGGGTAGCTGGGCTTCACTGTGACCCGCGCGGAACCGGGACGGCCCGGCACTGCCCGCCGGGTGGACCGGGGCAGCCGTTCTGCCTCTCGACGGCTTCGACTCGCGCGGGTCGCGGCGGGGGGCGTACACCCGAGACATGGCCCGCTCCAACGGCACCGCGGGAATCGGTTCCGGCGACGACGCGCCGGAGCTGTACGACGAGCGCGGGCTGCTGGCCCCGGCGCCGGAACTGGTGCTGCTGCGGGTCCCGGACTCCTCCGCGGTCGCCACCGATCCGCGCGTCGACGGCAGGCGGCGGCTGCGCGCGTGCTGTGACCCGCACTTGGCGCGCCTCGCCGCCGGCTACCAGCGCCGTCCGTTCGTGGTCGAGGAGCTGTGGGTGGGGCAGATCACCCGGGCGGTGCGTCTGCCCGGCCCTCTGGACGAGAAGAAGATGTACGAACGTGTGGTCGCGATGGCCGGCCTCGACGAGGAACAGCTGATGCGGGCACTCGCCGGGCAGGACGGCCACGGCCATTCGTCCGGCGCCGGCCCGGGGCGAGCGGCCCAGGGCGTGGGCGGTTGCGCGTTCGCAGTGGTCGACCGGTGGCAGCCGGGGCGGGGCTGGTGCCCGCCGTGTCGGACCGGGCGCATCTGTGTGACCTGCGACGCCGTCCGCGCCGACCGGTCTGCAGCTGCGTGGGCGTCCGCTGCTCCGGTCAGACGCCGGAGACGTTGGCGATCTGCCCGACCGCGGCGGTAATGGCCATGGCCAGCCCTCCGCCGAGAACGACCCGACCTTCGCGTGGTGAACGTCGTAGGCGGCGAGATAGGCCAGGGACCCGCCGCGGCCGTAGGTGTGGTTCACCCGCATCGCCCTGGCCTGCCCGGGGGCCAGGGCGGGGTGACTGCGGCAGCAGGCCTGGCCTGAGGTTTTTCTCGCCGGCACTGATCACGTACTCGTCCGCACTGAGCGCCTCGCCCTGCCAGGTGCGGGCGTACAGGTCAAGGATGCGCTCGGCCTTGGGGCGGAAGGCGGGGTCGGTGGTGAAGATCCAGGACTGGTACTGCCAGGGCTTGAGCGCGTCCTGCTTGAGAAAGCGCCGCACGGTGGAGGCGGAGATTGTGCCCACGATGGCCCGGGCGACCACCTTGCGCGCCAGTTCCGGGGCCGACCAGCGTGCGAGCGGTGTGCCGCTCTCGGCGGGCAACTGGCAGGCGAGTGCCTTGACCTGAGCAGCCTGCAGCGGCGTGAAGGAGGCGGGACGGCCCTCGCCGGGTTCCTCACCGAGCATGACCTCATCGACGAGTACCAGATCTTCGTCCACCCGGCCGTCCTGGGCGGCGGCAAGCCCGTCTTCCGCACCCCGCAGCAGCGATTGGGCCTCACTCTCACGGAATCGCGGACCTTCGACAGCCAAGTCGTTCTCCTGCGCCACGAGCGCGCGACCGAATCCGCCTGACGCAAGAAGGAATCGCTCGCTCTCCCCGGGGGCCGGACATCTGGTCGGCGGCCGCAGGACGAGGCCGTTCCGTTCGTAACGGACGGAACGGCCTCGTTCGGGTCGCATCGGCAGGACCGATGAGATTTGCGGCCGCTACCAGTCCAAGTGTGTGACAGATCCGGACGACGAACAGAGGGCACCGACATGACTACCAAGGCCGATCCCGCCAGCTACTTCCCCTCCATCGAGAAGAAGTACGGCCGCCCCATCTCGGAGTGGAAGGACCTGATCCACTCCTCACCGCTGACCCGGCACATGGAGCTCGTCATCTGGCTCAAAACCGAACACGGACTGGGGCACGGACACGCCAACGCTCTCGTCGCGCACACGCTGGCCGAGGCCCCTGCGCGCTGAACCGCCGCGAACCCTCCCCGGACCGGGTGAGTCCGGCTGTGCCCGCCGGGGTGACGGTGACGGCGTTCTTGCGGCGGTCGGAGGGGTGGGGAGCGCGAAGGACGAGGCCCTCCTCCTGGAGGTGGTTGAGGATACCGACCTTCGGGTGGCCCGTCGTGCCGACCACCGACCAGCCGTCGGCGGTGAATCAGCGGGACTCGGCGCAGGTGGAGAAACGCGGGCCCCCGATCACGCCCACCTCGGCGCTCGGCAGGACTTCCTGGCCGACCGTCATCCCGGTCCCCCTCTCTTCTCGGAAACAGCCTCCCGGCCACTGAAGGAACGGACCGCGCCGGATCCGGGCCACCGGGCCTTGCGAATCACGAACCTCCCCGCGCTGCCGGCGCGACACCGAGGCCGACGGGGAGGTCCAACCCGTACAGTCCACCGGTGGTCACCGCTTGCCGCTTCCGCCTTTCGCCTCACGGACCCGCGTCCTCGGCCGCGCGCCGTGTCGCGGCGGCCGCGAACGGGTCAGTCGAGGGTGACGACCATCTTTCCCAGCGCCTGCCCGGCCTCCATCACCCGGTGGGCCTCGACGATCTCGTCGAAGCGGAAGATCCGGGT
>NZ_JBIURH010000070.1:0-27516 GCF_044740765.1 Kitasatospora sp. NPDC088346
ATCGGCCGCACCCACGACGAAATCGCCCAGGCCCGCGACGCCTGGACGACCGGCCACCGCTTCGGCGACGTCCACGGCTACGACGGCCACCGACTGAGCGCCCCGGAGCTCCCGCCGCTCCCCCTCAAACCGCGCGGACGGGTGCGCTGACCTGCGGTGATGACAGCGTCAAGGTGAGCACGAAAGGTCGCAGGAACGGTCGACGGGAAGACGTCGGGAGGCGGTCCCGCCGACCGTCCTGCGACCCTGCCGGCCTGCCCGGAACGCGCGGGAAACACGTGAGCGAGGAAATCCGGGCACGGATCGCGGCGACCGTCTTCCGGAGGGGATCGCGCGAGGGTGAGCACCCGGCGGTGCCCACGTCCAGGTGTGGCTGCCCACGGCCGAGTCGGTACGGTCCTGCCTCGACACGGCCGACCTCCACCGGGCGCCGACCGCACACCGGGCGCCGACCCCGCGCACCCGGCGGCCCGAACGGCTCGACCAGATCCCCGGCGGGACCGAGCCGGTGGTCACGCCTCGTGGCGGCCACGGCGCGCAGCACGTGTACTTCCCTGCCACCGTGGAGCAGGTCCGCCGTACCCTGAGCGCCGTCGGCGCGGCCGGAGCTGACGGCACACCACGCGGCCCCGGTCCCGGCCCTCTCAGCGGGGCCGGGACCGGGGCCACTCCGGTTCAGTGGTCCGCAGCTGCCGCGAGCACCACGTCGACCAGGCGCTCCGCCGCGTCCGGGCGGCCGTGCTCCCGGGAACGCGCCGCCATCGCCTCGCGCCGCACCGGGTCCGCCAGCAACGCAGTCAGCGCCTCCCACAAGCCGTCCGCCGTGACGTCGCCGAGGAGGGCGACCGCCGCGCCGGCCTGCTGAAGGTAGGAGGCGTTGTGAGCCTGCTCGTTGCCAGCCGACGACGCGAGCGGAATGAACACCGCCGCCTTGCCGAGCGCGGTCAGCTCCGCGAGCGTGCCCGCACCGCTGCGGCTGACCACCACGTCCGCCAGCGCCAGGACATCCGGCAGTTCCGCACCCATGTAGCCGGTCAGCAGATAGCGGCCCGCCAGGTGCGGCGGCAGTGAATCGGCCTGCCGACGCAAGCCCGCTTCGTTCGCCGGACCGCACTGGTGGATGACGTTGGCATGTTCCAGCAGCCACGGCAGGACCGCCGACACCAGCGTGTTGATCTGTACCGATCCCTGCGCCCCACCGGTGACGTACACCGTCGGCAAGGCCCGCTCGAACCCGTACAGGCCCAGGGCGGCAACAGCCTTGTCGGCCTGCCCGGTCAGCACCGCCGGCCGTACCGGATTGCCCGTCACCACTGCGGTGCTCCGCACGGACTCCGGCAGCAGCGGCAGCGTGGACTCCGAGGAGACTGCGACTCGGGTCGCCGCCCGCGCGAGGACCTTGTTCGCCAGGCCGAGCCGCACCGTCTGCTCGTGCACCACCAGCGGTACCCCGCACGAGCGCGCCGCCAGCCCCACCGGCACCGCCACGTACCCGCCCGTCGCCAGCACCACGTCCGGCGCGAACTCGGCGATCAGCGAGCGGGCCTGCGCGGCTCCCAGGGGCACCCGGCCCATGTCGCGGACGTTCGCGGGAGAGATCATCTTCAGCGGGTTCGAGGAACGCCGGACCTTGCCCGTGGCGACGGGAGCGAACCTGATGCCCTCAGCGGGCGCGACCCGGGCCTCCAGGCCCTCCGCGGTGCCCACCCACAGCACCTCCACCGTCCGCCCCTGAGCGGCCAGGCGCGCCTGCAGCGTCCGTACCGCCGTCAACGCCGGGTAGGTGTGCCCGCCCGTGCCGCCGCCCGTCACCACCAGCCGCATCGGTACACCCTGACCCATGAGCCCCACGCTCGTCTCCAATCGGTCATCGAGTCGTTCGACCCGGTTGACGATCCCTCACCCTACGATGGAATCGATGCTGTCCGTTCCGTCCCGGTTCCTGGGCGTACCGCCCCGTCGGGTTCGGAACGCCGTCCGCGGACGCCTGTTGCTCGACCAGGGGATCCTGCGGGCTGGCTGCCACCCGGGGAGCCGACGGCCGGCTCCCCGCTCCGTCCGTGCCGGCCTCGTTGACGTGCGGTCGACCGCGTGCCGGTGCCTGACGATGTTCCGCAGCTGCATCCCGTCCGGGCACACGGTCGGCCCGAGACCCGCACGGCGGGCGGAACCGGACGTTCACCGACGATCGAGGGGCGGGATTCGGCCGCCCCCGCCGGTTCGGGCCGGGCCGGCGCCGTGGCGGCGCTATGGTCGCCTGAAACGTCGTCGCCGGCAGCCGCCGGGGGCCCGGAAGCGGAGCCGGAGGGGGCCGAGTTGGCGCGGATCATGGTCATCGGCGGCGGCATCGCCGGCACGGCGGTCGCACTGGG
Organism: Kitasatospora sp. NPDC088346; assembly: GCF_044740765.1. Taxonomy (NCBI): domain Bacteria; kingdom Bacillati; phylum Actinomycetota; class Actinomycetes; order Kitasatosporales; family Streptomycetaceae; genus Kitasatospora; species Kitasatospora sp. NPDC088346. Next base: position 2,373 of record NZ_JBIURH010000070.1, read on the forward strand.
CCTGCACAAGGCGGGCTTCGGCGTCACCGTCCACGAGGCGCACCCGGACAGCGGCGCGGACACCGGCGCGTTCCTCACCCTGGCCAGCAACGGGATGCGCGCGCTCGCCCAGCTCGACGCCGCCGCGCTGGTGGCCGGCCTGGGCTTCCCGCTCACGGCGATGAACGTCCTCGACGAGTCCGGGCACGAGCTCGCCGCTGTGCCGCTCGGGGAGCACGAGCACCCGCTCACCCGCTACCGCTGCCTGCGCCGAGCCGCGCTCGGCGCCGCCCTCCAGCGCGAGGTCCGGCGCCGCGGCATCCCGATCCGGCACGCGGCCCGGCTGGTCGGGGTCGCCGAGCGCTCCGAGGACGTCACGGTGACGTTCGCGGACGGCAGTTCGGCCACCGCCGACCTGGTGATCGGGGCCGACGGGCTGCACTCCGCCGTACGCGGCCGGCTCGACCCGGACGGCGCCGGGCCCGAGTACGCCGGTCAGCGGGTCTTCTACGGCTACACCGCCGACGCCGTGGTGCCGCCCGACAGCCCGTCGGACCGGATCACCATGGTCCGCGGCAGCGCCACCGCGTTCGGCTACGCCGTCTCCCCCGCCGGCGAGACGTACTGGTTCGCCCGGGTGCCAGGGCCGCCGGCGACCGCCGAGGAGCTCGCCGGCACCACCCCCGACGCGTGGCGCGAGCAGCTCCTGCCGCTGTTGCGGGCCGACCGGACGCCTGCCGCCGGTATCGTCGCCGCGACCGGCGAGCAGCTGATGGTCACCAACGCCCTGCACCTCGGCCCAGGGGGCCGCTGGCACGGTCCCCGGACCGTCCTGATCGGCGACGCGGCGCACGCCGCCTCCCCGGCCACCGGCCAGGGCGCCTCGATGGCGCTGGAGGATGCCGTGGTGCTCGCCAAGGCGCTGCGCGACGCCCGTTCACCGGCCGCCGCCCTCGAACGGTACGAGCTCCTGCGCCGGCCCCGGACGGAACGGAACATCGAGGTGAGCGGCCGGCTCACCGCCGCCCGGTCCGCCCCTCCGGTCGCAGCCGGCGCCGAACCCGGCGCGGCCGTCCCGCCGGCCCGGGACTCCCAGCGGCCCGAGCAGCGGGTGGACGAGGAACTCCTGCGGCTGCTCGACTGGCGCACGCCGCTCCCGTCGACCGGCCCCAACGCCCAGGCCGGGCCCCGGCCGTAGCCCGGCCGCGGCCCACGGGGGCGTCCCATCCAGCGGGATACCCACCGGTTGGGATACGCAAGGGCCGTCCGGCCCGCTACCGTCGTCCTCCAAGGGCAGCCACCGGAATTCGGCGACCCGACTCGAAGGCCGCGGCGCGCACCCCTTCCGGTACCGGAAGCGCTCCGGCCGACCCGGCAGGCAGGGCCTTGCACGGACCGACCCGCCCGGGGAAGGCCGGACCACCCGCTGCAGGTCCGGCCTTCACGACGCCGCCCCTCCTCACCTTCGTGGGGCGCTCCGCGTGCCGCCTCCCCCGGACGGAGCAGTGTGCGTGCCGTCGGGCCCCGCCCGGGGGTTGGGCCGGTGGTGAAGCCCGCCGACGGTGCCCCGCCGTCTCCCCCAGCCGACCCACGCGCCGCGTGGGCGTACCCGCCGCTGCCCGGCCCGGCGCGGACGGGACCACGACCGCAGCCGGGCCCGTGGCCCCGCCCGGACCGTCCCGGGGCGGCCGGCGCGCCGCCACCGGCCGCCCAGGACACCCTGGCGGGCCCGGACGCCGCCGGCCGGTGGGCCGACCTGGTCCGCGCCCTCGACGCCGCGCGGGTGCCGCTCGCCGTCGGGGACACCGACGCGCTGCGGCGGGCCGCCAAGATCGACCCCGAGCTGCTGGACACCCTGCTGCGCTGGATCCGGACCGCCAACGCCCCGCGCGACGGCGCGGTCTGACGCCTCCGGGCCGTGCTACCCGCCGTCCGCACCGGGAGCCCGCCCGTGGCCGTCCCGGACCACGTCCGCGGCCGCCGACAGGTGGCGGGCCGCGTCGTGGAAGGCGCCCCGCGAGGTGGCGCTGGTGAGCTGGTCGGCCAGGCCGCGGGCCAGCCGGTCGAGGGTTTCGAGGGCGGTGCCGACGGTCGCCAGCAGGTCCGCCTCGTCGGTGAGCCTGAACCGCTGGTCCCGGGAGCGGCAGACCGGGTCGGTGACCGTCCGACAGAGCAGCCGCTCGACCTCGTCCATCGCCGTGGCGATCGCATGACGCTCGGTGCCCATACCCGCTCCCTCCGCTCCACGGCGGCCACGAGGCCGACCCGCCGAACGTCCTACCCGCCGCCCGGGGGCGGGACCCACCGAGCCACCCGATCGGACGCGTGATCCGTGCCGGCACCGGCGCGAACGCTACGACGGGAGCGGGGCGGCCGCGCCGTGCGCCTCGTAAAGCTTCATCGCCTGGAGGCCGTGCGCGAGCGAGGCGCCGGCCCGGACGGCGGCGGCCACGAAGACGACCTCCGCGAGCTCCTGCTCGGTGACGCCGTACCGGCGGGCCTGGGCCGTGTGGACGTCGAGGCAGTAGGAGCACTGGGTGGTGAGCGCGACCGCGATCGCGAGCAGTTCCCGGGTCCGGCGCGGCAGCGCGCCGTCGCCGCGGTCGACGGCCTCCTGGAACGAGCGCCAGGCCGCGAACTCCGGTGCGGCGAGGGCACCGACGGCGCGGGCCCGGTTCAGGTCGGACGGATCGTGGTACGGGTGGCAGGGCGTGGCGTGCTGCACGGGATGACCTCCGCAGGAGTGGAACCGAGACGTGTGCGGGACCAAGCCCACCAGCCGCGGCCCGACCCGGTCCAAGACCGTTTCGATGGGGTCGAGAGCGTCCCGATATGGTGCCGGGCATGGACCACCGCCGCCTGCGCTACTTCGTCGCCGTCGCCGAGGAGCAACACTTCGGCCGGGCGGCGGCGCGGCTGCACATGTCCCAGCCGCCACTGAGCCAGCGGATCCGGGAGCTGGAGGACGAGCTCGGCTGCCGGCTGTTCGACCGCTCCCCGCGGGGCGTGCGGCTCACCGAGGCCGGGTCGGTGCTGCTGGTGGAGGCCAGACGGCTGCTGGAGTCCGCGGAGCTCGCCGGCCGGCGGGTGCGGGAGGCCGGTCGGCGGCGTGCGGTGGTGGTGGGCGCCGTCGCCGGGGCCGGGCTGGACTTCGGTCCGCGGACGGCCGCCGCCTTCCGGCGGACGCACCCGGACACCGAGGTGCGGATGCGGGAGAGCGGGATCGACGACCCGACGGCCGGTCTGCGGTCGGGGCTGGTCGACCTCGCGCTGACCCGGCTCCCGTTCGACACGGCGGGGCTCGGCGTCCGGGAGCTCGCCGCCGAGCCGCTGGTGGCCGTCCTCCCGGTGGACGACCCGCTGGCCCGGCGGGCCGCCACGACGGTGGACGAGCTGCGGGAGCGCCCGTGGATCCGGCTGCCCGAGGAGAGCGACCCCGCGTGGCGCCGGTACTGGTCGGGCGGCCGGCCCGCACCGGGCGGCGGGCCGGTGGTCCGTTCCGTCGCGGAGTGCCTGCACGCCGTGGTGTGGCAGGGCGCGGTCGGCATCCTGCCGGCCGGCGCGGCGCACCGGCACCGCGCCGAGGGCGTCGCCTTCGTACCGCTCACCGGTCACCCGCCGAGCCGGGTCGTGATCGCCTGGCCGTCGGAGCGGCCCGATCCGGTGGTCCTCGCCTTCGTCCGGGCGGCCGAGGCCGCGGTGGCCGGGGTGGCCGGGTCGGGGGCCGGGGTGGGAACCGCGGCCGGGGTCGACGGCGGGTAGCCGGGGGGGCGCCGCGGCGCGGGCCGACCTCCGAGCCTGCCGACCTGCCAGCCTGCCGACCTGCCGACCTGCCGACCGGACCGATCAGGAATCGAGAAGCGCGGATCCGCGAGCCGCGGCTAGCGTGGCGGACATGGAGAGCCCGGCCCGCGGGACCTCGTCCCGCCGGCCCGCGCGGACCGGATCCACGACTTGAGGAGTGACCATGACCGACGCTTCCAACCAGGGAATCAAGACCGTCCTGCACCCCGTCTCCGACCTCGCGGCGGCCAAGCAGGTGTACACCGCCCTGCTCGGCGTCCCGCCGCAGACCGACTCGTCCTACTACGTCGGCTACGAGGTCGCGGGGCAGCAGATCGGCCTGGTACCGGCCGGTGGACCGCAGAGCACGCCCGGCCCGGTGGCGTACTGGCACGTACCGGACATCGAGGCCAGGCTGGCCGCCGTGACCGCCGCCGGTGGCACCGTGAAGGAGGCCGCGCACGACGTGGGCGGCGGCCGGCTGGTGGCCACCTTCACCGACCCCGACGGCAACCTGCTCGGGCTGCTCCAGGACCGGTGAACGCGCGGACGGGCCCGCGGGGCGGAGCCGCCGGAACCACCCGGCGGACCGCCCGGAACTGATTGGATCGAACCGGGCACCGCCGACGGAGACCGCGAGGGCGGCTCCGCCCGACAGTATGGAGACACCATGAGCAAGGCCACGCGGACGGACTCGCAGGCGCCTGCGCCGCACGTCGCCGACAGCCACGACCTGATCCGCGTGCACGGCGCGCGCGTGAACAACCTCAAGGACGTCAGCGTCGAGATCCCCAAGCGGCGGCTGACGGTCCTGACGGGCGTCTCCGGCTCGGGCAAGAGCTCCCTGGTGTTCGGCACGATCGCCGCGGAGTCCCAGCGGCTCATCAACGAGACCTACAGCGCCTTCGTGCAGGGCTTCATGCCGACGCTGGCCCGGCCCGAGGTCGACGTGCTCGAAGGCCTGACCACCGCGATCATCGTCGACCAGCAGCGGATGGGGGCCGACCCCCGCTCCACGGTCGGCACCGCGACCGACGCCAACGCGATGCTGCGCATCCTCTTCAGCCGGCTCGGCAGGCCGCACATCGGCCCGCCCAGCGCGTACGCGTTCAACGTGCCGTCGGTCCGGGCGAGCGGCGCCATCACCGTCGAGCGCGGCGACCGCAGGACGGTGAAGGCGACCTTCAACCGCACCGGCGGCATGTGCCCCCGCTGCGAGGGCCGGGGCGCCGTCTCCGACATCGACCTGACCCAGCTCTACGACGACTCCAAGTCGCTGGCCGAGGGCGCCTTCACCATCCCCGGCTGGAAGTCGGACAGCTTCTGGACGGTCCGGGTCTACGCCGAGTCGGGCCTGCTGGACCCGGACAAGCCGATCCGCGACTACACCGAGCAGGAGATGCGCGACTTCCTGTACCGGGAGCCGACGAAGGTGAAGGTCGAGGGGGTGAACCTCACCTACGAGGGGCTGATCCCCAAGATCCAGAAGTCCTTCCTGGCCAAGGACAAGGAGGCGCTGCAGCCGCACATCCGGGCGTTCGTGGAGCGGGCGGTCACCTTCACCACCTGCCCCGAGTGCGCGGGCAGCCGGCTCAGCGAGGGAGCCAGGTCGTCGAAGATCAAGCGGATCAGCATCGCCGACGCCTGCGCGATGCAGATCACCGACCTGGCGGACTGGGCCCGCGGCCTCGACGAGCCGTCGGTGGCGCCGCTGCTCGCCACGCTGCGGCAGACCCTCGACTCGTTCGTGGAGATCGGCCTCGGGTACCTCTCGCTGAACCGGGCCTCGGGCACCCTGTCGGGCGGCGAGGCGCAACGGGTCAAGATGATCCGCCACCTCGGCTCCTCGCTCACCGACACCACCTACGTCTTCGACGAGCCGACCGCGGGCCTGCACCCGCACGACATCCAGCGGATGAACGACCTGCTGCTGCGGCTGCGGGACAAGGGCAACACGGTGCTCGTGGTGGAGCACAAGCCGGAGACGATCGCGATCGCCGACCACGTCATCGACCTCGGTCCCGGCGCCGGTACGGCCGGGGGCACGGTCTGCTTCGAGGGCACGGTCGAGGGGCTGCGCGGCGCCGGCACGATCACCGGCCGCCACTTCGACGACCGGGCTTCCCTCAAGGCGGCGGTGCGCAAGCCCACCGGCGCGCTGCGGATCCGCGGCGCGAGCACGCACAACCTGCGGGACGTCGACGTCGACGTGCCGCTCGGGGTGCTCACCGTCATCACCGGCGTCGCCGGCTCCGGGAAGAGCTCGCTGGTCCAGGGCTCACTGGTGAACGGCCCGGCGGGCGCCGGGGCGGGGGTGGTGTCGATCGACCAGGGGGCGATCCGCGGCTCGCGGCGGAGCAACCCGGCGACGTACACCGGGCTGCTCGATCCGGTCCGCAAGGCGTTCGCGAAGGCCAACGGAGTGAAGCCGGCGCTGTTCAGCGCCAACTCCGAGGGCGCCTGCCCGGGTTGCAACGGTGCGGGCGTCGTCTACACCGACCTGGCGATGATGGCCGGTGTGGCCACCGTCTGCGAGGAGTGCGAGGGCCGGCGGTTCCAGGCGGCGGTGCTGGAGTACCGCCTCGGCGGCCGTGACATCAGCGAGGTGCTGGCGATGTCGGTGGCGCAGGCCGGGGAGTTCTTCGGCGCCGGGGAGGCGCGTACGCCGGCCGCGCACGCCGTCCTCGGCCGGCTCGCCGACGTCGGGCTCGGATACCTCAGCCTGGGCCAGCCGCTCACCACGCTGTCGGGCGGCGAGCGCCAGCGGCTGAAGCTCGCCACGCACCTGGCCGAGAAGGGCGGCGTGTACGTCCTCGACGAGCCGACCACGGGCCTGCACCTCGCCGACGTCGAGCAACTGCTGGGCCTGCTCGACCGGTTGGTCGACTCCGGGAAGTCGGTCGTCGTGGTCGAGCACCACCAGGCGGTCATGGCACACGCCGACTGGATCGTCGACCTCGGTCCCGGCGCCGGCCACGACGGCGGCCGGATCGTCTTCGAGGGCACCCCCGCCGACCTGGTCGCCGCCCGCTCCACCCTCACCGGCGAGCACCTGGCGGCGTACGTCGGCGCCTGACCCCGGCTCGCCCGGGGGTTCCCGCGGTCAGGTGGCGGCCGTGGTGACCCGTGCCCCGCGCGCACGGGCCACCGCGGCCCCCGGTGCGGCTGTGGGACCATGGGCGGGTGAAACGGCCCGATCTCGACGACCTGGTACGGCTGCGGCGGGCCCGTGACCGGATGGACCGCGACTACGCGGAGCCGCTGGACGTCCCGGCGCTGGCACGCGACGCCCTGATGTCGGCCGGCCACTTCTCGCGCAGCTTCCGCGCCGCGTTCGGCGAGACGCCGTACAGCTACCTGATGACCCGCCGCATCGAGCGGGCCAAGGCCCTGTTGCGGCGGGGCGACCTGTCGGTGACCGAGGTGTGCTTCGCGGTCGGCTGCACCTCGCTCGGGTCGTTCAGCGCGCGCTTCACCGAGCTGGTCGGGGAGAACCCGAGCAGTTACCGGGCCCGGAGCCACGACGACGGCGCCGCCATCCCGGCCTGCATGGCGAAGATCCACACCAGGCCGGTCAGGAACGGAGAAGCAGGTCCGGCCTCCCGGCCGTAGCGTGGACCGCATGGACATCAGGCTCTCGCAGTGCTTCATCGCCGTCGACGACCACGACCGGGCGATCGCCTTCTACCGGGACGTGCTCGGCCTCGAAGTGCGCAACGACGTCGGGTTCGAGGGGATGCGCTGGGTGACCGTCGGACCGCCCTCGCAGCCCGACGTGAACATCGTGCTGGAGCCGCCGCTCGCCGACCCGAACGCCTCGGCGGCCGACCGGCAGGCCATGGCGGAGCTGATGGCCAAGGGCCTGCTGCGCGGTGTCATCTTCGCCACGGACGACTGCGACGCCACCTTCGAGCGGATCAGCGCCGCCGGCGCCGAGGTGCTCCAGGAGCCGATGGACCAGCCCTACGGCGTCCGCGACTGCGGGTTCCGCGACCCGGCCGGCAACCTCCTGCGCTTCACCCAGCCGCTCGGGAAGTGAGCCGGGTCCGGGCCGTGAGCCGGGTCCGGGTCCGGGCCGTGAGCCGGGTCCGGGTCCGGGCCGTGAGCCGGGTCCGGGTCCGGGCCGTGAGCCGGGTCCGGGCCGCCGCGGGGCACGGACCGGTCAGTACCCCACGGTGAAGCGGGTGCGGTGGTGGGCGGGGCGCTCGGCCTCGTCCAGCAGCGCGACCGCGAGGTCCTCCATCGAGATGGCCGAGTTGCCCTCGGCGTCGACGATCAGTTCGTCGGTGCCGAGCCGGTAGGCACCGGTGCGCACCCCCGGTTCGAGGACGGCCGCCGGGCTCAGGTAGGCCCAGTCGACGGTCCGCTCCGCGCGGCAGACGGCCAGCTGCTCGTTGCAGGCCAGCGCGATCGGCCGCCAGTCGGCGGGGAATCCGGGGCCGTCCAGCACGGTGAGCTGCGGGCTGCCGGGCAGCGTCAGGCTGCCGGCGCCACCGAGCAGCAGCAGCCGGGTGCCGGTGCGGGACAGGCCCGCGAGCAGGGCGCGGGCGGCCTCCGCGAGGTCGCCCTCCCGGCCGGGGGCCGGGCGGGTGGCGCTGATCAGCACGTCCTGCCCGGCGCTCAGTTCGGCGATGCTGTCGGGGCTCAGGGCGTCGCCGGTGCGGGGCCGGGCGGCCGGGTGGAGGTCCGGGAACCGGCCGGGGTCGCGGACGACGGCGGTCACCCGGTGGCCGCGTGCGACGGCCTCGGAGACGATCCGGCTGCCGGCGGCGCCCGCGGCGCCGAGGACGGTGATGCGCATGGTGGTCTGCTCCTGGTGGACGGGTCCGGAACCGCCGGGCGGGCGGGGCCGGTGGATGGGCGTGCGGGTGGGCGGGGTCAGCGGACCGGCGTACGGCGGGTGGCCGGGCCGCGCCGGTCGGGCACGGTGGCGGCCGGACGGCTGCGGGAGCCACCGGTCTGGGCGAGGACCACGGCCGTCAGCGCGAGCAGCCCGCCGAGGAGTTGGAGCCCGGAGAGGCCCTGGTCGAGCGCGATCCAGCCGAGGACGGCGGCCACCAGCGGGCTGAGCAGCCCGAGGAAGGTGACCTCGGTCGGGGAGAGCGCCTTGATGCCGCGGAACCACAGGGTGTACGCGAGTGCGGCGCCGACCGTGCTCAGGTAGCCGTAGCCCAGCAGGTTGCGGGCGGTGAGTTCGGCCGGCGGCGGCCCCTCGACGAACAGCGCGACCGGCAGCAACAGCAGCCCGCCGGCGACCAGTTGCCATCCGGTGGTGGCGAGCAGCGACGCCGGGGAGGTCCAGCGCTTGCTGAGGACGACGCCGGTCGCCATGACGACCGCGCCGCCGAGGGCGGCCGCCACTCCCAGGGCGTCCAGGCGGGCGTCGGCGCGCAGCACCAGCAGGGCGACCCCGGCGATGCCCGTCACCCCGGCGACCAGGACCGCCGGGGTGAGCCGCCGGCCGAGCAGGACGGCGGACAGGCCGGCCACCAGCAGGGGTTGGACGGATCCGACGGTGGCGGCGACGCCGCCGGGTAGCCGGTAGGCCGCGACGAACAGCAGCGCGAAGAAGACGCCGATGTTCAGCGCGCCGAGGACCAGGGACTTCCACCACCAGCTGCCGGTCGGCAGTTTCCGGGTGACCAGGAGCAGCAGCAGGCCGGCGGGCAGGGCGCGCAGCACCGCGGCCAGTAACGGCCTTCCGGGCGGGAGGAGTTCGGTGGTGACGAGGTAGGTGGAGCCCCAGACGGCAGGGGCGAGGGCGGTGAGCAGCAGGGTGGCCGATCGATTCCTTAGCACTAAGACAACATATCTCATCGCTAAGAGATCTACTAGACTGCACCCGTGACCGACCACGTGGACCGAGTACTGGCGCAGTGGGCCGAGCAGCGGCCCGATCTGGACGTCTCACCGATGGCGGTGATCGGCCGGCTCAAACGGCTCTGGTCGCTGATGGAACCGGCGATGAAACGCACCTTCGCCGCCCACGGCCTCGACGCGGCCTCCTTCGACGTGCTCGCCACGCTGCGGCGCAACGGCCCGTCCCGGCACCTCACCCCGGCCGAGCTGATGCGCTCCGCGATGGTCACCTCCGGCGCCGTCACCCAGCGCCTCGACCGGCTCCAGGAACGCGGCCTGGTGACCCGCACCCCGAGCCCCACCGACGGCCGGGTCGTCCAGGTCGCCCTCACCGAGGCCGGCCTCGCCCTGGTCGACCAGGCGCTGCCCGACCACCTGGCCACCGAACAGGCCCTGCTCGCCGGCCTCTCCCCCGAGGAACGCGACCGGCTCGCCGGGACCCTGCGCGCCCTGCTGGAGGCGCTGGGCGACGCCACCGCCTGAACGGGACGGGCGGAGCGCACCCGGCGGGCCGCTCCAACGGCCTCTCCCCGTACGGTCGCTGGCCGCACGGCCGGCGGCTCGGCCCCGCGCCCGCACCACCCGGGGCGTCCCGCGGCGGCGGGAAATCGCGCTACCGTCCCTCCCGAGTGATCGACGCGGAAGGTGGGGGCAGTGAGGGAGTCGGGGATGGTCGGGCCCAAGGAGGCGGCCGGCAGGGCGCGGCTGCTGGCCAGGGTCGCGCTCGGCTGCGCGTTCGTGGCGTTGCTCGTGGTGCTGGTGATGCTGGGCCTGCGCGGGGTGAGCCTGGTGCTCGCCACCCTGGCCGGGCTGGCCGGGGCCGCCGCCGGGGCCTGGTGGACGCTCGCCCACCGGGGGGTCCGCCGGCTGCTGGGCGCGGCGCTCGCGCTGGTCGCGCTGGGGTCGGTGCTGGCCTACTACGTCCGCAGCGGCCTGTGGGCGCCCGCCTCCGGCGCACTGGTGCTGTGGGGAGCGGCGCTGGTCTGCGCGGACGGGGCGCTGCGGCGGACCCGGCCGGTCTCCGAGATGCTGGCCCGGGTCAGCCCGCCGCCGGAGCGGGCCGTACTGATCATGAATCCGCGCTCCGGCGGGGGCAAGGTCGAGCGGTTCGACCTCAAGGCCAGGGCCGAGGCGCTGGGCGCGGAGGTCGTCCTGCTCGATCCCACCGTGACCTCGGACGTCGCCGCGATCGCCCGACGGGCCGTCGCCGGCGGCGCCGACCTGCTCGGCGTCGCGGGCGGCGACGGCACCCAGGCGCTGGTGGCCGAGGTGGCCGCCGAGCACGACCTGCCGTTCCTGGTGATCTCCGCCGGGACGCGCAACCACTTCGCGATGGATCTCGGGCTCGACCGCACGGACCCGGCCAGTTGCCTGGAGGCGCTGGTCCAGGGCGTGGAGATCCGGGTCGACCTGGGGATGGTCGCCGGCCGGGCCTTCGTCAACACCGTGTCCTTCGGCGCGTACGCCGAGATCGTGCAGAGCCCGGCCTACCGCGACGCCAAGGCCGGCACCGCCCTCGACGCGCTCCCCGAGCTGCTGGCCGGGCAGAGCGGCGCCCGGCTCGTCGTGGACGCGGACGACGTCCGGCTCACCGCGCCCCAGGCACTGCTGGTCAGCAACAACCCGTACGACACCCGTGACCGGCTCGCCGCCGGCCGGCGGCCGCGGCTGGACAGCGGGCGGCTCGGCGTCCTCGGGCTGCGGGTGGAGGGGGCGGTCCAGGCGGCGGCGGTGGCGCTGGGCGGTCAGTCGGCGGGCATCACCGAGCTCACCGCCACGGAGGTGGTGGTCATCTCCGACAGCCGGGAGATCCCGGTGGCCGTGGACGGCGAGTCGCTGGTGCTGCCGGTCCCGGTCCGCTGCACCGTACGGCCGGGCGCGCTGCGGGTACGCGTCCCGCGCGACCGGCCGGGCAGCGCGCCGTCCGGCGTGCTGCGCAACTGGCACCGGCTGACCCACCTGGCCCGCGGGCGCTGAGCCGGCCGCTCCCCGCGAGGAGCGGCGGGATGCGGCCTAGGATCGGCCGTGGAACCACTTCCACCCGCCCTCCCCGGCGGGCCCGAGAGGGGGCGGCCCCATGGTTCGAGAACTCGCCCTGCTGGGTGTCCCGTCCTGCGCCGGGACGCACGGACCCGGCCAGGAGAAGGCGCCGGACGCCGTCCGCGCCGCCGGCCTGCTGGAGTCGCTCGCCGCGGCCGGGATCACCGTCCGCGACCACGGGAACCTGCCCGTGGTGCCGTTCCGGACCGACCCGGACCACCGTGACCGGCAGAACCTCGACCGGGTCGTCGAGGTCGTCCGCTCGGTCGCGGACCGGGTCGGCACCCTGCTGGACGGCGGCGCGCTGCCCCTGGTGATCGGCGGCGACTGCACCATCACCCTCGGCGTGGTGAGCGCCTTCGTCGCCCGGTGGCCCGACACCGGACTGCTCTACTTCGACGGCGACCTGGACCTGTCGGTGCCCGAGACCACGCGTTCCGGCATCCTCGACACCATGGTGCTCTCCCACCTGTTCGGCGACGGCGCGCCCGAGCTGGCCGGGGCGGGGCCGCGGGTGCCACTGCTGCCCGCCGAGGGCGTGGTCGCGTTCGGCCACGACCCGGTCGAGCTCGACGACGCCGGCCGGGCCCGCTTCGCCCGGCACCGGCTGCGGGCCCACCCGTGCACCACGGTGACCGCGCCGGGCGCCGACCCGGTCGGTACGGCCCGTGCCGCCTGGCACTCGCTGGTCGCCGACCGCTCGCGCTTCGTCCTGCACTTCGACGTGGACGTGATCGACTCGGTCGACCTCCCGCTCGGCGACTTCCCGCACTTCAACGAGGGGCTCCCGCTGTCCGTGGCGCTCGACTGCCTCACCGAGTTCGCCTCCGCACCCCAGCTCGCCGGTGTGGTGGTCACCGAGATCAATCCGAACCGCGACCCCGACGGAAGCCTGGTCCGCACCCTGGTGGGCGGTCTGGTCCGTGCGCTCACCGGCGCTCCGCCGGCCTGAACCCGACCGCCCCGCAGCGGAGTTGCGGGAGCAGCCGCCCGGCCGCCCGCCGTTCGGCCGGACGTCACGGGCGGGACGCCCACGGTTGGTCTAGACCATAGAGGTGTGCCGCTACCATCGCGCCGTGGCGCCGAACGCACTCCCGTCCGAACGGACGCCGCCGGCCCGCCTCACCCCGCTCCGCGCGATCGGCCTGCTCGCCGCGTACGGCATGTCCAGCGGGCTGTGGTGGGTGGTCGGCCTCGGGTTCAGCCACTCCGGACGGCTCGCCGTGCTCGGGGCGGCGACCATCCCGTTCGTCTTCGTCGGCGGCCTCGGGACGATGCTCGCCGCGGCCGGGAACCCGCCCCGGACCACCCTGACACCCGGTGAGGCGATCCCGCTCTGGCTGGGCACCGGCCTCGCCGGGATGGGCCGCCGGGCTGGAGTCCGGCCGGCAGATCCCGCTGGCCGGCGCCGTGGCCTCCCTGGCCGTCCTGCTGGTCCTGCTGGTCCTGCTGGTCCTGCTGGTCCCCGGCGAGCGCTCCCGGCGCCGCCGGATCGCCGCCGACCTGGCCGCCCAGGACCGCGCCTGGCGGCTCGCCGAGTTCGGCCGCGAGGCACCGGGCCTGGTCACCGCGATCAGCGGCACCGGCGCGACCTACAACGACTGCCCCGAGCTGGACGTCACCGTCCGGTTCGCCCACGACGGCGTCGAGCACACCACCGTCCACCGCGACAGCTACCCGGTGTACCGGATGCCGGCGATCGGCTCGCCCGTCACCGTCCGCTTCGATCCCGAGGACCCGTCCACCGTCGAGCTGGCCTACGCCCCGGACGGGGAGCAGGCCGCCCGCACACCCGGCACCGGCGCACCGGCGCACCGGCGGCCGAGCTGGAACGGCTGGAGGCCCTGCACCTGCGCGGCGCGCTGACCGACGGGGAGTTCGCCACGGCCAAGAACCGCCTGCTGGTGGACGGCGGCTGAACCGACGCCGGTCGCACCGGCATCCGCCCCGCACGCCACCGGCGGCAGGCGGGCGGCCCGCCGCGACACTCCGATGATCTTGGTCACGGGCGGGCTCGCGGACCACCATGACGTGTGACTCAACACGTTGACGACCAGACACCCCGGATCGCCGCCGAGAAGCTCAACGAGGTGCGGGACCTCGCGGCGCTCGCCCTCGAACGCTGGCACGCGGACGACCCGCGCGGCGCCCTCGACGCCGCCCACGAACTGAGGCCCGCCGTGGCCGTGGCGGCCGGCGCCCTGATCGCGCTGCTGGAGCGACCGGACGCGGACCCGGACACGGACGGTCCGGCGGACCGGGCGGACGGCGCACCCGACGACGCCTCGCACTGGCTCGGCTGAACGGTCCGCCCGTGCCCGGCGGATGACGCGGACTCAGGCGCCCGACCCGCCGGCCGGGCGCTGACCGCCCGGGCCGCCGGAGGCGTCGGGGCCGCCGGAACCACCCGGGCCGCCGGGGGCGTCGGGGCCGCGGTCGGCCTGGACGAGCAGGCCGTACGCGCCCCGCAGATGACGCAGGACCTGCGGCAGGAACGTGCCGCGGAAGCGGTCGGCCCGTTCCAGTTCGGCCGCCGCCCCGGTGAGCAGGCGGGCGGCCTCCGGGCTCCGGCCGTCCAGCGGCGCACGTGCGGCGAGCCCGGCCGCCTGCGCGGCGAGCTCGGCGGCCCCCGGGTCGTCGACCGCGTCCGCGCCCAACGACCGGAGCTCCGCCGAGACCTGCCCCAGCAGGGCGTCCCGCCTGTTCCCCCACCAGCTTTCCGTCACGAACCGATCATCCCCGGCGGGCACCCGGCCACACCGCCGGCCGGGTGAAGGAGCTGTGGCCCGCCACCCCGCGGCCCGACACGTAGTGATCACGGGACCCCCTCCGCAGCCCCGCCGACCGCGGCGGATCCCCGGCGGAGGGCCCGGACCGCCGACGGGCGACCGCCCGGACGCACTACGCTGGCGGCATGTCGAAACCCGATCGGCTGCTCGTCGACATCGCCGCAACGGTGGAGTCCGAGCACAGCAACCAGATGCCTCTCACCGTGGTCGTCCCCGGCGCCGTCATCACCGGCCGGCTCGCGCCGGAGAGCCTGTGGCGCGAACGCGTCGCCGAAGTCCTCCAAGCCTCCGAGCACCTCAAACCGTTCTCCTCCCTGTTCGCCACCACGGACGGCGCCACCGGACGGACCGAACCACCCACCCACCTGCACCTGCACCTCTCCCGGATCCTCCAGGGGAGCTACGCGCTGCCGCACACCGGCGGCATGTACCGCATCGCCATCGAGGACATCAGCAGCTGGACGGTCGGCGACCTCAGCTACTCCGACCAGTAGCCCGCCACCGCGCCCGCGGTCCGACGCCGGCCCGGCACCTCCCGAACCGCGGGAGGTGCCGGGCCGGCACCTTCGACCGGCGTGCCGTCGCCCGGTCGCCCGCACCGGACGAGTACCTTCGTGCGGACACCGGGCCGGACTCCCGATCGAGAAGGTGGATCCGATGACCAACCTGCACGCCGCCCTGGAGCCGCACATCGGCAGCGGTCAGATCCCGGGAGCGGTAGCCCTGATCGCCCGCGGCGATCACCTGGAGGTGACGGTCGCCGGGTCCGTCGACACCGAGGGCGGCACACCGATGGCCCGCGAGTCGATCTTCCGGATCGCCTCGCTCACCAAACCGGTCGTCGCCGCAGCGGTGATGATGCTGGTCGAGGACGGCCGGATCGCCCTGGACGACCCGGTCGAGCGGTGGCTGCCGGAGCTCGCCTCCCCGGTCGTCGTCCGCACGCCGGCGAGCCCGGTCGACGACGTGGTCCCGGCCGCCCGCCCGATCACGGTGGAGGACCTGCTGACCTCCCGCGCGGGGTACGGCTTCCCGGACGACTTCTCGCTGCCCGCGGTCGGCCTGCTGTTCGGCGAGCTGAAGCAGGGGCCGCCGCAGCCGCAGGCCGTCCCCGCGCCGGACGCGTGGATGGCCGCGCTGTCCCGGATCCCGCTGCTGCACCAGCCGGGCGAGTTCTGGCTGTACAACACCTGCTCCGACATCCAGGGCGTGCTGATCTCCCGGGTGTCGGGCAGCACGCTGCCCGACTTCCTCGCCGAGCGGGTCTTCGAACCCCTCGGCATGGCCGACACCGGGTTCGACGTCCCGACCGGCAAGCGCGACCGGCTCACCTCCTGCTACCGCAAGCGGCCGGCGCACGGGCTGGAGCTGGTCGACGCGCCCGACGGGCAGTGGAGCAGCCCGCCCGCCTTCCCGTCCGGTGCGGGCGGCCTGGTCTCCACCGTCGACGACTACCACCTCTTCGCCCGGCTGCTGCTCGGCGGCGGCAGCCTGGACGGCCGGCGGCTGCTGTCCTCCGCCGCCGTACGACAGATGACCACCGATCACCTGACCGGCGCCCAGCGGGAGGCCGGCCGGATGTTCCTGGAGGGCCAGGGCTGGGGATTCGGCGGTTCGGTCGACATCGTCGCCACCGACCCCTGGAACGTCCCGGGGCGCTACGGCTGGGTGGGCGGCACCGGGACGGCGGCCCACGTCACGCCATCCACCGGCACGGTCGCGATCCTGCTCACCCAGCTGGAGATGACGGGGCCGACCCCGCCCACGGTGATGCGGGACTTCTGGAAGTACCAGGCCACCGTCTGAGCTTGGCGTTTGTCCCCGCAGGTCATTCGCCCTGCTGAGATCCGCTGGATCTGGGGGACATGTGCCGCGGCCGTTCTCCACCCTTCGAGATGCCGAGTAACGAAGCACGAGAGAACGGCCGCTGCGTAAACGCCCCCGTCGACGTGCCCGCGCCATCGAGCCAAGGCACCTCACCCCCACCCGAATGCGGCGGGGTTCGCAACGTCCGCGCGACCACGGCCTGTCCGGCAACCGCGCCGAACCCGTCCCGACCGAGGCCGGGACGGCCTCCCGGCACGAAGAACAAGCACCGGGCCAGATGCCACAACGTCGGCAAGAGCGTCGAACGCGCCGAATCGATCAAGGAACACAAGGCGCAGCAGCGGTGAACGCCAAGCTGAGACCAGGCAAGCCGACTGATCTCAGACCGCGCTTGAGATCTCACCGCCGGACGGGTAAGCGAGCCGAGCGGGCCTCAGGCGAAGGCGGTCTCCGCGAAGGAGAGCCCCCCACGCTGGCCGTGTTGGAGGACAAGCCGCTGCGAGTGCTGTGGCGCCTGCCGTAGGTACTGGTGGAATCCCGTAGCCCGGAACTTGAGCTCGAAGAAGTGCCCTTCGATGTGCCACTGCGGACCGCCACGACTGTCCTCTGGGGTCGAGCGATGCAGGTGATCGATGTCGAGACTCAAGGCCATCCCCTTGAAGTCGAAGTCGCCCTCGATATCCCAGACATCCTCGAACACGAGCGTGGACGGCGCGATCCAGAAGCTGAAGTGCGTCTCCGGCGCGACCGGATGCACCCAACGAACGATGTAGTCGATGTCCAGCAGCAGGCGTGGCAGGGAGTCGTCCGATGCGCCTGGTTGCACGCAGAGTCCGTGGATGGTTACGTCGTGCCATCCCATCGCGTCGAAGTCCGCGTCGCTCCAAGTGCTCTTCGTCAGACCGGATTCCCCGTGAGTGCCTGTGCTCATGTCGGCATCCAATCAGAACCGTCAGGTGGGCGCGTCAGGTGGTTACGCTTGTAAGCGGCCGTGGACCGGAGCGTGTTGCCGGATGGCCTCGCGCGCGGCGGACCTTGATGCCGATCACGATCATGGCCCAGCGGATCATCGTCTCGGAGCGGGCCGGACTGGTCTCGTGGTCTCGGGCGAGACGCCGGTGGGCGGTGAGCCACGAGAAGGTGCGCTCTACCGCCCACCGCTTGGGCTGAACCTGGAAGCCGCGCTGGTCAGGGTCGCGGTCGAGGATTGTGGCGGCCCACAGTGTCGGCGGTGCGGACGGACTGCGAGTCGATCAGGCCCGCACTCGGCTCCACGTCGCGGCCGTCAGCTTCACGGACCTTGCCGCGCAGGGCGTCGTGGATGCGTTCAACGGTGCCGTCGTCGTGCCACCAAGCGAAGTACCAGTACACCGTCGGCCAGGGCGCGAAGTCCTTCGGCAGTTGGCGCCAGGCACACCCGGTCCGCACCACGCAGAAGATCGCGTCCACGATCCGCCGCCGCGGATGCTTTCTCGACGCCAGCCCTTCGGTCCCACCCTCGCCGGCGGGAGCAACGGCTCCACCAGCGCCCACTGTTCATCCGTCAGGTCCGACGGATACCCACCCCAACACCGCTCACGGTGAGCTCAACGAACGCCTCAGCAACGGGACACGGCAGATCTCAAACGCGGTCTCACATCCCGGTGTCGCTCGGGTGGGTCTGCCGTCGCGTGTCTCGGGTTCGGCTGCCGTCGATCTGCTTCTGTACACGAACGCTGGTCGGAGTTTCTGTCGACCCGGTCCGTCGCAAGGCAATATTGTTGGATTCCCGCAGAACTGACTGGCCGTCAGGATCGGCGAGGGAATGAGTATGCGTTCCGCAACTCCCGCGACCCAGTGCTGCCGTCCATTCCGTCGACAGCCTGCACGGACCGCCCACACGAGGAGAAGTCACGTATGTCAGACGAGACAGCCGAGGCAGCGGTCGACGAGCCGTTCCTGATGTCCATCGTGAACGTCAATGCTCTCCCGGGGGGGGCGGGATCGTTCTGTTGGGCCGCATCGAACGCGGCAGCATCAAAGCGGGGGACGACGTCGAGATCGTCGGCGCCGGCAAGTCCCTTTCGGTCAAGTGCGCGGGCGTCGAGGTGGACCGTACGGCAGAGGAGAAAGAGGACGGGAAGGCCGTGGCCGTGCTGCTGCGCGACGTCGGCGCCAAGGACGTGGGAGCGGGTCAGGTCCTGGCCAAGCCGGGGAGCTTCACCGCACGCACCACCTTCAAGGCCGACGTCTACGTGCTGAGCGCGGACGAAGGCGGCCGCGACGTCTCCATCACCACGGGATATCGGCCCAAGTTCGTCATTCGCGAAGACATCATCGACGGATCCATCAAGCTGCCGGACGGGATGGAAAGGGCAACGCCCGGCGAGAGCACCGACCTGACTGCCACTCTGGACCGCGGGATCGTCCTGGTGAAGGGCCTGCGCTTCTCGTTCCAGCACGGCCCGGGAATTGTCGCGAACGGAGCCGTTACCGAGGTCATCTCGTAGGTGCAGGGCCGCGTTCGCGCTCCGGCCGGTGTCCGCCCCGAAGGCCTTCACCGTCACAGCCTGGCACTCGAAGTGAACGAAGCCCCGCAGCAGACGGAGACAGCGACACCGAGGCGTGACACGGGACAGCTGCCACAGACAGCAGGGCTCACCGACAATCAGTACAGGCGGAGGTCAGACACCAAGCTGAGACCCGGCTCCGCCCCGGACGGCGTCCGGGGCGGGAACGGCGGCCGGGGGCGGGGACGGCGTCCGGGCGGGGTGGCGTGGTCAGCAGCCGTTGAGGACGCTGGTCAGGGCGTTCTTCTCGGCGGTGTCGACGCTCAGGCCGTAGTAGTACTTGACCTGCACCCAGGCACGCACGTACGTGCAGCGGTAGCTCACCACCGAGGGCAGCCAGGTCGCCGGGTCCTGGTCGCCCTTGGCCTGGTTGACATTGTCGGTGACGGCGATCAGCTGGGGACGCGTGATGTCGTTGGCGAACTGCTCGCGCTTGGTGCTGGTCCAGCCCGAGGCGCCGGAGCCCCAGGCCTCGGCCAGCGGGACCAGGTGGTCGATGTCCAGGTCGGCTGCGTTCGTCCAGGTGGCGCCGTCGTACGGCGAGAACCAGGTGCCGGAGGTGGCCGCACAGGAGGAGTTGGTGACGACGTTGGAACCGTCGCGCTTGAGGATCCACTCACGGGTGTTGCAGGCCCCGGAGATGGTGATCCAGTGGTTGAAGAGGTCACGGTTGTAGCCGGTGCGGTTCTCCACGGCGACCGTCAGGGAGGCGAGGTAGCTGCGGGCGGTGGCCGCCGAGACGGGGGTGGGCAGCGCGGCCTGGGCGGTGCCGGTGGTGGCGGTCAGCAGCCCGGCGGCGAGGGCGCAGGTCGTGACAGCGGTGGCGAGGCGGCGGGCCAGTCGGGGCAGGGCGAGGCGGGACGCAGCGGATCGGGGCATGACGGATCGGGGCATGGCGGAGACACTCCTGTGGCAGGGGGGACGGTGGGGGAGGGTGCCGCACCAGAATCCCGCCCTGCGGTCTATGCGAGTAGACCCCAGGATGTGAATTGTTCATGACCATCGCGTAGCGGGCGCCCGCACCAGGTCACGAAAGCCGCAGAGTGTGTCAAAGCACGCTCACGGCAGCAGAGTTGGGCCAGTACGCCGCCGGAGGGGACGGTCAGCCGGACCGGCTCCCGGCGCCGGGGAAGTCCACCAGGTCACGGGCGAGGGGCAGTTCGCCGTGGCGCGGACCACGGCCGGTCATCCGGAAGGCGTCGACCACGAAGGGCAGACCGTCGGAGTCGTCCAGCGAGGGCCGGTCCATCACCTGGAAGTGCAGGTGCGGCCCGCGCGAACCGCTCGCGCCGGCCAGGTCACCGATCACCTGGCCCCGGCGCACCCGGTCGCCGGGCCGCACCCGCACGCTGCCCGGCGCCAGGTGGGCGTAGCCCGCGAAGCGGCCGTCGCCGAGGTCCAGCAGCACGACGTCGCCGCCGGCCTCCGCGGCGGCCACCGTGGCCTCCGCCACCGCGACGGCGGGTACGCCGGGGGCGACGCGGACGCGGTCAGCGCCCGGGTCACCGAGGAGCCGGCGGTACCGGGCGGCGTTCCCGTACCGGTCGGCGGCGTACCGGTCGGCCGGGTACCAGTCGACGGCGAAGCGCCGACCGAGCCGCAGCCGCCCGTTCACCGGCTGGATCGACCTCCGGTGCGGGCCGTCGTAGCAGCTCCCGACCGCGATCCAGCCCGGGCCGAGCAGCGGCGGGCCCAGCTCGACCGGCGGGCGGGTGTCCACCGCCGCGCCGGCGCCGGAGTCGGTGACCGAGGTCGCGGCCGCGGTCGCGGTCGCGGTCGGCGCGACCGGTGGCACGGTGACGGTCAGGGTGTGGCTGATCCGGGCCGGGATCCCCGGCCGGTCGCGAAATCCGACGTCGAACCAGACGACGCCGGTCGCCGAGCCCGGGAGGGTCGTCGTCGGCTCGGCCGGAAGGGACATCAGCGACATCGACTCCGCCAGTCGGACCCCGTCCAGCTCCTCGACCGTGCGCCCGCGGTCCACATCCTGGACGCTGACCGAGGTGACGGTGACGGGCCGCGCGCAGCCGTTGGTCAACTGCAGCTCGTAGAGCAGGTGGAAGCAGCCGTCGGTGCCCCTGAACCAACTCGGCGAAGACATCACCGACATCACCACCGGCGTGTGACGGTCCACAGCGGGCCCGGCGGCGGCCGGGGCGGGTGTGGACGGGTCCGCGGCGCCCGGCCCCAGGAGTCCCAGAGCGGCGATCGCGATCGTCACCATCGCCGGGACCGGTCCCCTCGAACGACTCGCATTCCTCGTCCCACGTGTCGCCCTCTCGCCACGCCGCCCTCGCGCACCGCTGCGCCGGCACCACCCGCGGCGCCGATTGGCAGACTAGGGACCGGCGGGGCGGCCGACAGCTGGATGCGGGCCGGACGCAGGAGAGTTCGCCCGTTCGGCGCCGGGCGGGTGGGGCGGCGCCCGGGCGGGGGCGGCCGATGCGGTGGCGCGTGGCGCGCGGTCAGTTCCCGGTCAGGACGCGCGCACGGCCGGCCAGCGCCCGGTCCGCGGCGGCGGGTTCGAACGCCGCGGGGTCGAAGTCCTGCGCCGCGTCCAGGCCGAGCCACTCCAGTTGCTCGTCGTGCTCGTCGTGCGCGGGGTCGGCCAGCACCTCCACGAGGTACCGGTAGGCCTCGATGCCACCGCAGTCCTCCGGCGGGCAGGCCCGGGCACCGTCGACGCACCGGGGGTACGCCACACCCGGCTCGGCCTCCCCGACCGCCTCGACCGCGACGTCGTGGTGCCAGTCGGCGCCGAAGTCGTACGTGTAGCGGATCCGGTCGCCGGGTCGTTGCGCGACCCGGCCGAGTCTCGTACCGGCGGCGTCCCGGATCCCCAGCTCCCGGTCGGCGGCGCCGAAGCGGCCGAGCGGGGTGTCGAAGACCCACAGGTGGTGGTCCTCCCAGCCGACCGCCGCCTGGAGCACCTCGTGCAGCTCGCGCAGGGTGCTCGACGAAGGAACCTCCAGACGGCGCCAGATCGGTGGCTCGGAGCCGGTCAGCGTGACCGTGATCGTGTGGACCGTCCGCGCCGCGTCCACGTCGGGGCCCGGTGTCGCGCCGGTGGTGTTCGCCATGGCGGCCATCCTGCCACCACCCCTTCGACCCCCCGCGGAACGGCGTGCCGGCGGGCTCCAGTGCGGGGGTGGGCTCCAGTGCGGGGGGGCGGCCAACCCGACCAGTTCCCGCGACCGTCCGCGCCGCGACCAGCTGGTGCGCATCTCGGGAGTGGGCGGTGTCCCCCCGGATGCCCCACTGCACCATCTGCCGGACCGGTTCGTGGAACGTCGCCGCCCGACGGCTCCTGCCGGAACGCCAACTGCCCTGTGGACGAGGGCTGGTACGGTACGGAGCGTGGCGATCCCGGACCCGTCCGCGACCCCCTTCGGCGAACGGCTGCGGGCCCTGCTGTCCCGTCCCGGGGCGGTGGCCGACCTGCGGCGCTACGCCGGGATCGGGGGGAACGGGTTCACCGGTGCCCGGTTCGAGCACCTGGCCGGCGGTGGGGTGACCGCCGGCAAGCTGCTCGCCCGCAAGCGCCCCCGCCTGCTGCCCGTCTACGACCGGGTGGTGCGCTGCGCCGTCGGCCGGCCGGCGTCGTTCTGGCTGTCGCTGCGGGACGCGCTCGCCGCCGACGGCCGGGCCCTGCACCGACACCTCCTCGACCTGCGCACCGCCGCGGCCCTGCCCGGCACGGTGAGCGCGCTGCGGGTGTGCGACATCGTGGTGTGGATGGGCCACCGGGCCGATCATCGGCCCACGGGGTGCCCGGGTCCGGCCTTCTGACGGAGGGTGGCGACGGCCGGCGCGGCCGGGCCGGGGCACCACCGGGTTCAGGAAGTGGAGCTTGACCGACCTCTGTATGCACTCCCTGTCCAGAACATTGACAGGGATTCGTCATCAGAGTTCACTTCCTGAAGAAAGGTCTGGACCGGCCGCGAATCCCGGCCAGCCCGGCCCGACCTTCAATCCCCCATTGCCACCTGCTGGTTGGCGTACCCACCCGCACGGATCGAGGCGATCACCCATGCTCGCAGGAACACGTCGACGACCGATCTGGGCCACAGTTCTTGTGGTCGCCGGCCTGGTCACCGCACTCGGCTCGACACCCGCCCCGGCGGCCACCGCCTCGGCGGGCCCCCAGGCCCGGCAGGCGCAGGGAGCCGGCCTGGCCGCTCAGGACCAACTCGGCATCCAGGCGACCAACTTCGAGGACAACTTCGACGGCGCCGCCGGATCCGCCGTGGACGGCGGCCGCTGGCAGGTGGAGACCGGCGACAACGTCAACAACCACGAGCGGCAGTACTACACCGCGGGCAACCGCAACGCCGCACTGGACGGCCAGGGCCACCTGGTGATCACCGCGCGCCGCGAGAACCCGGCCAACTACCAGTGCTGGTACGGCACCTGCCAGTACACCTCGGCGCGGCTCAACACCTCCGGCCGGTTCACCCAGGCGTACGGCCACGTCGAGACCCGGATGAAGATCCCGCGCGGCCAGGGCATGTGGCCGGCGTTCTGGATGCTCGGCAACGACATCGGCCAGGTCGGCTGGCCGAACAGCGGCGAGATCGACGTGATGGAGAACGTCGGTTTCGAACCCGGCACGGTCCACGGCACCATCCACGGCCCCGGCTACTCCGGGAGCGGTGGCATCGGCGCCGGGTACACCCTGCCCGGCGGGCAGGCGTTCGCCGACGCCTTCCACACCTTCGCGGTCGACTGGGCACCGGACTCCATCACCTGGTCCGTGGACGGCGCGGTCTACCAGCGCCGCACCCCCGCCGACCTCGGCGGCCGGAGCTGGGCGTTCAACAAGCCGTTCTTCCTGATCCTCAACCTCGCGGTCGGCGGCTACTGGCCGGGCGACCCCGACGGCTCCACCGCCTTTCCGCAGCAGCTGGTCGTCGACTACGTCCGGGTCACCACCTCCACAGGTGGCGGCAGCACCGGCGCCCTCACCGGTCTGGCCGGCAAGTGCCTCGACGTGGCCGCCGCCGGCACCGCCAACGGGACCCAGGTCCAGCTGTACGGCTGCAACGGGACCGGCGCACAGCGCTGGACGGTGGGCACCGACGGGTCGATCCGGGCACTCGGCAAGTGCCTCGACGCCTCGGGCAGCGGCACCGCCGACGGGACGCGGGTCCAGCTGTGGGACTGCAACGGCACCGGCGCCCAGCGCTGGACGTACAACACGGCCACCCACGACGTGGTCAACCTGAACGCGAACAAGTGCCTGGACGTGACCGGCAACAACGCGGCGGACAGCACCCCGGTCCAGCTCTGGACCTGCACGGGCGGCGGCAACCAGAAGTGGACGCTCGGCGCCTGACACCGACAGTCCGGCGCCCCGCGCCCGGCCGGCGGTGCCCGCCACCCCCACGAACCGGGGTGGCGGGCACCGCCGTACGCTGAGCCGATGCCCCTGCTCAGCCTCCACGACCGATCCGTCCTCGCCGCGCGGTTCCACCGCGACCCGGAACTCCACCTCTTCGAACTCGGCGACCTCGACGACCTCCTGTGGCCGCACACCAGCTGGTACACGCTGACGGACGACGGCCCGGCCGCGCTGCTCTACGGGGTCGGGGACATCCCGACCCTGCTCGCCTTCGCCCGCACCGACGGGGCGGCCGAACTGGAAGACCTCCTCCGGGCACTGCTGCCGATGCTGCCCCGGCGCTTCTTCGGGCACCTGAGCGGCGGCGCGGAGAAGATCCTCGACCCGTTCTACGCGACGGAGCACCACGCGGTCCTGCTCAGGATGGCGCTCACCGACCCGGAGCGTGTCGACGCGCACCCGGACGGCGCATGGGCCCCCGTGCCACTGCGGGCCGACGACCTTCCCGAGCTCACCGCCCTGTTCGAGGAGAGCTACCCCGGCAACTGGTTCGACGAGCGGATGCTCGCCACCGGCCAGTACGTCGGTGCCCGGCACGACGGCCGGCTGATCGCCGTCGCCGGCGTCCACGTCCACTCCCCCGCCCAGCGGGTGGCGGCCATCGGCAACGTCACCACACATCCCGCCCTGCGGGGCCGCGGCGCGGCGGCCGCCTGCGTCGCCGCGCTCTGCCGGCAGCTGGCACGCAGCGTCGACCACATCGGACTCAACGTCCGGGCCGACAACACCACGGCACTGGAGCTCTACCGGCGCCTCGGCTTCACCGTCGTCGCGGAGTTCGGCGAATCGGTCTTCACGGCCCGCTGACCGTTCTCGGGCGGTCGGTTCCGGGCATGCCTGTGCCCCGCCTCCCGGGGTGTGGGTGGCGGGGCGGTGGGCCGTGCGGGGGCCGGTTACTTGGTGAGGCCGGCCTTGAC
>NZ_JBIURH010000071.1:0-26176 GCF_044740765.1 Kitasatospora sp. NPDC088346
ACCTGGCACCTCACCCCCGCCAGCGCATAACCAGAAGGGGCCGCCCGGCCCGCAGCCAGACAGCCCCTCAGCAAGATCTTCACGAGCCTTCTAGGCCCTGTCCGGCACGATCGACCGGACGCGCAGGCCCTAGGCGCGCCCGAAGACCGTGCCGGCGACCGCGAAGAGGCGGACGCAGCGTTGGGCCATGGCGTCGGGGGACTGGTCGGGGTGGCGGATCCACCAGTGCACCAGGGCGGTGACCAGGCCGCGCCAGGCGTAGCTGAGGGCGTCCGCGTCGAGGGGGTCGGCGGGGCCGGGCGGGGCGGCGGCGCGCAGGACGTCGGCGGAGCCGCTCGCCGCGAGGCGGTCGATGGCCGAGCGGTACTCCCCGGCGGCGCGGGCGGCCTCGCCGTCGGGGGGCAGGGAGGTGTCATAGAGCACGAACCAGCCCTCCCGGGCGCCGTCCAGGGCGGTGAAGACGGCGCGCAGCACGGCGAGCGGGGCGTCCGGCGCGCCGGCGCCGTCCGGCATGGCCGCGCGCATCGCGCCCAGCAGCCGCTCCCCGACGGGGGCGAGGCAGGCGAGGTAGAGGTCCTGCTTGGCGCCGAAGTACTGGTGCAGCAGCGTCTTGGTGACGCCGACCCGCTCGGCGATGGCGGCGAGTGAGGCGCCCTCGTAGCCGCGGCGGCCGAACTCGGTGGTGGCGGCGGCGAGGATCTGCTGTTCACGGTGGGCCCGCGGGACGCCCTTGGTGCCCGCTCTGCTCCGGGTGGTGGTCACGGGACGAGATCTTACCCTAAGGTAATTTACCCCTAGGTAAGTTCAGCTTCCCCGAGGAGCCGCACACCATGACCGATCCCGCGAACCCGCTGCCCCGCGCCCGCTCGTGGTGGGGCTGGGGCTGGGCCGACGCACAGCTCGGCGACGCCGAGTGCACCGCGCTCGGCGCCCTGCTTCCCGGCACCCTGCCGCGCCCGCTCCCCGTGCCCCGGGTCGCCGACCTCGGGGTCGCGGCCCCGGCCGTCCGGATACCGCGGACGCTGGCGCACCTGCTCACCGCCGACCCGGACGCGCGCGCCTCGCACGCCATGGGCAAGGCCTACCGCGACGTGATGCGGGCCCTGCGGGGGCGGCCCGGCCGGTTGCCCGACCTGGTGGCCCGCCCCGCCCGCGAGCAGGACGTGGCCGACCTCCTCGACTGGGCCGGGCGCGAGGGCGCCGCCGTGGTCCCGTACGGCGGCGGGACGTCGGTGACCGGCGGCGTGGAGTACCGGGGCGACGCGCACCGCACGGTGCTCTCCCTCGACCTGGGAGCGATGGACCGGGTGCTGGAGGTCGACCCGGAGAGCCGCGCCGCCCGGATCCAGGCCGGTGTGCTCGGCCCGGCCCTGGAGGACCGGCTGCGCCCGCACGGCCTGACCCTGCGTCACTTCCCGCAGAGCTTCGAGTTCTCCAGCCTCGGCGGTTGGCTCGCCACCCGGGCCGGCGGTCACTACGCCACCGGGCCCACCCACATCGACGACTTCACCGAGTCGCTGCGGGTGGTCGCCCCGGCGGGCACCGGCGAGTCGTGGCGGCTGCCGGGCTCCGGCGCCGGTCCCTCGCCCGACCGGTTCTTCCTCGGCTCCGAGGGCGCGCTGGGGGTGATCACCGAAGCCTGGATGCGGCTCCAGGACCGTCCCCGGTACCGGGCCTCCGCCGCCCTGGCCTACCGGGACCTCGGCCGGGCGCTGAACGCGGTACGGACCGTCGCGCAGTCCGACCTCGCCCCGGCCAACTGCCGGCTGCTGGACGCGGGTGAGGCCGCGCTGTCCGGCGCCTCCAAGGACGGCTCGGCGGTGCTCGTGCTCGGCTTCGAGTCGGCCTTCGCCCCGGTCGACGACCGCCTCGCCCGGGCCGTCGCCCTCGCGCGTGACCACGGCGGACTCGGCGGCGAACCGGCCCCCGGGCGCGGCGAGCCGGCCGGCGGGGCCGTCGACGCCTGGCGCGCGGCCTTCCTGCGGATGCCGTACGTGCGCGACGGCCTGGCCCGGATGGGCGCGGTGGCGGAGACCTTCGAGACCGCGACCACCTGGGACCGGCTGCCCGCCCTGATCGAGGCCGTCCGGGCCGAGGTGGGCGCCGCCGCGCACCGGGCCACCGGTCACCCGGCGCTCGTCAACTGCCGCCTCACCCATGTCTATCCGGACGGTGCCGCACCGTACTTCACCGTTCTCGCGGCGGGCCGCCCGGGCTCGGAGGTCGCCGTCTGGGACGACCTCAAGGCCGTCGCGACCGAGGTGCTGCACCGCCACCGGGCCACCATCACCCACCACCACGCCGTCGGCCGCGACCACCGCCCCGGCTACGACCGCCAGCGTCCCGAACCCTTCGCGCTCGCGCTGCGGGCGGCCAAGCGAGCCCTCGATCCGCAGGGCCTGCTCAACCCGGGCGTACTGGTCGACTGAGCCCCCCGGCCGCCGCGCGGGCGTGCCGCCGGGACCTCAGGCGTAGTAGGCGGCGAGGTGCTGGAGCTGGGGCACACCGCTGCGGGCCACGGCGGCGAAGTACGCCGCGTCGTGGGTCAGCGCGTCCGGGCGCGGCACGACCAGACCCGGCGGGGGCGCGTCGGCCCCGGCGAACGCGTCGGAGCTGCCCTCCGGCATGTCGCCCAGCAGGACGAGCGGCGCCTCGCGGTCGTCGAGCGTCCCGCTCCAGGCGGTGAGGGCGGCCTGCGAGTCGCGCCAGGCGGCGGCCGGGTCCGCGTGGACCGTTTCGAGCGCACCCAGGACCCCGGGCCAGTCCAGCCGGGCGTCGGTCCGGTCCGGCCGGCGCACCACCACGCGCCGCGGCCGGCCGGCCGTCGTGATCGGGTCGGCGTCCGTCGCGCCGGCCGCGGCCATCAGCGCGGCCGTCCCGTAGAACGGGCGGCCGCGCACCAGGACCAGGCCGATGTGCCGCTCGGTGGCGCCGATCAGGTTGCGGTACGGGTCCGCGGCCGGATCGTGGCGTTCGAGCACCAGCAGGTCCGCGGCACTGCCGTCCTGCAGCCGCCCGACCTGCGGCCCCCAGGCGGTCGCCAGTGCGTCGCCCGGGTTGGCGGTGACCATGTCGCACAGGTCGCGGTCGCCGAAGTGCCCGTCGAACTCATGGCGGTTGACGGCGTCGGCGACCTTGAGCTCGCCCAGCACGTGCTTGGTGCCGGACGGCGACCAGTCGGAGCCGAGCGCGATCCGCAGGCCCGCCCGGTCGGCCTCGGCCACGTCCGTCGTGCCGTGGTACAGCCAGTAGTTGGAGAACGGCGACCACACCACGGTCGCCCGCTCCGCGTCGTCGATCCCCGCCACCGCGTCGTGCCAGTGCCGGAAGTCCGCGCCGTCCAGCGCCGTTCCGTGCACGCCGATCAGGCCCGGCTTCAGACACGGTTCGAGCTCCTCGAACTCGCGGTGCACGATCGTCCCGGGCCTGCCCTCCGCGACGTGGTAGATCAGTACGCGGGTGCCGTCGAGCCGTGGCGCCCGGTCCTCGCGCAGCACCTCGGCGTCCAGCTGGAGGGCGGCCGTCATCACCATGTCGGTACCGGCCGGAAGCTTCTCGTTGTCGATGATCCGCAGCAGCCAGCCGTCCACCGGGCGGGTCGAGCGGGGCGCGCCCTGGATCGAGGTGGTCCCCCCGATCAGCGCCTTCACCTCGGCGTACTTGATCAGCGCCTCGGGCGCGGCCCGCCCGAGCACCTTGGCGGGCCAGGTCACCGACGTGGCGTAGGCGGGCGGGTCCGTCTCGCCGACCCAGCGGTCGTGGTGCAGGTACGGGACGCCGACCGCCTCCCAGAGCGGCAGCGTGTTGTAGGCGATGTGGTTGTGCAGGTCGACCAGGCCCGGGAGGATCAGCGCCCCGGTGTCGATCCTCGGCGCCCCGGAGAACCCCGCGGGCGGCGCCTGGTCCACCGTGAGCACCCCGGCCAGGCGACCGTCGTCGCCGACGTACACGGCCCCCGGGTCGAGGATCCGGTGCTCGGCGTCGAAGGTGACGACCGTGCCGCGCAGCACGACCGCCATCAGCCCGGCGCCTTCCAGACCAGGGTGTGGCCGTCGTCGGGCGAGGGTCGGCCGACCGAGTTCTGCGCCCCGCCGGGCGTGGCGCGCACCCAGGCGTCGTCGCCCAGGAACGCGGGTGCGCCGAACGGCAGGTCGCGGCGGGGGACGGCGCCGTAGTCCGACTCCGTGAAGACGTCTCCGTAGCCGGGCCCGGTGTTGTCACCGTCCGTGTCCGGCGAGACGACCGTACGCAGCCGGGTGACCGCGGCCCGCCAGCCGTCCAGCAGCGCCGCGGTGTCGTGGCTGGACGGATGGGGCACCTCGACCAGCTCCACCGCGGGCCGCCCGGTCCACAGCCGCACCGCCTCCTGCGCCATGAAGCCCATCGCCACCACGGCCTGGAGCTGCCCACCGGTCGCCAGGTCGAACACGGCGTTGCGCCACTTCGCCTGCGCGGGCTCGGCCAGCCGTTCCTTCATCGCGAGGGCCTGGCTCGGGTGCACCGCGTACGCCCACCCGTTCAGGCAGACGTAGGAGCGGGTCAGACCGAGCTTGGCCAGGAAGCCCTGCACGCGCTGCCCGGCGTTGCCGACCAGGCTGCGCCCGGCGATCCGCTCGGTCGGCCCCGGGTCCGAGGCCACGACCAGCACCCGGGCCGACCCGTCGAGCCTGCCGCGGTAGAACACCGGGCCCCAGTCGAACCAGAACGCCGACCGGACCGGTGGGTCGGGCACCTGCGCGAACAGGCCGGCGAGCTGCTCCGGCGGTCCGGGATCGAATTCCGTCATGACCTGCCGCCTCCTCGGTGATCAGGCTGGCGCAGGGGAGCGGCCCGCCCCGCCTTCATCGTCCCGCCGGACCGCGGCGCGCGCAAACGGGTGATGACGCTCCGTGACCGAGGTGGACCGAGGTGGACCGGGCAGGGCCTACGAGGCGGCCGGCTCCTGCGCCCGGAAGGTGCGCCGGTACGCCAGGGGCGGGACGCCGACCACGGCGTGGAAGTGCTGGCGGAGCGAGGTGCCGGTGCCGAAGCCGCACCGGTGCGCGATCGCGTCCACCGGCAGGTCGGTGGTCTCCAGCAGCGATCGCGCGAGGGCGACGCGCTGCTGGGCGAGCCACTGTTGGGGGCTCAGCCCGACCTCGTCGCGGAAGCGGCGGGTGAACGTGCGGACGCTGAGCGAGGCGTGCGCGGCCAGCTCCGCCAGCGGCAGCTGCCGCCCGAGGTGGTCCAGCGCCCAGGCGCGGGTCGGGCCGGTGGTGGCGACGGACGACTGCGGCACCGGGCGTTCGATGTACTGGGCCTGGCCGCCGTCCCGCCACGGGGGCACCACGCAGTGCCGGGCGACCCGGTTGGCCTCCTCGCTGCCCAGGTCCTGACGCAGGATGTGCAGGCACAGGTCGATCCCGGCCGCCGCGCCCGCAGAGGTGAGGACGTCGCCGTCGTCCACGAAGAGCACCTTCGGATCGAGTCGCACCCGCGGGAAGAGCGTGCGGAACGACTCCGTGAACGCCCAGTGGGTGGTGGCCGGGCGCCCGTCGAGCAGTCCGGCGGCGGCCAGCACGTACGTGGCCGCGCAGATGGTGACCAGTCGCGTCCCCGGCCTGACCAGGGCCAGCGCCTCGGCGACGGGCCCCGGCAGGGTGCCGTCCCGGTAGACCTGGTGCGGCGGCGAGAACGGCGGGACGATCACCGTGTCGGCCGTCGCCAGCACCCCGGCCGCGTGGTCGACGGTCACCCCGAACCCGCCGTTGGTGCGCACCGGGCCGCCGTCGACGGTGCAGACCACCACCTCGTACGCCGGCTCCCCGCCGGGGGTGCGGGCGATCGCGAAGACCCGGGCCGGGATGCCCAGCTCGAACGGATAGACCTGGTCGAGGGCGAGAACGACGATGCGGTGCATGGCCCGATTCTTTCACATCATGGCCATCGGGCCACTGGTGCGCCGTCGCCGCCTGCCGGAGGGTGGACACCGGAACGAAGAACCACCCCGGAAGGACTCCCATGAGCACGACCATGCGCGCCGTCACCCAGCACACCCTCGGCGGCCCCGAGGTGCTTCGCCTCGCCGAGATCGAGCGCCCCGAGCCCGGCGTCGGCGAGATCCTGGTCCGCACCCACGCCGCCGGCGTCAACCCGATCGACTGGAAGACCCGCGAGCACGGTGCGTTCCTCGGCACGCCCCCGTTCGTGCTCGGCTGGGACGTCTCGGGCGTCGTGGAGGCCGTCGGCCTCGGCGTACGGCTGTTCCAGCCCGGCGACGAGGTGTACGGGATGCCGCTCTTCCCCGCCCCGGCCGGCGCCTACGCCGAGTACGTCGCCGCCCCCGCCCGGCACTTCGCCCGCAAGCCCGCCGAGCTGAGCCACGCCGAGGCCGCCGCGCTGCCGCTCGCCGGCCTCACCGCCCGGCAGGCCCTGGTGGACGTCGGCCGGGTGCGGGCCGGCCAGCGGGTCCTGATCCACGCGGCGGCCGGCGGCGTCGGCCACCTCGCCGTCCAGATCGCCGCGTCGCTCGGGGCGCACGTGATCGCCACCGCCCGCACGGCCCACCACGACACCCTGCGCACCCTCGGCGCCGACGAACTGCTCGACTACACCGCGGTCGACGTCAACACCGTCGTCCGCGACGTCGACTTCGTGCTCGACAGCCTCGGCGGCGCCAACACCGCCGCGGGCCTCGCCACCCTCAGGGACGGCGGCACGCTCGTCTCGCTGCCCTCCCCGGAGGAGGACGCCGTCATTCCGCAAGCCGCCGAGCGGGGCATCAGGGCCGGCTTCATGCTCGTCCAGCCGGACCGCACCGGGCTGCTGGCGATCAACGACCTGGTCCGGACCGGGCGGCTGCGCCCGCTGATGGGCCCCTCCTTCCCGCTGGAGCGGGCCGCGGACGCCCACCGCACCGCAGAGAAGGGCGGCACCTCCGGGAAGATCGTCCTCACCGTCGCCTGACACCTGCCCGGCCGCGCCCCCGCCCGGCCTCGCCGTCCGCCCGGGATCAGCCCGGGCCGGGCACAGGTGGGGGGTGGTCCGGGGCGTGCACGCTGCACCGGGTGCCCCGGGCCGGGCGACCCCCGCCGGTCCTGCACCGGCCGAGGCCGGCTCCGGACAGTGCCGCGTCCACCTGCTCGAAGGCCACGGCCCCTCGGGCTCCGCCGGCCGTTCCGGCGCCCGCCGGCCGCGCTGAGCGGAATGGCGGGCCGGCCCCCGGCGTTCTTGCCGACGATGGAGGACTCGCACCGCGAGGACGGTGTCCCCGCAGCGGAGCACGCGGCGGTCGCACGGCGGCTGGCGGCCGAGCGTGCCCTCGCGGACGCCCGGATCACCGGCCTGGAACGGGACTTCGCGCAGATCGTCGAGGCCAACGCGGACGTCGCGGTCGACGACGAGCACGACCCGGAGGGCTCCAGCACCGCCTTCGAACGCTCGCACGTCGCCGCGCTGCTGGCCCAGGCCCGGGAACTCCGCGCAGAACTCGACCACGCCGCACAGCGGCTGGAGGACGGCGTGTACGGGCGCTGCGAGGAGTGCGGCGAGCCGATCGCCCCGGACCGGCTCGACGTGCGCACGGCGGCGCGGACCTGCCTGCGCTGCGCCTCCACCCGCCACGGCTGACCCGGCGCCCACACCTGATCCGGCTCGCGCTCCCGTTCGTCACCCGCACCGGGTGGCGGCCGGGCGCGTGCTTTGATGGTCCGGTGGGGGAAACAACAACCGCCGCGGTGGCCGTGCTCGGCACACTGCTCGGCGCAGGTCTGACGTCGTTCCTGCAGTTCCGGCTGGCCGGCCGGGCCGAACGCAGCGGCCGGGACGGCTACATCAGGGCCCAGCGGGTCGAGGCCTACAGCGGATTCGCGGCCGCGATGGCCGAGCTGTCGCGGGTCCAGCTGAACCGCTGGCACACCCAGCGACGGCGGCCGGACCAGGACGCGGAGCCCGTACGGGCGCTGGTCTTCGAAGCCCGGTCGGCGGCCCGCCAGGCGCTGTTCCGGGTGATCCTGGTGACCGGGAGCAGCCGGGTGCGGGACGCGGCGCGCGCCGCGTTCGACTCGCACTGGCCGCTGGGGGAGGCCGGGGACGAGGCCGACTCCGCCCGGCTGAGCGCGGTGTGCCGGCAGGCCGTCGAGGCGTTCCTGGAGGAGGCCGCGACGGAGATCGCCTGACCGGCCCCGTCCGGCGGGCGGCTCGACCTCGGTCCCGATCCGGCCGACGTCCGCGGCGCAGGGCCCGCCGTCGATCTGCGCGGCGGCCGGCTCAGCGGGCGAACACCGCGATGCCGTTGGGAACCTCGCGTTCCGTGTCGTGGTCCAGGTGGTTGCGGACGGTGACGCGGCCGCTGCCGGGGTCCCGGGTGGCCAGGGTGGCGGACGCCCCGCCGTCCAGGTAGGACGCCTCCTCGCAGTCCAGCGAGCGCAGCACTTCGGCGAGTTCGCTCAGGGTCAGCCCGGTCGAGTCGCCCTCGCGGCCGTCGGTGGACAGCAGCCGCAGGACGTGCCCCCCGTCGGCGAGTCCGACCGCCGAGCGCGGCAGGGCCGCCGCCGTGTCCAGGCCGGGCAGCGGCCGGCCGCCGCGCAGCAGCGGATAGGCGCCCAGCGCGAAGGTGAACGGCACCGGTCCGTCGGAGGTGAGCCGGTAGTCCACCTCGACCGCGGTGCCGACGCCCAGCCGGCGCAGGGCTTCGGCGCCGCCCTCCCGGCCGAGCAGCACCAGGGTGCCCGCGGGCAGGGCCCCGCTCCCCGGCCGGTCCGCGACGGACACCACTCGGCCCGCCCGGACCGTCAGTTCGTGGCTGTCGCCGGTGCAGGGTGCGGCCCGGACCAGGTCGGTGCCGCAGACGGCGCGGGCCCGCGAGGGCGGCCCCCACTGCGGGGTGAACACGCCGATCGAGCCCACCGGCAGGGCGTACTGGTCGAGGCCGCCCAGCGGCAGGCTGCCCCCACGGGTCCGCAGCCGGCCGCGCAGGGTGAGCTGGCCGGTGCGCGCGACACCGTCCACCCCGACGCCGACCACGTCCCGGCTGGTGTCGCCCGGCGGCGGGGCCCAGCCGAAACGCTGCCCCTGCGGCACCGCCGCCTTGAGCGCCCGCCCGGCCAGCACCGCGGGCCCCGAGGCGGCGCCGGTCGCCTCGACACCCGGGTGCTGCCGCTCGTCGATGTCGAAGAAGTCCCCGTTGATCCCGGCCACGGCGCCCTGCTCCTCGACCATCCGGGACACCGCCCGCCGGGCCGCCACCGCCCCGGGGTACAGCAGCCCGGCCCGGACCCCGCGGCGCAGGTCGACCGTCAGCACGTGCACCCGGGTGCTCCCGTGCGGACCCGGGACCGAGAACGCCCGGTACTCCACGCCGGGCGCGATCCGCTCGGCGGCGCCCGGCCGGCCCGCGCCGCCGTCCACGGCCGCGACCGCGGACAGCGGCGGCGAGACGGCGGTCAGCCACCCGAGCAGCAGCGCGCCGGCACCGCGGCGGGTCAGCATCGTCACACCGTTCACCCTGCCGTCCGTGCGGCCGGTCACCGCCGCGCAGCGCCGGGCGCGGCGCCCGCGTCGCCCGGTGGGCGGCAGAACGGCCGCCGTCCGCGGTCCGCCGTCCGCTCCGGCTTCCGGACACCCCGGTCCGTGCATCACCGCGCGTGTCGTGGACAGACGCACGGCATGACATCCCACTTCAGCCGCGAAGACCCCGCCGGGGACCACGACCGTACAGACCGCCCCGGCCCGAGCGCCCGGGTCGAGGCGGCGGCGCCGGACGAGCCCGGTGAGCTGACCCGGCGCTCCTGGTGGGCGGTGGTGCGCCGGACCGGCAAGGAGTTCCTCGACGA
The DNA here is from genome assembly GCF_044740765.1 of Kitasatospora sp. NPDC088346. Lineage (NCBI taxonomy): Bacteria > Bacillati > Actinomycetota > Actinomycetes > Kitasatosporales > Streptomycetaceae > Kitasatospora > Kitasatospora sp. NPDC088346. The sequence continues at coordinate 9,813 of NZ_JBIURH010000071.1, forward strand.
CGAACTGCCCGACCGGGCGGCGGCCCTGACCTACTACGGCGTCCTGGCGATCTTCCCCGCGCTGCTCGTCCTGGTGTCGGTGCTCGGCGTCGTCGGGCAGTCCGCCACCACGTCCGTCCTGGACAACCTCCAGGACCTCGCCCCCGGCCCCGCCCGGGACATCCTGCGCAACGCCGTGAACCAGCTCCGCAACAGCGGCGCCACCAGCACGGTCGCGATGGTCGTCGGGCTGGCGGCCGCGCTGTGGGCGGCCTCCGGGTACGTGGCGGCGTTCATCCGCTCGGCCAACGCGGTGTACGACATCCGCGAGGGCCGTCCGGTGTGGAAGACCACGCCGCTGCGCCTCGGGCTGACGCTGCTGCTGATGGCGATGCTGGCGGCGAGCGCCGTGATCGTGGTGTTCACCGGTCCGCTGGCCGACCGGGGCGGGCGGGCGCTGGGCATCGGGAGCACCGCGCTGACGGTGTGGTCGTTCGTCAAGTGGCCCGTCCTGGTGCTGCTGGTGGTGCTGATGATCGCTTTGCTGTACTGGGCCGCGCCCAACGTGCGCGACCGCGGGTTCCGCTGGATATCGCCCGGCAGCGTGCTCGCGGTCGCGCTCTGGCTGGCGGCCTCGGCCGGCTTCGCCCTGTACGTCGCGAACTTCGCCTCGTACAACAAGACCTACGGCACCCTGGCCGGTGTGGTGGTCTTCCTCGTCTGGTTGTGGATCTCCAACCTCGCCGTCCTGCTCGGCCTGGAGTTCGACGCCGAGCTCTCCCGCGAACGCGCCGTCGAGGGCGGCCTGCCGAGCGACGAGGAGCCGTACGTCCGGCCCCGCGACACCAGCACCTGGCCGGAGGACGAACGGCCCTGAGCGCCGCACCGCCGCCCTGTTTCGGACCGCCCCGACGGGTGAGACGCCCCGCCGAGGGACTTCCCGCTCTCCCGCCGGCGAGACACCCGGCGCACCGAACTGCGAACGGAGCACACGCAGATGAAGGTCTCGGACCACATCCTCCAGCGCCTGCGGGAATGGGAGGTGGAGCACGTCTTCGCCTACCCCGGCGACGGCATCAACGGGCTGCTGGCGGCCTGGGGACGGGCCGACGACAAGCCGCAGTTCGTCCAGGCCCGGCACGAGGAGATGGCCGCGTTCGAGGCCGTCGGGTACGCGAAGTTCTCCGGCCGCACGGGCGTGTGCGCCGCCACCTCGGGGCCCGGCGCGATCCACCTGCTGAACGGCCTGTACGACGCCAAGCTCGACCACGTCCCGGTCGTCGCGATCGTGGGCCAGACCGACCGCAGCGCGATGGGCGGCTCGTTCCAGCAGGAGGTGGACCTCCTCTCGCTCCACAAGGACGTCGCCTCCGCGTTCTGCGAGATGGTCACCGTGCCGGAGCAACTGCCGAACGTCCTCGACCGGGCGATGCGGATCGCCGCCACCAGCCGCACGGTGACGGCGGTGATCGTCCCGGCCGACGTGCAGGAGCTGGACCACCAACCGCCCGCCCACGCCTTCAGGACGGTCCCCTCCAGCCTCGGCGTCGCCCGCTACGCCGCGGTCCCCGCGGACGACGACCTCGCCCGGTGCGCGGAGATCCTCAACGCGGGGGAGCGGGTCGCGGTGCTGGTCGGCCAGGGCGCCCGCGGCGCCCGCGCCGAGGTCGAGCAGCTCGCCGAACTCCTCGGCGCGGGCGTGGCCAAGGCCCTGCTCGGCAAGGACGTGCTGCCCGACACCCTCCCGTACGTGACCGGCTCGATCGGGCTGCTGGGCACCCGGCCGTCCTACGAGATGATGCGCGACTGCGACACCCTGCTCGTCGTCGGCTCCAGCTTCCCGTACACGCAGTTCCTCCCCGAGTTCGGCAAGGCCCGGGCCGTGCAGATCGACGCCGACCCGTCGATGGTGGGGCTGCGCTACCCGTTCGAGGTCAACCTGGTCGGCGACGCCGCCGAGTCGCTGGCCCGGCTGCTGCCGCTGCTGAAGCGCAAGGAGGACCGGTCCTGGCGGGAGACGGTCGAGGACAACACCGCCCGCTGGTGGGAGGTGATGCAGCGGCGCGCCGCCGTCGCCGCCGACCCGATCAACCCCGAGCACGTGGTGCACGCCCTGGACGGCCTGCTGCCCGACAACGCGATCCTCGCCGCCGACTCCGGCTCCGCCGCCAACTGGTACGCCCGGCACCTGCGGATGCGCGGCACGATGCGCGGCTCCCTGTCGGGCACCCTGGCCACCATGGGACCGGGCGTCCCGTACGTGATCGGGGCGAAGTTCGCCCACCCCGACCGGCCGGCCATCGCGATCGTCGGCGACGGCGCGATGCAGATGAACGGCCTGGCCGAACTGATCACCGCCGCCGAGTACTACCGGCAGTGGTCCGACCCGCGCCTGGTCGTGGCCGTGCTGAACAACCAGGACCTCAACCAGGTCACCTGGGAGATGCGCGCCATGCAGGGCGCCCCCCGGTTCGAGCCCTCCCAGCACCTCCCGGACGTGCGGTACGCGGACTTCGCCGTCCAGCTCGGCCTGTACGGCGCACGGGTGGAGGACCCGGCCGAGGTCGAACAGGTCTGGCGCCAGGCCCTCGCGGCCGACCGGCCGTTCGTCATCGACTTCCGCACCGACCCGGCCGTCCCGCCGATCCCGCCGCACGCCACCCTCGACCAGGTCACCGCCGCCGCCTCGGCGGTCGTGCACGGCGACAGCGACCGGGGCGCCATGGTGAAGCAGGGATTCAAGGCGAAGATCCAGGAGTTCCTGCCCGGCAGCGGCAGCGGCGGGGCCGGAAGCGGCGGCGAGTGAGCCGGGGTGGCGTCACGGCGGCTACCCGTGGCCCGGAGCCCGACCCGCGCCCGCCCGGCCTGATACCGGATCGGCGGCGGGGCCGGCCGGCCGGGGGAGCCGGGCGAGGAGGCGCTGCCGCGGAGCCGTCGGCAGCGGCTGGGCGTGGACGGGGGTGTCCGGCACCGGCAGTGTGCCGCCGGTCAGGAGGTGGGCGGCGCCCGAGTCGGTGATCTCCACCCGGACGGTGCCGCCGACGTCGGTGTACAGGCGGTGGCCGCCCGGGCCCAGGGCGCCGCGGTGCTCGACGACGACGCACTCCTGCGTGCCGTGGCAGCCCTGCGGGCCGGGGAACGTGATCAGCCAGCGTGACGAGGCCTTCGCGGTCATGATTCTCACCGAGCCTTGCGCCCGGGGGCGGCCGCGTCACCGGGAACCGCCCGCCGGGCAGGAGATCTGCTGCACCGGGCCACCGACGACGGCCCCGCGCCCCCGCTTCTGCCGGGCTCCTGCCCGCTGGCGGGGGAAAGAACCGCTCAGCGTGGCATTCGGTCGCGCCGGCGTCCCGCGATACGGTGCAGCACCATCTGCGGCAGCACCAGCCAGGTCACGGTGAACCACAGCAGGACGCAGCCGCTGAGCACCCAGGAGAGGGCCGGGTCGCCCGTCGCCGTCCGAAGGAGCAGCAGCAGGGCGGCCGACATGGTCAGGGCCAGCGTGACCAGGCCGAGCGCGATGAGCCTGCCGGCGACGTGGATGAGTTCGGGCTTCATGCCGTGGCCGGCGAGGAACCGGTGGAAGGCGACCGGGGCGACCAGCGATCCGGTGGCGATCGCGCCGAGGACGACGGTGACGACGTACAGGTTCCGGTCGAAGTCGGGCAGGGCCGCGAAGCGCGGGGTGAAGGCGACGCCGATCAGGAAGCCGAACAGGATCTGCGCGCCGGTCTGGGTGACCCGGACCTCCTGGAGCATCTCGCCCCACAGCCGGTCCGCGCGTTCCTGGGGCGTCTCGTCCCGTCCGGTCGCCGCGGCGCTCCCGGGCTCGTCGCGCGTCACGTTCTGCCTCCTGGCTGGTGTGGGCCGTCGCCGCCCGGACGGCCGGCCCGGACGGTCTTCACCCGCTGCTCGGGCGGCCGGGCACGCCGCCGGAGCCACCCTGAGGGGCGTCGTCCACGGCTCCTCCTCTTCCCTTCCTGCGGATCGCCCGGCGTCTGCCCGGCCGGGCAGAGGGCGAAACGGATGCGCGAGTCGACGCATCGTCCGCCGGGGCCGGGTAGACGTCCCCCCACGAGCAGTGCCACCGTCCGCCGACGGTCGACCTCCCCACCACGCGTTGTCCCGTCGTCGAAGGTCCCCACCATGACGCTCCCCGGGCTCGACCCCCGTTGGCACCCGGTGCAGCTCCGTGTCGCCGTTCCGCCCCGGCCCGACGCGCTGGCCACCGCCCGTCACCTCACCCGGGCGTTCCTCGCGCTCCGGACCTCGGCGGACGGCCCGCCCGCGCCGGAGGCGGTCGTCGAGGACGCGCTGCTGCTGGTCACCGAGCTCGTCAGCAACGCGTTGCGGCACGCTCCCGGGCTGTGCCGGCTGCGGCTGTCCCTCTACCCGTACCGCTTGATCGTGGAGGTGGAGGACTCCAGCCCCGTCCTGCCGAAGCTGCGGCCCGCCGACCTGACCGGCCGCGGAGGCGGTGTCGGGCTGAACGCGGTGCACCGCCTTGCGGCGCACGTGCGCACCGTGCCGCTCACCGGGGCCGGCAAACGCGTGGAGGCCGAGCTCGACTGGCTGGGCTCGATCGGCTGACGCGGCACTGAACCGGCTGCCCGGGGTGAGTGCCCCGGTGCCCGCCGCCGTACCCGGCGCACGCCCGGTGCCCGCCCGGCTGATCGGGAGTGGGCCCGCCCTGGGGCCGCTGCGGCGTCTGCCCGGCTCCCGGCCGTCGATGCGTCCCGACCGGCTGGTGGCCGTTCGCCTGTTCGTTTGTCGCCGGCCTTTCCGGACAGACGCCGACGTGCCGCTGCGAGTCACGGCGGAGCCGTCCATCAGGTCCCGGGCCGCGCGCCCGGGACCATCGGTCCGTTCGGGGGGAGCCGGGAGGCACCATGCGCGAGTACGTGTTCGAACTGCCGCTGAGTGAGGACCAGGCAGACCTGTACGCCTGGGCGGAGCGGACCGGGTGGCTGGTGGACCGGATCCCGCACGGGCCGGGAGCGGCGGAGCGGCTGGTGCTGACCCGGCCGGGGTCGTCGGTGGAGGTGCTCTTCTCGCACGACGGGGCGTTCCGCTTCGCCCGGGCGGCCGGCCCCGGCAGCCCCGGGGTCGAGCTGGACCTGCCCGCCACCCTGGACGTGCTGGAACGGTCGGGGGCCCAGGGAGCCGCTCCGACCGGCCCGACCGGGACACCCGGTCCGCAGCCCACCGGGACGACGCCTACGGTGACGGAGCCGGCGGGAGCCCCGCCACGCCTGGGGCGGCCGGCCGCTGATCGTGATCGGGTTCCTCGGCGTCCCCGTCCGGCCGGTGACGGTTGACCGCCCGGGGATCGGAAAGACGCGGGGCATGTCCCTCATCAGAGCGTGTGCACGACCCATGCTGGCGTCGATGTTCCTCTACGGAGGCGCCGACGCCCTCCTGAACCCCGGCCGTCTGGAGCCCGCCGCCGAAGCGGTGGTCGACTCGCTGTCGGAGCACGTCCCAGGGGTTCCGCAGCGGCCCGGGACGGCGATCCGGCTGAACGCCGCCACGCAGATCGTGGCCGGTGCCCTGTTGGCCTCGGGCCGCCTCGCTCGGCCCGCCGCGCTCGCGCTGGCCGTGAGCCTCATCCCGGTGACGCTGGCCGGCCATCGGTTCTGGGAGATCAAGGACGACCGGGAACGCGCCCAGCAGCGCATCCACTTCCTGAAGAACCTGTCGATGTGCGGCGGGCTGCTGATCGCGGCCGCCGACTCCGGCGCCGGCCCGTCCCTCGCCTGGCGCGCCCGGCACCGCCGGTGGACCGCCTGATCCCCGCCGCCCCGACCTCGTGTGCCAACTCCCGCTTCTCGGTCTCCCGTTCGGCCCTCGGTCGGTGACCGGGGCCCGTCCCCCGCGGCCGGTGAACTCCGGCGCGGGGGACGGGCCCCGGGGGAACCGCGTCAGGCGGCCGGCGTGAACGGCCCGCTGTCGGCGGGCCGTCTGCGGCGGCGGGCCGCGGCGTGGGTGAGGGTCAGGGCGATCAGTGCCGCCTCGCAGACGAGCGCGGCGGGCCCGAGGTGGGTCTGCCACTGGGTGATGTCGCCGGTGACCTCGGTGAGGGAGGTGCCACCGCCGAGCAGGTACCCGGTGATGGCGGACCCGCCGACGGCGGCCCCGGCGATCCAGACCCACGGTGCGTCGCGCAGGACGAGCAGGAGGGCGAGCAGCAGGCACAGGGCGGAGACCGCGGTGAACACGGCGTCGGCGACCGGGTTCTGGCCCCACAGCGGGAGCATGAGCGGGAGGTGCAGGGCGGCGTTGGCGACGAGCGCGACGGCGGCGGGCCACCGCAGCGGCGAGCGCGCGCGACGCCCCCGCACCCGGACCCTCGCCCGCGGTGCGGCCGCAGGCCTCTGCTGGGGACCGTCCGCATCCGCCGCCCGCCCGCTGATGGTCTCCCCGGTGCCGGGGGCGGTGCCGGGGCCGAGCACGTGGGCGGCGGCGGCCGTGCCCCGGGCGTCGGCGGTGTCGAGGGCGGCGAGCGCTTCGGACGTTTCGGACGTGTCGGGAGCCGCCTGAAGGAGTTCGGCGAGCTGCGCGACGTCGGCGACCGGCCGTAGCGCCGCCGCCGCGCACAGCGCCGCCCGGATGCCGCTGTCGGGTACGGGTGCCAACCGGGCGGTCAGCCGGGCGACGTCGTCCGCGGGCCTGGTGAGGACGGCGGTGCGCAGGATCTCGTCCGCGCCGAAGGGGTCCCGTGGGCGCAGCAGGGCGAGCAGCCGGACCAGGTCCTCGATCGGCCGCGCCGCGGCCGCCCGGCGCAGGGCCGGGGCGCGGTCGGGGTCGAGCCGGTGCAGCAGGTCGGCGACCTCCTCGACCGGACGGCACGCCGCCGAGTCCATCACCGCTGCGGCCAGGTCCTCGCCGGCCGGGTCCGCGCCCGGCGGGATCACAGGAAGCGGGTTCGCGCGCAGGGCGTCTGCCGGAAGGTCGAGAACGGGGGCGGGTATCAGGCCCGACCCGACGGGAGAGGCGGGAAGGAACGGGGGGCGAACCATCGGGGTCTCCTGGATCGATGAGCAACGGGTCGACGCGACACCGGGCGGCCGCCGCCGGGAAAGCGGGGCGCATGCGAACGGATCGGTCAGGCACCAGCCTGTGGCCCGGCGTGCCGGGCGCCACCCGGACGCGGTCATTAGGGGGACCCGCCGGGCCGGCCGCGCTCAGGAGGCGGTGCGCAGCCGGCGGCCGGCCTTGCGGACGGCCGCCTGGAGTTCGTCGCGGGTCATGGTGGAGCGGTGCGCGATGTCGTACTCGGTGGCGCGCCGGTACAGCTCGGCCTTGGTGAGGGCGGAGAGGTCCTCCTGAGCGGTGGCGGGCCCCTTCCCGGCGGTCCGCTTCTTGGTGGAGGGGCCCGGCTTCCGGGCGGTGGCGGAGGTGCTCTTCGTCCCGCCCGCGGCCTTCGGGGTGCGGGCGGACTTCGGGCCGGTGCCGCCGCCTTCGGAGTCTGGTCCCGCGGATCCGCTCGCCGCGGCCCGGCCCCGGCCGCCCGCACCACCGCTCCCGGCCTCCCCGGCGCCGCCGCGGGCGCTCTCCAGGCTGCGCCGGAGCACGTCCATCAGGTCCACGACGTTGGTGGCCTCGGCCTGCGGGCCCTGGGAGACGGCGATCTCGCGGCCGGCGGCCTTGTCCTCGATCAGCTTGCGGACCTGTTCCTCGAAGGTGTCGTGGTAGTCCTCCGGGTTCCAGTCGACCGCGAGCATGTCGATCAGCTGTTCGGCGGTGCCGAGCTCCTGGCCGCTGTAGGTCGCCTCGCCGGCGGGGAGGTTGTCGATCTCGCGGCGGGGATCGCGGACCTCGTCGGCGAAGTGCATGGTGTGCAGCTCCAGGAGGCCGTTCTCGGCGCGGACCGCGGTGAGGTACTCCTTGCCGCGCATCGCGAACATCGCCAGTCCGGCCCGGTTGCTCCGCTCCAGCGCCTCGGTGAGCAGGCCGTAGATCTTGGTGTACTCCTTGCCCTTCGGTCCCAGGTAGTACGTCTTGTCGAAGAAGATCGGATCCACCTCGGAGAGGTCGACGAACCCGGACACGTCGATGGTGCGCGAGCGCCCGGGCGAGATCTGCTCCAGCTCGTCCGGCTCGACGATCACGTACTCGCCCGAGGAGACCTCGAAGCCCTTGACGATGTCCGCGAACTCCACCTCCTCGCCGGTGCGCTCGTTGACCCGCTTGTTGCGCACCCGGTCCGAGGTCCCGCGCTCCAGCTGGTGGAAGCGGACGGTGTGACTGTCGGTCGCCGTGTACAGCGACACGGGAACGGTCACCAGTCCGAACGAGAGCACCCCGGTCCACACCGGCCTGGCCATCACGGCCTCCTTCCGCACCGGTGACCCCGCCCGTCGCGGGGCCGGGCGATCCCGGTCCGCGCCTCCGGAGCGGAGGAGCGTGCGAACGGGGGCCCGCCACCCAGCCTGCACCACATCGGGACGGCCCGGCGCCACCTGCTGCGCCGCACGGGCCACGCACGGGCCGGAGCCCCGCCCGCGCCCCGCCCGATTGTTACCGGTGAGTAAAAGCCTGCCGCCGCGGCCGGTCGGCGGTTCAGACCACTGGGTGGCCGCACCCCCTCGACGGGCGCCCCGGAGGCCGCGGGCGGTTCGTGTCCGACCGTGTCCGCGAGGGCGCCGGCCGGGCCTGTGGAGGTGGTCCGACCCCGCCGGGCGGCGGGTTGATCTTCGCGCGTAGAGGTGATCTGATGGGCCGCCCGGCGCGTCGAAGGGGGCTGACCATGCGCCCGCTGAACTCGCTGCCGACACCGACCCTGGTGGACGGTCAGGTGACGATCCGTCGCCCGGAGGCCGGCGACGCCGCCACCGTCCTGGCCGGCACCCGCGACCCCCTGGTGCGGGAGTTCATGCAGGGAGTGATCCCCCATCAGGACCTCGCCTCGGCCGAACGCTGGATCGCCACCGTCCCGCCCCTGCTCTGGGCCCAGGGACGGGCCGCCTACTTCTCGGTGGCGCTCGGCGACGGCGCCGCGGTCGGCTGGGCCGAACTCGTCGACCTGCGCCCCGCCGAGGGCGCTGCCGAGGCCGCCGTCTGGCTGCTACCCGCGGCGCGTAGTCTCAAGGTGGCGAGCGCGGCCCTCCGGCTGCTCTGTCGGTTCGGCTTCGAGCAGTTGGAACTGGGCCGGATTGACGCGTACGCTGCCGCCGAGAACATGCCGGTTCAGGTGGTTGGTGCGTATATCGGATTCCGTCGAGCGGGATACCGGTCGGAACTGTTCCGCAGCTCCCGGACCCACAGACTGCACGACGCCGTATACGCCACCCTTACGCCCGAGGACCTTTGCTGACGCCGCATCAGGACCGTGCGCGGGGGGCGTTTCGCGGCGGAACGGAACCGACGGGGCACCCGTCGAGAGGAGAGCGACATGTCGGTGGAAGCCGGAACTCCGGAGACCGGGACAGAGCCTGACGCACCGGTCGGCCCTGGCCTGCTGCTCACCAGCGGCCACGAGGGACTCCCTTCGGGGTACGTCGAACTGGCCGTCGGCCCGGACGGCGCCGTCCGGGCCGGCCGCCGGACCGCCGACGCAGTGGTGATCCGCACCGGCCGCATCGACCCGGCCCTGGTCAAGCGGGTCCTGTCGGCGCTGCGCAAGGCCCGGCCCGGAGTCGCCGCCGACGACCCGGCCCTCACCACCCCCGCCACCGGCCGCCGGCTCGCCGCGCTCGGCCTGCTGCCGGCCGGCGACCAGGTCTGGGACGACACCACCGCCGCACCCCTGCCCGGGGTCGGCAACGCCCTGGAGGCGCTCGCCGCGCAGATCCTCGACCCGGCGGGCGCCGGCCGTCTGCCCAGCGCGCTGATCGCCCTCGACGAGCCCGACCCCGCGCCCGCCGAGCCCGCCGCCCGGCCCGCGGCCGCCATCGGCACCGTCGCCGGCCGCCCCGCCTACGCCCTCGCCGAACCCGGCCTCGGCTTCGGACTGGCCACCCTGGACGGCTCCGTCCCGCTCGGCGGCTCCGACTCCGACGCCGGCGTACTGCCCACCGCCGTCGCCCTCGGCACCGCCGGCGGCCGCGACCTGTTCGCCGTCGGCGGCGAGGACGGCGCCGTGCAGGTCTGGGACGCCGCCACCGGCGCCCTGCTGCACGGCACCGCCGGCGGCGAGGGCGCCCAGGCGGTCACCGCCGGACTCGTCCAGGGCGTACCGCTGGTCTTCTCGGCCGGCCGCGAGGGCGAGATCCAGGCCTGGCACGCCGAGGACGGCCGCGCGCTCGGCCTGCTGCCGGTCGCCGGCAACGGCGCCGCGGCACTCTGCCACGCCCGCTGCGCCGACCTCGACCTGGTGGCCGCCGCCGGCGACGACGCCGTGGTCCGGGTCTGGGACGCCGCCACCGGCGAACAGCTCCACCTGCTGGTCGGCCACACCGACCGGGTCACCGTCCTCGCCGTCCTCGCCCTCGGCAACCAGGCGGTGCTCGCCTCCGCCGGGCTCGACGGCTCGATCCGGCTCTGGGACCTCGCCACCGGCCAGCCCGTCGCGGAACTGACCGGCCACTCCGGCACCGTCACCGGACTCGCCTTCCTCACCCTCGACACCGACCCGCTGCTCGCCTCGTGCGCCCTCGACGGAACCGTCCGCACCTGGGACGTCTACACCGGCAAGGCGCTCAACGGCTGGCCCGCCGAACGCCGCTGGCTCACCGGACTGGCCGCCGTCAACCCGGCCGGCCGGCCCACCCTGGTCACCGGCGACGAGAGCGGCAACCTGACCTTCTGGGACCCGGCCACCGGCGCCGGCCTCGGCGACTGCGCCCCGGCCGAGACCGGATACCCCGTCAACGCCCTGGCCTCCGGCGAACTGGACGGCCGCCCCGTCCTGGCGGCCGGCTACGGCGACGGCTCGCTGCGCCTGTGGGACGCCACCCTGCGCACCGAACTGCGGGCCACCGTCCCGGACGGCGGCCCGGTCACCTCGGTGGCCCTGTGCCGCACCGACGACCGGCCGCTGATCGTGTGCGGCACCGCCACCGGAGCCGTCCACTGCCTGGACCCGCGGGACGGCGCGCCGCTGTCCGTCCCGACGCCGCACACCGGCGCGGTCCTCGGACTGGCCTTCGCCGACCCCGGCGAGGACGGCGACACCGTGCTCGTCTCCGCCGGCGCCGACGGCACCGTCCGGATCCGCGACGCCGCCACCGGCCGCCCGCTGCTGCGGCTCACCGCCGACCCGCGCGGCGTGACCGCCCTGGCCGTCGGCCCGGTCGCCGGACGGCGCACGGTCGCCACCGGTGGCGCGGACGGCGTGGTACGGCTCTGGGACGCCCAGGACGGCCGGCCCGGAGCCGAACTGACCGGGTTGGGGGGCCCGGTCGAGGCGCTCGCGTTCGGCACGCTCGACGAGCGGCAGGTGGTCGTCGGCGGCAGCACCGCCGGCACCGTCCTGCTGTGGGACGCCCAGGACGGCACCCGGGTCGCCGAACTCGCCGGCGGCGACGCCGCCGTCCGGAGCGTGGTCTTCCAGAACCTCGACGGCGAGGCCCTGCTGGCGACCGGCGACCAGCAGGCGGCACTACGCCTGTGGCACGTCTCCAGCGGCACGCTGCTCAACGAGGCCGGCATCGACCGCGTCCCGCTCGCCATCGCCTTCGGCGACACCGGACTGCACGTGGTGGGCCCCGGCGGCGCGACCACGCTCTGACGGGGGAGGCCGTCCCGCCCGGCGGCGGGAACGGCGTTTTGTGATCGTTCATCGGCCCGGTCCACCCTGGGACCGGGCCGGACGGGACCGGGCGCAAGCCTGGGGGGAAGGGGTTGACAGCACGTGAGCGGTAAGTCGTTCCAGATCAATCTCGACGAGGTCGAGGCCGCGGCCAAGGCGATCCGGACCATGCTCGACGACATGGAGGCGCCGACGGCCCGCCTGGACGCCGTCATCAAGCAGATCAAGGCCGCCGCGTACGGCACCGACGCGGTCGGCAAGTCGCTGACCGGCGGCGGCTCGGCCGTCGGCGGCCTGCCCGAGCACCAGCAGCAGGTGTTCGAGGGGGTGCGCAAGTACCTACAGACGTCGGCCCAGTTGGCGGCCAACCTGGAGCTGATGTGCAAGCAGCACCGGCAGACCGACGACGCACAGGCCGCCGAGCTGACCCGGCTCAACGGCGCCCGCGCGGAGAACGACGCCGTCCCGGCCTCGCGCCCCACCCCGGTCACCCCGCCCGTCCCGCAGAAGGACCCGGTCACCCTGACCACGTCCTCGCCGGACTCCGCGCCGAGCTACCACGACCCGGACCGGCCGGACCTGGAGTACAACGAGCGGGACTCCGACACCGAACGCGAACCGCACGCTCCGGCCGGTGGCCGAAACATGCTGATCTAGGCCCTGCCCGGTCCCGGCGGTCGCTGCGCCCGCCGGGCCGTCGCCCCGCCCTCCGCCGGTGGAGATTGGCGGCCCGGCCCGGTGGACACCATGTCCGTCGAGGGTGATGCACCGTCAGTAGTGCCACCCACGCCAGCAGTTCGTCCCACGCGCCACCGCACCGCCCACCGGAACACCCCGCCCCACTGCACCGCCCCGCCCCAACCGCACCGTGCCACCACACCGCACCACACGGCACCGTGCCACCACACCGCCCGCCCCAGGCCAGCCGGCCAGCCAGCCGAAAAGAGCGAACCCCGTCATGATCGAGCTCCCGCCCGACCTCGCCGAGGTGCTGAAGGTCGTCCAGAGCAACGAACACGGCTCCGGAATCCTCTTCCCCAACGCCAACGAAGAACTGCTGGCCGAACTGGCCGACGCCTGGGAGGCCTGGAACAAGGCCGCGGAACCGGCGGTGCGCACCATCGTCGCCAGCGCCAACCGGGCGATGGCCAACATGTCCGGCGCGGCGGCCGACAGCTTCGAGAGCTACCTGCGCAAGTACGCCGGCACCGACCAGTCGCACGCGGTCACCACCCTGGACGCCGGGATCGCCATGGCGCGCTCCCTGCGCGGCGCGCAGGAGGCCGTGACCCAGACCAAGACCGAGATGGTCCGGGAACTGCAGTACGCCAAGGACTACATGGAGCAGAACCCGGCGGGCAAGCACGACGACATCGCCCAGTCGGAGGGCATCAAGACCGCCGCGGACACCTACAACACCTACGTGGGCCAGGTCGGTTCCAGCGTCGACACGATGCTCCGGCAGAGCGCCGGCCACGTCGAGCGGATGACCAGCGCGGGCCAGGTCGCCTCCCTCGGCGGCTCCGGTGGCTCGGGTTCGGGCACCGGCCCCACCCGGCCCACCGCCCTCACCGGCCTCGACGCCACCACCCTCCAGCACCCCACCGGACTGGACTCGCTGACCGCGACCGACGGAGTGCCGCGCGGCCCCGGGGGCACCGCCATGCCCGGCGACGTCAGCGTGTCCGGCGGACCGGACGGCGGCACCGGGAGCGCGTACAAGCCGCAACTCTCGTCCCTCCAGCCCTTCCAGGCGCCCTCCCCGGTCGGCCGGACGGTGGCCGGCGCGGGCATGGGCACCGGCGGAACGGGCGGCTTCGGCGGCGGTGGTGCGGGCGGCTTCGGCGGTGGTGCGGGCGGTTTCGGCGGCGGCGGAGTGGGCGGCGGCGGGGGCGCGGGCATGCCGGTGTTCAAGCCGAGCACCTCGCCCGGCCTGGGCCTGTCCGGCCTGCCCGGCTACACCGGCGGCGCCGGCGCCGGCGGCAGCACCTACAGCCCCTCCGGGCTCACCCCGTGGTCCGGGACACCGGCCGGGGGCTCCATCTTCGACGGCGGCGGCAGCGGCCGTGGCGCGGCGGGCTCGCCCTTCGGCGGCGGCTCCCCGTTCGGCGGCCTCACCGGCATGGGCGGTGGCAGCCCCGTGGGCGGCGCGTCCCGGCCCGGCAGCGCCCGCTACCCCGGCACGCCCGGCGGAGGGACCGCGACGCGTCCCGGCGCCATCGGGGGTGCGGGTGGAGTCGGCGGGCGCGGGGTCGGCGGCGTCGGCGGTACGGGCTCGCGCGTCGGCGGGGGAGTCGGCGGCGTCGGCGGTACCGGCTCGCGCGTCGGCGGCGGCGGTGTCGGTGGCGCGGGCGGTGCCGGACGCGGGCTGTCGGGCGGTGCGCCGGGCGGCCTGGGGCGCGGCGGCTCGGTCTCCGGCGCCGGCGGCCGGATCGTCCCCGGAAAGTCCGGCCTCAGCACCGCGGCGGGCTCGGGCGACAGCGCCATGCGGTCCGGCTCGGGCTCCGGCCTCGGCGGCACCGGTCGCGGCGGATCCGCGAGTGGCGCGGCGGCCGGTGCCGGCGGCACCAGCCGCACCGCCGGAGCGGCCGGTATGGCCGGCGGCCACGGCCCCGGCGGCATGCCGGGCGGCGGCAGCCGCTCCGAGCGCAGCAGCGGCAACAGGTTCGTCCGGCCGAGCCGCTTCGGCGAGAACGGGCCGGAGGACGAGGAGGAGTCGGCGCTCTCCGACGCCGGAGTCGACGGCCAGGCAGGCCACTTCGAGCACAACGACCGCCGCTGGCGGCGGATGCGCCGCCAGTGGCTCGACGCCGCGCGCACCGACGACCCCAACGCGCCGCAGGCGGCCCAGGACGCCACGGCCGCCCAGCCGGCCGCGGACGAGAACGCACTCCTCAACCAGCTCGCCACCGCGCTGCTCGGCCCCGACGCGGCCGCCCCGGCCGAGGGCGGTGGCGACGCGACCACCGCGGCGGACCCGACCACGGCCACTGCTGCGACTGCGACTTCGACTTCGACTGCGACCACGGGTTCGGCTTCGGCGGAGGCGGGGACCGGTGCCGTACGGGCTTCCGACCCGAGCGGCGACCGCTCCACCACCGACGACGAGGCCTACCTCGACCGGGCTCGCTCCGCCGCCGCCCGTCGCGGTCGCCCCGACGAGGCCGCGCCCGCCACGGCCGCGGCGTCGGCGTCGGCCCCGGCATCGGCCGCCGACTCCCGGGCCGCGGCGGAGCCCGCCCGCCCCGCCCTCCGCGAGGAAGGCGGGTACCAGGTGCCCAGCCCGTTCATGCGGGCAGCGCTCGCCCGGCTCGCCACCGGCGGCGCGGCGACGGCCCCGGCCGGCTGATGAGCCGGCCCCAGGCCGATCCGTGGCGCGGCCGGTCGCGCCGCCCGTCATCGAAGACTCCCCGCCCCCGTCCCGGCCACCCCGCCGGGACCCCGAACACCCGGAACTGGAAGCGCCATGGATGAGCAGGCACAGACGGAGCCCCTCCACCCGACCATGCGCGACGCCGTGAGGGCCACCCGGCAGACGGTCGTCACGGAGCCCGTCCACGAGGCGCTGCACACACAGCGGATGGAGCCGGTGGAGGGGTACGAGGCGCTGCGGCCGATGGAGGGGGTGCACCCGGCGCAGGCGACGGCTCGTCTGGTGGAGACGGACGCGTTGCGGCCGATGGAGCAGGCGCACCTGACTCAGACCGAGGCGTTGCGGCCGACGCAGGCGCACCTGGCCCAGACCGAGGCGTTGCGGCCGATGGAGCAGGCGCACCTGACTCAGACCGAGGCGCTGCGGCCGACGCAGGCGCACCTGACCCGGACCGAGGCGTTGCGGCCGATGGAGTCGACGGCCCGTCTGGCGGAGGCGGACGCGTTGCGGCCGACGCAGGCGCACCTGGCCCAGGCCGAGGCGCTGCGCCCCATGGAACGGTCGTCCCGAACCGCTGCGGACGGCGTCGGGAGCGGCGAGCCCGGTCCGGTGCTCGCCACGACCCGGGCTGCCGCGGCGACGCCCCCCGACGGTGGGGAGGCGACGGCGAAGCGCCGCGCGTCGACCGCCGAGCAGGGGTCGCAGGGCTCCGGAGGATCGGCGGGCACCGGCTTCCGGGTCGACCCCGCCCAGTACCAGGCCGCGGTCAGCCCCGTGCTCGCGGCCGCCGACCAGCTCTCCCAACTGGTCACCGGCCTGACGGCCTTCCTCGACCACACGCAGTCCACGGCCCCCTGGGGCCACGACGAGTCCGGGAAGAAGTTCGCCGAGGGGGAGAAGGGCTACCTGAAGTACAGCACCGAGACCCTCAAGGGCCTCAAGGGCATGCCCGACGCCGTCCGGTACATCGCCGAGGGTCTGAAGGCGATGGCCCAGAACTACCAGTCCGCCGAGGACGGCACCACCGACGTCTTCCGGAGCGACGGCGGCGGCGAGGTGGCGGCCGCACCGCAGGTCGGCACCTACACCGGCGCGGTCAACCCGACGATGCCCACCGGTGCGCTTGGCAACATCGCCCAGGGCCGCCCGACCACGCACACCGGAAGGGCCTGATCCGATGGCCGTCGAACTGCCCGAGCCCCTCCAGTGGGTGCTCCTCCTCCTGGCCGGCACCCGTTGGCCGGAGGCCGACGAGGACATGCTGCGGGACATGGCGGAGCACTGGCGCAGTGGTGCGAAGACGGTGGAGGAGGCGGGTAG
>NZ_JBIURH010000072.1:0-25395 GCF_044740765.1 Kitasatospora sp. NPDC088346
CCTGGCACCTCACCCCCGCCAGCGCATAACCAGAAGGGGCCGCCCGGCCCGCAGCCAGACAGCCCCTCAGCAAGATCTTCACGAGCCTTCTAGGTCCCGAGAAGGGTGAGGACGGCGAGCACCCGGCGGTGCCGGGCGTCGTCCGGCGGCAGGCCGAGCTTGGCGAAGATGCTGCCGATGTGCTTCTCCACCGCGCTGGTGGTGATCACCAGCCGTCGGGAGAGGGCGCTGTT
Source organism: Kitasatospora sp. NPDC088346 (assembly GCF_044740765.1). Taxonomy (NCBI): domain Bacteria; kingdom Bacillati; phylum Actinomycetota; class Actinomycetes; order Kitasatosporales; family Streptomycetaceae; genus Kitasatospora; species Kitasatospora sp. NPDC088346. The sequence continues at coordinate 234 of NZ_JBIURH010000072.1, forward strand.
GGAGTGGCCCTCCGCCATCAGCGCCAGGATCTCCCGCTCGCGTGCGGTCAGCGCCGCGACGAGGCCGTCCCGCCGCCGCCCGGCCAGCAGTTGGGCGACGACCTGGGGATCGAGCACGGTCCCGCCGCGGGCGACCCGGACCAGCGCGTCCAGGAACTCGTCGATCCGGGCGACCCGGTCCTTGAGGAGGTACCCGACCGCGCCGGAACCGTCCGCGAGCAGGTCACCGGCGTACGACGCTTCGACGTACTGGCTGAGCATCAGCACCGGTGTGCCGGGGACCTCCGAGCGGGCGGCGACCGCCGCGCGCAGGCCCTCGTCCGTGTGGGTCGGCGGCATCCGCACGTCGACGACCGACACGTCCGGCCGGTGTGCCGCGACGGCCGCCACCAGGGCGGGCCCGTCCCCGACCGCGGCCACCACCTGGTGACCGTCCTCGACCAGCAGCCGCACCAGGCCCTCGCGCAGCAGGACCGAGTCGTCGGCCACGACGATCCGCAGCGGAGGTCGGGCCGTGCCGTCCGGCGAGCGTTCCGGTGGGGCGTCCGGCGCGGCCCCGTGCGGGATCAGCACGGCAGTACGGCGGTGACGGTGGTCGGGCCGCCGGAGGGGCTGCTGATCAGCAGCCGTCCGCCGACCGCGTGCAGCCGGTCCTCCAGCCCGCGGAGGCCGTGGCCCCTGTCGGGTGCCGCGCCGCCCACTCCGTCGTCCGTCACCCAGACCGTCAAGGTTCCCCCACCGTGCCGTAGTCCGATCGCGCAGCGGTGCGCGTGGCTGTGCTTGGCCACGTTGGTCAGGCACTCCGCGACCACGAAATAGGCGGCCGTCTCGACGGCGGCGTCCAGCCGGCCGGCCGGCGCGGCGCCGTCGAGCTCGGTGGGGACGGTGGAGCGCGCGGCCAGGGAGGTGAGCGCTGCGGACAGGCCGCGGTCGACCAGGACCGGCGGGGCGATCCCGCGCGAGAGCGCCCGCAACTCCGCCAGCGCCTCCCGGGTCTGGACGACCGCGTCGGCGAGCGCCACCCGGACGGTTTCCGGCCTGCTGTCCAAGTACCGTTGGGCGCGGCCGAGTTCCATCGCCAGCCGGACCAGGCGCTGCTGGGGCCCGTCGTGCAGGTCGCGTTCGAGCCGGCGCAGCGCGGCCGCCTCCGCGGTCGCCGCGGCGACGGTCCGGGCCCGGGCGTCGGCCCGCAGCAGGACCTGTCCGAGTCCGGCCTGCACGGCGGTGCAGCCCCTGGTCGCCAGTGGCAGGGTGGCCAGCAGCAGGAGACCGACGGCGGTCCCGAAGACGGCCCGCCCGGCCGGTGACGACAGCCCGAGGCTCACGGCGATGTGGGACCGCTCGTCGCCCGCGGTCAGCGACAGCGGCCGCAGCGGCCCGGGGGCCGTGGACCGGTAGCGCAGGGCGCAGGTGGCGGCGGCGAGGCCGACGAACCACCACAGCGCCGTCACCACCGAGGTGACCACGGCGACCGGGAGCACCAGCACCGCGTGCGCCGCCTCCCGCCACGGCCGGTGACCGGCCGCGGACGCCTCCGCCGCCGCTCCGGCCGTCGGCGCTCGCAGCCCGGCGATGCGCCTCCGCTCCAGGTCGGCGAACCACCGGGCCGGCGCCAGCGCCCGCGCCACGAGCGGTGAGCCACCGGGCAGCAGCAGCGCCCCCATCGCGAGGAGCGCACCGCCGAGGACCGGGAGGAGCCCGGCCGCGGCCGTGAGCGGGGCGGTCACCAGGTAGAGCGACCGCGCGAGGGTGCGACGGGCCGTACGGGCGGGCGCCGTGCGGGCGAAGGGCCCCGTGGCCGGCCACCGGCGGCCCCGGACGGCGGGGGAGAGCGACGTGGTCATGGCTCCCACGCTAGACCGGCCGGACCGGATCGGACCTGATTCCGCGTCAGGCGCAGACCGCCACCGATGCGACTCTGCGTAACCGCCGGCGTCCCAACTCGGCTGCCAGGCAGCCGCGATGCCGGTCGGGCCCACTGGTGGACAGGGCGGAGGGCGCGATCCACGATGGTAGTAACCGGACCGGTCGGGCCGGAACCCGCCTGCGACCGCGCATCCGTCACCGGCCGGTGCCCTGACGCGAGCGGGCGAGCGGGCGGGGGAGTGTCGTCCGCCCGCCGACCTTCCTGGAGTGGTCATGGTGATACCCGTTCCCACCAGTGACATCACAAACCCGCGGCACCTGTTCGTCCCGTACCGGACGGCGGACGGCGGCAGCGGACTGCAGATCGTCCACACCGGGACCATGGCGCTCGACGCCGGCAGCGACGGTGGGGCGGGGGGCGACGACCTCGTGACCTCGTTCGTGCCCTACGGCAACTCGGGCTCCGGAGGCCTGCCCACGGCCGGATCGGTTCAGGACTTCAACGGACTGCGTGCGGCCGCGGTGGTGACGGGCTCGCTCGCCGGGATCAGAGTCGCGTCGGCCGACGCGAGGGCGTTCATCGAGGTCTCGACGGCGGTGTTCGGCATCCAGCCCAACCTGACGGGTACCGCGGGCGAGCCCCTGTGCCTCTTCATCGGGCTGCGGGTGAGCACCAGGCACGCCCACATCGGCAGGCTCTCCTACCAGGCGACCGTCACGGTGGCGGCCGAACCCGGCGACGAGAACGGCGCCGACATCCTGCAGCACATCCCGGACCTGATCCCGGCCGGGGACCCGCACGGCTCGATGGTGGGGACCACCCACATCGTCCCCGACTTCCCCGGGTTCTGAGCAGCCGCGGACGGTCGCCGAGCACGCGCACGGGCCCGCGTGGGTGCCCGGTGGGCCTTCCGTGCTGACGGGCCATCGAATGGCGCAGGCCCGGCAGCCGACCGTTCGCCCAGGACGGGACACCCGTGGACCACCCCCGTCCCGGCCCCGGGGTCAAGGGCTTCCAGCTGGTGTCCGGAGGGCGCGAGCACACCATCGCCCTGCTCGGCGACAACACCGTGCGCTCCTGGGGCAACAACGGCCTCCGGCCGGCTGCCGCACGACGGCGGCGACCCCGCGCCGGTGTGCGCGGGCCAGGGCAGCACGGGCCGGCACGGGCCGGTCCCGCCTCCGCCGGACCGGAGGCCGACGCTCCTACGGTGTGAGGGCGACGGGACGCGTGACGCGCAGACCGGGCGGGCACCCACGGCCAGGGCGAGAGGCGGGCGTGTGAACGGCGAGGACGAGGCACGGCGGGAACGGCGGCACACCCGGCCGCCGGGCATGACCGATGCGACGGTCGAGGCCCTGGGGCTGCTGTCCGAGGCGTTGGAGGCGACGGAGCGGGCGCGGGGCCGGCTGTACGACTTCCACCAGCTGACCGGCGGTGCGGACCGGACCGTCGGCGACGCGGTGCGGGCCCTGCGTGCGGCCGGGCACCGCGAGCAGGCCGACCTGGTGGAGCGACTGGTCCAGGGCGCCGACGTGCTGCCCGGCATGTGGACGTACGAGGTCGTCGAGGCCTACGACGACGGCTACCACCGGCGTTTCGTCGAGGTCGAGCGGCGGGTGCGCGAGGAGTTGGCGGGCGACCGCGACCACATCGCCGAGGCGGAGATGAAGGAGCGGCGGGAGACGCGCTGACCCCCGGCGGGGGCCGGGGGAGGCGTGCGCCGACCGCTCAGCCGCCGCCCATGCCGCCCTGGGCGGCGACCATGGTGCGGTTCAGCCCGGTGACGGTGCGGGCCAGGCCGGGGGCCCGCTCGGCGAGCCGGCCGGTGAGCGCGGTGACCTGCGCGGCGTGGGCCTTGCGGTCCTGGCGGGAGAGGACCAGCCGCAGGTGCCCGTGGGCGGCCAGCGCCGCGAGGACGGCGTCGGCGAACGGCACCTCGGCGGCCGGGGCGCCGCCGAGGACGAGTTCGGCGATCCGCGTCTGCAGGTCCAGGGCTTCGCGCGGTTCGTCCAGCGTCACCGTCCGGTGCGGTGCGACGGGGCCGTGCGGGGCGCGGTCCGCCATGGTCATCACGCCGAGCGCCGCGAGCCGCTCCTCGACGGCCTCCAGGGTGTCGTCGCGGTCGCGTCTGATCCAGGACGCCCAGGTACGGGACTTCCCGCCGAGCTCGACGAGCACCGTGTCCAGGACCTGGTCCCCGGTGGGGCCGGCGGAGGTGGCCCGGACCCGGCCCGCTCCGTCCTCGACGGCGGCACCCCGATGGGCGAGCTCGGCCAGCGTGGCGGCGCGCAGCAGGAAGCCCGCGCGGGTGCGGTCCTGGAGGGACTGGGTGCGGGTGTCGAAGGCCAGCAGGTAGGCGTCGAGATGCAGTCCTCGGGTCATGGAACCGACGATACGGCGCGCTCGACCGCCCGCCATCAGCCCACGGGACGGGTCGTCCTCCGCCTTCGGGAGCATCCCTTCGACCGCAGCCGGACGCGGGACCGCCGGTGCACCCGGACCGTTGACCGGCCGGTACCGGGTGCCGTTAGGGTGCGGGCATGGACATGCAGGCAGAGGTGGCGAGGCTGGTCGAGGAGGCCCAACAGCAGCTGGGCGAGGGGGTGTGGGACCTGACGCAGGGGGACCGCGCGCTGGCGCTCAAGACCGCGGCCGGCCTCGGGGAGGCCGTGGGTGCGCAGAGCGGCCGGGAGAGCACGGCCGCCATCGACCGGCTGGAGCACCTGCGTGAGGCGCTGGCCGTACTGGCGATCGCGCTGGCCGGTACCCACGGCCGCCTGGCGTGGTTCCTGGCCGGGGGCAGCGCGGCGCTCGCGCCGGTCCTGCACTGGCGGGCGCTGCCGGTCGGCGACGGGCCGTCCTTCAACACCGTCCTCCCGACTCCGCAGCAGTTCACGGAGGCGGAGGACGCGGTGCGGCGACTGGGTGCCCTGCTGGCCCGCCTCGGAGCCTGACGCGGAGCCGGGACGAACGGTCGTCGCGACGAACGGTGTCGTGGCCCTCCGGCGTCCTCGGGCGACGGCAGGGCGGCACCGCCGCGGTGACGGGACCCGGCGGGGATCCCCGCCGCGCCCGTCCGCTGCGCCGACCGGGTGAGGGTCGCCCACCGGCCGGCGGCAGCGCGCGCTCCCCGAAGACTCCCGCAGGCCGCCATCCGGGTGAACGCCTCGGCGACGCCGCGGCGGTGCTGCTCCCCGTCCGCACCGGGGCTCGCTCCGGGGCCGGGGAGCCCGACCGGCCCGCTGAGCGTGCCGGCGGGCACGGGCCCCTCCGGTCACCGGTCGGTCGGCCGACGGGGATCGGGCTGACGCGGCAGGGGGACGGGCCACGGCGGCAGGGTGGACGGCCGGAACGACAGTGCGGTCACGGGAGAACTCCTCGGCATCGGGCCGGCTCCTCGCAGAGAGAGGACCGGCATCTCGTCCGACTCTGCACGCCGCGCGGACCATCCGCACGGCCGGAACACCGGCGCCCGCGCCGCCGGTGCGCCCGCACGGCTGCCGATGGCGGGGACGGGCCGTCCGGCGGCCGCGGTGGGGCGGACTGGGCCCGGCGGCCCCGTTCACACCCGCCGCCCGCCGCCGCCCAGCTCGCCGGCCGCACACCGCACCGTCACTCCACGCCCGGCGTCAGGAGGACCAGCACGGAACGCAGTTGAAACCGGAGCTCCGCCGTCTCCTCCCGGGTGAGTGCCCGGCGGCCGGTGGCCGGAGCGGGCGCCGGTCGCCGCTTCTGGGCGGTGCGGCCGGTCTTGCAACGGCAGGACGGCCCGCAGAGACGGCGACCGCGCGGCGGCTGCTGCGAGGGGAGCGGGGCCCCGCAGGCGGGACACCCCCGTGTGCCGGTCCCGGCCCTCACCGCCCTTCGCCGTTCGGCGCGGAGTCGGTGGCGTGCTGCTGAGGCGCTCGATGGTGGATCATGCCTGCACAACGGCGCGACGCCGGACCTGGTGACGGCCGTGCGCGAGGTCCGTCCGCCGTCCTCGGCCGCCGACCAGGTCGACGACGTCGGGCTCGTCGTCGACCACGAGGATCCGCCAGGTCGGCTGCGCGCTGCGGACGCCACTCGCGCCGGCCCCGGGCGATGAGAAAGCCGTGAGATCCCGCACCCCCCTCCTTCCCCCCTCACACGCCGCTGACCTGCGACGGAACCCGTTCTCATGACGCCCTCAGGGGCCCGGACCCCGAGACAGCGGAGAGGTTCCGGTGTCAGGGTTGGCCTCCTCGGCGGCACCCCGGCCGCCCGAGTCCGGGAGGAGCGCCGTCATGGCCGCCATCGCCCCGCCGCACCCGGCCGGCAGTTCCCGCCGGGCGCGCCGCGCGCCGCGCCGGTTCCCGGTCGCCACCGTGCCCGCCGTCGTGCTCGCCGCGATCGCGCTCGGCGCGCTGGGCGTCCTCGCCGTCTGGTGGCAGGGCACCGGCTCGGTCATCGGCGCCGCCGGCTGGCTGACCGGCGCGGGCCGGATCACCGGTCTGCTGGCCGGCTACGCCGCGCCCGTCCTGCTGTTGCTGATGGCCCGGATCCCGGCCCTGGAACGGGAGGTCGGCGCGGACCGGTTGGCCCGCTGGCACGCCTTCGGCGGCCGCTATCTGGTCTCGCTGGTCACCGTGCACGTGCTGACGATCGTCTGGGGCTACGCGCTGACCGACGGTCGCGGGCCGCTCGCCGAGGGCGTGGACATCGTGTTCCACCAGCCCGAAATGATCAAGGCCTCGCTGGGCACCCTGCTGTTCCTCGGCACCGGCGCCGTCTCCGCCCGAGCCGCCCGCCGCCGGATGCCGTACGAGCTCTGGTACTACCTCCACCTGGCCACCTACCTCGCCGTGGCCCTGGCCTTCGGCCACCAGATCGCGACCGGCGCGGACCTCGGCGACGGGCCGGCCCGGCTCGCCTGGTACGCGCTGTACCTGGGCACCGCCGCGGCGCTCGGCTGGTACCGGCTGGCCGTGCCGTGGCTGCGCGACCGGCGGCACCGGTTGCGGGTGGTGGAGGTCCGTCCGGAGGCGCCGGGGGTGGTCTCGGTGTTCCTGACCGGCCGCCGCCTGACCGAACTGCGGGCGGAGCCGGGCCAGTTCTTCCGGCTGCAGTTCCAGGCGCCCGGACTGCGCTGGGCGGCCAATCCGTACTCGCTCTCCGCGCCGCCGCACCCGGACTTCCTGCGCTTCACGGTGAAGGACCTCGGATCGCACAGTGCCGCGGTCGCCGCGTTGCGGCCCGGCACCCCGGTGCGCGCCGAGGGCCCGTACGGAGCGTTCACCGCGCGGCTGCACCGGCAGCCCAGGGTGCCGCTGCTCGGCGCGGGCGTCGGGATCACCCCGCTGCGGGCGCTGTTCGAGACACTGCCAGGGGACGTGACGCTGGTGCAGCGGGCCCGCAGGCCCGAGGACCTGCTGTTCACCGCCGAGCTGGCGGCGGTCGCCGCCCGGCGCGGCGGTCGGGTGCACGCGCTGACCGGCTCCCGCGCGGAGGTCGGCGACCTCCGGGAAGCGCTGCGCCGGCTCGTCCCGGACCTGGCCGGCCACGAGGTCTACCTGTGCGGGCCCGAGCCGATGGCCGAGGAGGCCGTCCGGGCGCTGCGGGCCGCCGGAGTGCGGTCCGACCGTATCCACCGCGAGTCGTTCGCCCTGTGAGGAGCACCGCCATGCGCCGAGCCGTCGTCACCGTCACCGCCACCGCGGCCGGGGTGATCCTGCTGCTGTCGCTGAAGCCGCACGGCAGCACCCCCGTCGCGGCGATCGGTTCGGGAGGCACCGCCGCCGACAACTCCGGGGGATCCACCTCGAGTTCCACCGCAGGATCCGCCGGGCAGGGAGGGGCGACGGACACCTCCACCGCGACCCGGTCCGTCACCGGCAGCGCCGTCGGGACCAGATACGGGCCCGTGCAGGTGAAGGTCACCCTCGCCGGATCGAGGATCACCGCCGTGGACGTGATCCAGTACCCGTCCGGCGACCACCGCGACCAGGAGATCAACAGCTACGCGCTGCCCGTCCTCAACCAGGAGGCGATCGCGGCGCAGAGCGCCGGGATCGACGTGGTCTCCGGGGCGACCTACACCAGTGACGGCTACATCCGCTCGCTGCAGAGCGCCCTCGACCGGGCGGGCCGGTGAGCAGCCGCCCGGCGGGCGCCGTCCGGCACGCCGAGCACGTGATGGGGACGGTCTTCTCGGTCACCGTGCGCGACCCGGGGCCGTGCACCGGCGCCGCGCTGGAGCAGGTCGTCGCCCGGCTGCACGCGATCGACGCGGTCTTCTCGCCCTACCGCGCGGACAGCGACATCAGCCGCCTCGACCGCGGCGAGGCCGCCGTCGAGGACTGCCACCCCGACGTGGCCCGGGTGCTGGCCCGCTGCCGGGAGACCGCCGGACGCACCGGCGGCTGGTTCACCGAACGCCCCGCCGGGCGGCTCGACCCCAGCGGCTGGGTCAAGGGCTGGGCGGTCGAGGAGGCCTGCCGACGCCCTGGCCGGCGAACCTGTCCTTCGGCTTGGAGACCCAGACCTGGGCACCCAGCGGGCCCGCCTCGTCGGCCGCCCGCTGCATGGCGTCCGCCAGCACCGCGGCGGTGCCGGTGAGCCAGCCGGTCGACGCCTCGGACAGACCGGTGTCGGGGAGACCGGGGACCGCGGGCGCGGGGGCACGGGTGTCGAGGCCGCGCGCAGGGCCAGGGCCAGGACGGACTGGTCGGCGAGCCGGTCGAGGTTCAGGTCCAGCAGGTCCTCGATGTGCCTGAGGCGCGCCGACGGATCAGGGTCGGCCGCGGCGCACCCGTGGTGTCGGGGCGGTAGAGGTAGCCGGGCAGGGTGGTGCCCTCGTAGGGGATGCCGACCGGCTCGATCCGCGGGGTGTGGAGCGCGGCCGCGGCACGGAAGCAGGCGACGCTGCGGTCGTAGGCGTGGCCGTGGCGGGGGTCGCAGGGGTGGCCGTGGAGGAAGAACTCGGCGGAGCGGTAGTAGTTGGAGGCCTGCAGGTATGCGTCCCGGGCGCTGACGGTGTGACCGGCGTCGAGGGCCCGTCGGGCCTGGTCGGCGACCCGGTCAGCGGTGGCGATCCTCTCGTCGTGTCAGCTGTCGTAGTCGCCGGACGCCATGCGCTCGCCGGTGGACACGACCTCGCCGAAATCCGCGCCGCCGTAGGCGATGTGGCTGAGCGAGCGCAGGGTGTCGTACCAGAACTGGGGGTTGTCGGGGAACAACAGGTGCTTCATGGCGGTCTCCTGGGAGGGGTGGGAACGACGAGCGGGGCAGGACGGGGCGCGGTGGGCGCAGGCGGGGCTGCGGTCGGCCCCGGCGCCGCGCGGCGCCGCGCCCCGGCGATCGGGTGGTCATGTGACGGATGGTCAGCGGGCGCTGCCGAGGTTGCGGTCGGCGTGGTTGCCTTCGAGCATGAGGGTGGTTTCCTCGATGCGGCGGAAGCGGCCGTCGGGGGCGTACTCGGCGAAGAGGTAGACCTCCATGCGGACGGTGGTGTTGTCGTTCTTGGTGATGGTCATGGTGTGGCGGTCGGCGTAGTGGTCGCCGTTCGCGAGTTCGTCGTGGACTTCGACGGTGCCGGTGGCGACGATGGTGCGCAGGTGGGCGATGTGGGCGAGGAACTCGGTGCGGTCGGCCCATTCGCCGTCGGTGCGCTGGCGGTAGTCGGGGGCGAAGTGGCGTTCGGCGGCGTCGTCGAGGCTGAGGCCGGGGGTGAGGAGGAGGTCGGTGAGGGCGGTGGTGATGTCGGTGCGGGTCATGGGGGTTCCTTCGGTCGGGTGTGGCGGGGTGTGTCGCGTTCGGTCGGTGTTGCGTGCCTTGAGCACGCTTATGACTGTAGCAGGAAAAGCGTGCGCTGAGCACGCTAATCTGCGGGGGTGAAGGAATCGACCGGACACGACATCGCCGCGGCCCTCGGACCGCTCCTGCGGCGCAGCACCCGCGCCAGCCTCTACGCCCACCTCACCGACGGACTGGGGGAGGCGCTCGACGAGCTCACCTACCCCGTCCTCAGCGGCCTGGCCCGCACCGGCCCGTGCAGCGCCGCCGACCTCGGCCGCGAGATCGACCTCGACCGCACCACCGTCACCCGCCGCGCCGACCGCCTCGAACGCGCCGGCCTCCTGCGGCGCGCGCCCGACCCCGCCGACCGACGCGCCACCCTGCTCACCCTCACCGCCGACGGCCACGCCGCCGTCACCGCCACCCGCCGACGCCTGGCGACCGCCATCGACGACGCCCTCACCACCTGGCCGCCCGCCGAGGCCCGCACCTTCGCCCGCCTCCTGCGCCGCTTCACCGACCGGGGCCCCTTCGCGGACCAGGACCCCTTCACGGACCGGGGCCCCACCACCCGCCGGGGTCCCTCCGCCCCCGGCGAGAACCGACCGGTTCCCCCGCGATCCGGCTCCCCGCAGGGCCGTACCGGGGTCGGCTAAGGTGGGCAGGTGGGGCGGGACGAAGGAGCTGCGGTGAGGACGGCGCACGGCGTGGCGACACTCGATCCGGTCGACGTGGGCGATCACGTCTGCTGGATGGTGAGCCCTGGCGAGGACACGGCCGGCCCGGTGAGAGCCTTCGTCGCGGACGGTGAGCTGTTCGGCGACCTGGTGCTGGTGCTCGGGGACGCGCAGGGAGCCACCAGTGCGCCCGAATCCTGGGAATCGCTGATCAGCGAGGTCAGTGAGGGTGCCGAACGCGCCAGCCGCCAGGGGTTCCGCGCCCTGCGGGTCCTCGCGGACCTCAGCGCACTGCCGCCCGACGACACCCGCCCGGAGATCCTGGCCCGGCACGAACTCCGGCTGGACGCCCTCGCCGCCGACAGTGGCGCGATCCTCGTGTGCGCATACGCCCGCCGGGCGCTGACCCCCGACGCCGCCCACCAGGCCGCCGGAGTGCACCCGCACCACCTCGGTCCGGCGTCGCTCGGTCCGGCGTTCCGCCTGTTCAGCTCCGCGTCGGACCGCTGGAGCGTCAGCGGAATCGTCGACACCGAGGGCGCGGACGCGTTCCGCACCGCGCTCGCGGAGGCGCTCTCGCTGCACCCGGTGCTGCACCTGGAGTGCGGGCGTCTGGAATTCATGGACAGCGCCGGTCTCACCGCGCTCGCCCTGGCCGCCCGCGGCCACTCCGGGCGCCGGATCGTGCTCCATCAGGCCAACGAGACCGTTCGTCGCAGCTGGTCGCTGCTCGGGTTCGAGAACCCGGAGATCCCTGTGGAGCTGAAGCCGTGAACGACTCCGCCACCGCCACCGCCCCGGCAACGGACAAGGGACTGCGCCACATCCTCTTCCCGTTCGCGGACGACGACCGTTTCCTCGCCGGCGCGCTGTCCTTCGTCGAGCACGCCGTGGGAGCCGGCGACCCGGTCGTCATCGCCGTCTCGGGCTCGCGCGAGCAGCTCATGCGCGAGGCGCTCACCGGTGCCGGTGCGGCCGGCCAGGTGTCCTTCCTCGACGCCGCCGAGCTGCGCCGCAACCCCGGCCGGCTCATCCCCGTCTGGCAGGCCTGGATCGGGAAGATCGCCCAGGACGGGCGTCCGGTCCGGGCCATCAGCGAGAACCAGTGGACCGGCCGGACGCCGGCCGAGTCCGCCGAACTGCGTTACCACGAATGGCTGTTGAACCGAGCCTTCGCCGAAGCGCCGGTCTGGTGGCTGCTCTGCCCGTTCGACACCGGCGCCGGCCACCCCGGGAGCACCCTCGACGCGCTGCAGCGCTGTCACCCGCTGGTGCTCGGCCAGGACGGACCGTCGCCCGAACCCGCGTACGCCGAGGGGCCCTACGCCTTCGAGCCCCTCAGCGACCCGTGCGACCCGGACGAGGCCCTGGCCTTCTCCACCGGTGGCCTCACCTTCGTGCGCGAGCGGGTCACCGCCTGCGCGGCACGCCACGGGCTGGCCGGCGACCGGTTGCGGGACCTGCTGCTCGCGGCCACCGAGGTGGCGGCCAACAGCATCAAGTACGCCGGAGGCGGAAGTCTGCGCACCTGGGGGGAGGACGGCCGGGTGATCTGCGAGTTCCGCGACAGCGGGTACCTCGCGGACCCGATGGCCGGCCGGATCATGCCGACCATGGACCAGGTCGGCGGGCGCGGCCTCTGGCTCGCGCAGCAGATGTGCGACCTCGTCCAGATCCGCAGCAGCCCGGAGAGCGGCACCGTGCTGCGGCTCACCATGGTCGCCGACGGTCTCTGAGCCGCGGGCCCACCCGCCGGGCGGTGTCCGGGCCGGACACCCGGCTCCCCGCCGCGGCTCGACCCGAGCGCCGACCCGGCCGCGGCCCGACCGGCCGTGGTGGTCGGAGCGTGTCTCCACCGTGCGCGCCCAGGCGCGGGACTCGGGCCGATACGCCGGCGACAGAAGGCGATGTGACGTCTTGACATACTTCTGCCGGTAGTACCCGCCGACCCGGGGGGACCGGACCGACCAGGGGATTCGAGTCATGAGTGACGAGGGGTTCGCCGCGCGCCTGCATGCTCTGCGCACGGGTGCAGGGCTCAGCCAGGAGAGGCTGGCGCAGGCCGCGGGGCTGAGCGTGCGGGCCCTCTCGGACCTGGAACGCGGACGCTCCCGGGGGCCGCAGCGCCGCACCGTCCAGGCCCTGGCCACCGCCCTGGAGCTGGACGACGCGGCCGCCGCCGAACTGGAACACGCCGCCGGCCTCGGCCGCCCCCGCCCCCACTCAGGAGTCGGGCCCGCAACCCCGCCGGAGACACCGCCTGCCCGGCACCACGCCCTCCAACTACCGCGCGACCTCGGCGACTTCACCGCCCGCAGCCTGCCCCTGGACCGGCTCCGTGCGTTGGTCGAACACCTCGACCCCGCGCACCCACCCGTGGCCGTGGTCAGCGGACAGCCCGGCCTGGGCAAGACCGCCTTCGCCGTCCACGCCGCCCACACCCTCGCCCCCCACTTCCCGCACGGCCAGTACGTCATCGACCTGCGCGGCACGGGCCCTCACCCCACCCCGCCGCGCGACGCGCTCGGCCGGCTCCTGCGCGCCCTCGGCACCGCCGACAGCGCCGTCCCCGCCACCACCGAGGACCGCAGCGGCCTCCTGCGCTCCCTTCTGCGCGACCGCCGGACCCTCCTCCTCCTGGACAACGCCGCCGACGAGAACCAGGTCCGCCCCCTGCTGCCCGGCCGCAGCCCCACCCTCACCCTCGTCACCGGCCGCAACACCCTGGCGGGCCTCGAAGCAGTCCACCGCCCCGAACTCACGCTGCTGCGCCGCGAGGAGGCCGTCGAACTCCTCACCCGCGTCATCGGTCCCGAACGGGTGCGCCGCGAGAGCCAGGCCGCCCGTGACCTCGCCGACCTGTGCGGCCACCTCCCCCTCGCCGTCCGCATCGCCGCACAACGCCTCGCCGCCCGCCCCGGCGAACACCTCGGCAAACTCGTAACCCAGCTCGCCGAGAGCACCACACGCCTGGACACCCTGCAAGCCGGCTCCTTGCAGGTCCGCGCCGCCTTCGCCCTGTCCTACCGGCAACTGCCCCCACCCACCCGCACCGTCTTCCGCCGCGCCTCGCTCGCCGCCGGCCCCGACTTCAGCCCCGAGAGCGCCGCCCTCCTGGCGGGACTGCCCCTGCGCCAGGCCGCCCGGTGCTTACAGGACCTCACCGACGCCGGGCTGCTCCAGCCCCACCCCACCGCCGACCGCTACCGCTTCCACGACCTCCTCCACCTCTTCGCCGCCGAACAACTCGCCGAGGAGGAGGAGCCCGCGCACACCACCGCCGCCCGGAACCGGGCCGACCTCTGGACACTGCACCGGGCGACGGCCGCAGCCCAGTTCTTCGACACCGCGCCCCATCCCGACACCAGCCCCAGCCCCGACCCCGATCCCGCCACCGCACCCGCCGACCTCGAACAGGCACGGGACTGGCTGGAGGCCGAGAAGGCCCAGTGGCTCGCCGCCCTGGGCCGCGCCCAGGCCCGCGGCCTGCACCAACAGGTCATCGACACCGCCGAGGCGATGCACTGGTTCTCCGACCGCACCCCGCACTGGGAAGCCTGGGCCCAGGTTTTCCGGTGGGCCGTCGACTCCGCCCGCGCCCTCGGCAGCAGGCACGACGAGGCCGTCCACCTCAACTACCTGGCCTGGGCCTACACCATGTGTCTCTACGACCACACCGCCGCCCTGACCACCGCACAGGCCGCGCTGGCCGCAGCGCGTGAGAGCGGCGACCAGCTCCAGGTCGGCTGGGCCATGGGCTACGCCGCCGGCGCGCTCCACCGGCTCGGACGCACCGGCGAGTCCATCACCTGGCTCCAGGAGGCCGCCGACCACCTCGGCAGGCAGACCGGCCCACAGAGCCGCCTCGCCGAACTCACCGTCCTCAACACCCTCGGCCAGCACCTGCGCCAGACCGGCCGTGCCGGGGAAGCCCTGACCATCCACCGACGCAGCGAAGCCATCTGCGAGGCCGGCGTCCCCGGGAAGCCGCGGGAACTGATCGGCCTCTACCTCGCCGTGACCCGCCAGCACATCGGCAACGACCTCGCCGCCCTCCACCGATGGCCCGAGGCGGAAGACCCCCTGAGCCACGCACTCACCCACTTCCAGACAGCGCAGATGCCCGCCTGGAGCGAACCGGCCCGCCTCGACCTCGGCATCGTCCTGCGCCACCTCATGCGCCACCACGAAGCCCGCGCGGCCCTGACCGCCGCACACGACGCGCTCGTCCGGCTCAACAACCCCCGCGCATCCGAAGCCGCCGACCACCTCCGCCAACTCGACCGGACGCGCGACGCCGCAGGCCACCCGACCGACTGAGGGGGCGAGTTCGGCTGGCGAACCGTGCCTCGTGCAGCGGCCACGGGGGATGGCCGGTCGGCAGGTGGACGATGCGGCCTCGTACCCGGCGAGTGCGAGGCCGAGCCCGAAGAATCCTCCGGGCTGCGAGCGGCGCCCGGTTCGTGGCGGTCGCAGCGTTGCCGCATCGGCCGGTCACCCCGGCCCGGTCACCGCAGGCACGGCCGGGCGCCGGGCGCTGACGGTGTGTCAGGGAGGTGTTTGCCCGCGGGCGCGTTCGGCGTCCAGCAGTTCGGGGAGGCCGGCCAGGCGCCGCATCCCGGCAACGGCCCGGGAGGTGCGGTGGTTGGCGGCGAGCAGGTCGCGGTGACGGTGGACGAAGGCCCAGTAGCCGGTGGTGAACGGGCAGGCCTGCGGGCCGAGGCGCTCGGTGGGTCGGTAGCGGCACGGCCGGCAGAAGTCGCTCATCCGGTTCAGGTAGGCGCCGCCGGCGGCGTAGGGCTTGGTGGTGATGCGGCCGCCGTCGGCGTACTGGGACATGCCGACGACGTTGGCGAGCATCACCCAGTCGTAGCCGTCGACGAAGCACCGGTGGAACCAGTCGGTCAGTTCGCGCGGTTCCCAGCCGTGTTGCAGGGCCCAGTTGCCGAGCACCATCAGCCGAGGGATGTGGTGGACCCAGCCGTGGTCCCGGACCTCCGCCAGGACACCCGCCAGACATCGGGCGCCGACGGCCTCGGCGTCCAGGTCGCGGAACCAGTCGGGGAGCGGTTCGCGGTGACCGAGGCGGTTGGCGTGGCGGTAGTCCTCCCCGAGGTACCAGTAGAGCTGCCAGACGTACTCGCGCCAGCCGGCGAGCTGCCGCACGAAGCCCTCGGCGCTGTTCAGCGGCACCCGGCCCGCCCGGTAGGCGGTCTCGGCGGCACGCACGCACTCGCCCGGATCGAGCAGTCCGAGGTTGAGCGGGACGGACAGGGCACTGTGGGCCATCCACGGGTCGGCGTGCAGCACGGCGTCCTCGAAGCGGCCGAAGTCGGCGAGGCGGTGGCCGACGAAGTGCGCGAGCGCCTGCTCGGCCTCGGGCCGGGTCGCAGCGAATCGGCGCGGACCGTCCCGGCCGACGAAACCGACCTCGCCGGCCCGCTCCCAGCGGTCGAGGTCGGCCCGGACCCGGTCGTCGATCTCGTCCTCCACCGGCTCGAACGGCGGTGGTAGCACCAGCGCGGCCGCTCCTGCGGGCGGTGGCTGCCGGTTGTCCCGGTCCAGGTTCCAGCGGCCCCCGACCGGCGTGCCGTCGGGTTCCAGCAGGAGGTGCTCGGCACGCCGCACCCGGTGGTAGAAGTCCTCCAGCAGCAGACGCCGCTCGCCGGGCTCGCCGGCCCAGCGGCGGAAGTCGGCGAAGGGGACGAGGAAGCCGCGCGGTGGCAGCACCGTGACCCGGGGCAGACCCTCGACCAGACGGAGCGCCGCCCGCGAGGTGGGGTGGCACACGGTCACCCGGCGCCGGCCCGCCGCCCGGGCCAGGCCCTCCCGGTAGCTGTCCGCCTGCACGTACCGCACCCGCTCACCGAGGGCCGCCGCGGCGTGTCGCATCGCCGACAGCACCAGATGGGCCTTGGCCCGGTGGAAACGCCGCCGGCGCAGCACCGAGCGGGCCTCGATCATCACGATCGGCGCGTCCGGGTCCGGCCCGTCCTCGCCCGGCGCCAGGAAGTGTGGGCCGAGCTGATCGCCGAAGACCCAGTGCGGGCACGGACCGCTCATGCCGGGCGTCCGGGGAGGACGGCCCGCCGGGTCCCGTCCCGGCGCGGGCGCGGCGGTGGTGCGCACGGCTGGGCGCGGGAGGTGGTCGACCGGCAGGTCGTCGTACGGTCCCATCGTCTGCTCCGTTCTCTGTCGGCCGGCCGGATCCGCGATGCACGGCCCTGTTCGGAGGGTCGGCCGCCCGGGCCGCCCCGACCAGTCGCAGCGGTGCCGCATCGTCTGCTCCGCCCGGTCGGCCGCTCGCCCGGGGCCGTGGCGCCGTACTCCGGCGCGGAGCGGTAAATCGCTGCACGAACGCTCCGACTGGGCCCGTGCCGTCGAATCGATGCACGGTGGCGCTGTGACCACGCTCGCCCGAACCCTTGTCGACACGTGCCCCACCGGCGGCCCCGGACCGCCGGCCGGGGAGCTGCGTCGCCTGGTGGCGCTCTCGGCGCGTGGCGACGAAGCCGCGTTCGAGCTGATCTACGACGCCGTGGCCGGGCCGGTCTACGGGGTCGCGCTGCGGACGTTGCGCAGCCCGGTCCATGCCGAGGAGGTCGTCCAGGAGGTCCTGTTCGAGGTGTGGCGTACCGCCGCGGCCTACCGGCCGGAGCGCGGGTCCGTGATGGCGTGGGTGCTGACCGTCGCACACCGCCGAGCGGTGGACCGCGTACGCTCCGCCCGGGCGGCCGCCGAACGTGACCACCGGGTGGCGTCCCGGGAGCCGGCGGCGGGCGATCCGCCGGACGTCGAGGCGGTGCGCTCGCTGGACCGGTTGCGGGTCAGGTCCGCGCTCGGCGGCCTGAGCGGCGTGCAGCGCGAGGCGGTGGTGCTGGCCTACTACGGGGGGTACTCGCAGCGGGAGATCGCGCGGCTGCTGGACGTGCCGCTGGGCACGGTCAAGAGCCGGATCCGCGACGGCCTGACCCGGCTCAGGGCCGCGTTCGCGTCCGACTCCGATCAGTCGCGGACGGGGGCGGTGCCGGCGGGGCCGGTGTCCGGACGAGCGCACGGGACGGGAGGAGAGCGATGACGGAGGAGGACCGGGCCGCGGAGCGGGTGTGGGACTACCCGCGTCCGCCGGAGGTCCGGGCGGCTCCCGGCCGCCTGGTCGAGGTGTGGTTCGGCGGGAGGCCGGTCGCGTCGACCAGGCGCGCCGTCCGGGTACTGGAGACGAGTCATCCGCCGGTGTACTACCTGCCGGCCGGTGACGTGGTCTCCGAACTGCTCGTACCGGCCGGGGGAGCGAGTCTCTGCGAGTGGAAGGGCCGGGCCCGCTACTGGGACCTGGAGGTCGGCCCACACCGGGCACGGCACGCGGCGTGGAGCTACCCGGAGCCGCTGCCCGGCTACCGGGAGCTCCGCGACATGGTGGCGTTCTACCCCGGAAGGGTGGACCGCTGCACGGTGGACGGCGAGACGGTGCGTGCCCAGGACGGCGACTTCTATGGCGGGTGGATCACCCGCGAGATCACCGGCCCCTTCAAGGGCGGCCCGGGTACCTCGGGCTGGTGAGCGCGGTGCCGAGACCCGTCGCACGGGCGCGTGTTCGCCGCCCGACGGTGCACGAAGCCCGACGGTGCGCGAACGCTGCGTTTGGACGGGAGGAGCGCGGGGCGCGAGCATGGAGTGGTCAACCGATCCGGCCTCCCGGTTCCGGCCGGAGCCCGATCCGCCGGCCCGGACACCGGGAACACCCCGACCGCGGGAGGACATCATGGCTCTCGACCGACGGCTTCCTCCCCACGAGGGTGCCGTGCCCGTGAGTCCTCCCACCGGGCCGCCCGAGTGCGGGGCGTCGACCTGTGCGGGGATCTCCGCCCCCGAGTCGGTCGAACTGCACACGGCCTGGCCGGGCTGGATTCCCCTGCCGGTGATCGCCACCGTCGTGGTGTGCTGCGCGGGCTTCGCGGTGGGACGGATCGCGGGATGGTGACCACCTCGGCGGGGCCCTACGCCGGGCCGCACGGCGGTGGCCCGGCCGGAGCGTCGGACCCCCTGGGGAACGCGGGCCTGCCGACCGGGGGCGTCGCCCGGCGGCTGGGCGTGTCACCCACCACCGTCCGCTCGTGGGAACGCCGTTACGGCATCGGCCCCGCCCATCGGGAGGCCGGGCACCATCGCCGCTGGAGCCCGCAGGACATCGCCGTCCTGGAGGCCATGTGCCACCTCACGGCCCGGGGGGTGCCGCCGGGCGAAGCCGCCCGGGCCGCGCTCGCCGAACGCGCCACGGCGCACGGCGACGGCAGCCCGCCGCTCGCCCCCCGCCGGCCCGGAACGGCCGGTCCGGGCGGAAGCCGGGTCCTGCGCGTCGGGACGGTGCGCCCCGAGTGCCGCGGCCTGGCCCGGGCGGCGGTACGGCTCGACGCGCCGGAGGTCGTCAGGATCCTGCGCGACGTGGTCGGGGCACTCGGGGTGATCGACGCCTGGACGGAGGTCATGATGCCGGCTCTGCGTGCCGCGGGCCGCAAGTGGGCGGCCGACGGCGAGCAGTACGTCGAGGTCGAGCACATGCTCTCGTGGCACGTCTCCAGCGTCCTGCGCGGCGTGGCGGTGGAGGCCGTCACCGTCAGGCCCGCCCGCCCCGTTCTCCTGGCGGCGACGCCCGGCGAACAGCACACCCTGCCGCTCGAAGCCACGGCCGCGGCGCTGACCGAGCGTGCCCTCCCCTTCCGGATGCTGGGCGCGGCCGTACCGCCCCGGGCCCTGCTCGACGCCGTCCACCGACTCGGCCCGGGCGCCGTGATGGTCTGGTCCCAGGACCGGCCCACCGCGGACCGTGGGCTGCTGCGCCAGGTGGGCGGGAGCATGTGGGGTCCGCGGGGTTCCCGCAGCCGGGCGCTGGTGGTGGCGGCCGGCCCCGGCTGGGCCCGGACCCCGCCCCCGGCGGGCACCGCCGGTCCCCGGACCCTCGCCGGCGCCGTCGACCTCCTCGAACGGGCGGTCACGGGCTGAGGCCAGTTCCTCCCCGTACCGCGTCGGCGGCTCGCCGCCCCCGGCTCCGCCGAGCTCCCCCGTGCGCGATCACGCGCCCGCTCGTCTGCCGCCGGTGGGTTCTGCCGGCCGGTCAGCTGCGTGCGGGGCCGGTCGGCGCGTCCTCGGACAGGGCCTCCAGGAGCTGGGGTTCCGCCGCCGCCAGCAGGTAGCCGAGGTGGGTCCGGTTGCGGGCGCCCAACTGCTGCATCATCTTGGCGATGTGGGTACGGCAGGTGCGCTCGCCGATGCCCAGCCGCCGGGCGATCGCGCTGTCCTTGTCCTCGGTCAGCATCAGCCGGGCGATGGAGCGCTGCATCGCGGAGGAGATCGACTTGTCGGTCCGGCTCTCGTGCGCGGAGGTGAAGGGCAGGGCGGAGGCCCAGACCCGCTCGAAGGAGTCGGCCAGGAAGGCGACCACGGCCGGATGCCGGATCAGAACCGCGCCGGCGTCGTTCTCCACGTCGGGAATGAAGGCCGTCCGGCGGTCGACAATCAGGAGTCGCCGGAAGAACTCGTCGAGTGTCCGCACCTCGCTGCCGAGAGCGGTGACCCGCTCGACGTACGCCTGGGTGGGTCCGCTGAACCGGGCGCTGTGCTGGTAGATGGTCTGCATCCGCACGCCTCGGGCGAGCATCGCGGTGTCCCGGGGCAGCGCCTGTTCCAGCACCTCCGGCGTGCGCGGTCCGCCGGGCTGGGCGGTGAGCACCTCGCGCTCGCAGGAGCGGGCGGCCACCTCCAGCGCGCTCGTGATCTCTCGTGGGTCGGTGAGCAGCACCAGGGCTTGGGTGCCGAGCCGGCTGCCCGCCACCGACTCGTGGATCCGCTGCAACGGGTCGAGCCGGGAGCGAAGTTCCTGGAGTGCGCGTCCGAGGGCCGCCGCCTGGTCCTGCAACGGCGCGATGACCTGCGACTCGGCCAGCAGGGGGCTGGCCGCGGTGAGCACGTCGGGCCGTCCCGGTGTGGGGTGCAGCAGGTGGAGGGCCAGCAGCTGCTCGACGGCGGCGGCAGCCGTCCCGGGAACGGTCTCCGGAAGTCGCCTTAACTCGTCGGCGGGTACCGGGCCGTTCAGCAGGGCGTGTTCGTAGACCCGCGCCCGGGCGTCTCCAACGTCTCGGCATGTTCACCGATTGCCTGGTACATCCCTTTTGTCCCTGCTTCCGTATTCTGCACTGCACCATCCGGCCCCTCGAATGTGCCTGATCATCTTCACAGAAGGCGCAGACTTGAGGAGGGCCGGCAGGCGGACGCGAGAACCGCGACGAAGCCGGGAGCCTGCACAAAAGCACAGCTAGGGGAGCACCAATGGGCGTTTTCAAGTCGTGGGTTGTACGGATCGCGGCGGCAACAGTGGTGCTGGGGGGCACACTTGTGATGATCGATGGACAGGCCGGAGCCGGCCGGCACGGTTCGTACGTCGCGCAGGGCGACACCGACGGGACCCATCCGGAGGACCCGGAGGTGGCGATCCCCGACACCGGATGGGGACGCGGCATGACTCCGCAGCCCCCCAAGGTGACGCCGCCGGACACCGGTTGGGGCGTGGCCGCCACCGGCACCCGGGCCGTCAGCCGGACCGTCTGACCGCCGCACCCGTATCGCCCGCCGGCCCGTGACGAGATCCCGGCACTGGCCTACGACGCCACCGGGGTCGACCTCCACGAGTGCGTGGTCCGGCAGACCGTCGGCGAGGACGTGCTGCCCGGCATCCGGGCCACGCTCGCCGAGCAGCGGCCGGCCCGCAGCTCGGCGATCTGGTTCGCCGCCGCGCCCGCCGCCGGTGTGGTCACCGAGATCGGCGGCCTCGACGAGGCGCGGACGGTCGACGGGGTGACGGAGGTACAGCTGCTGGTCCGGCCGGGGACGGCGTGCGGCGCACTGGAGTCCTCCGATTCCCGCCTCGCCTACGCCCGAGCCGTCGCACCCGACGCGGACCGGGCCGTGGCGGCCGCCCGCGCGGCCACGGCCCGGCTGGAGTTCCACCCTGCGGGTACGGGCCGGGGAGACACCGCGCGCGCCGTGGTCCGGCGCCGGGAAATCGATGCACGACAGCTGCGGCTGGCGGCTGCCGGGCGGTGCCGGACGCTGGGAGGGAGGAGTGCCGTCGATGCGGAGGTGGCCGGATGTCCGACAGCACGCTGACTCCCGAGGACATGGCGATGGTCCGCGAGTTCGTGGACATCCCGCCGGGCGTCGCGGTCGACCGGATGGACGTGCAGAGGGCCCGCCTGGCCCGGTCGGTGGGCGGGCGGTTCCGCAAGGTGGCCCAGGGGCTGTACGAGATCATCACCCATGCCCCCAACGCTCCGTCGCGCAGCCCGCAGGACACGCAGACGTGGCCGGGGAACGGCCGGTGACGCGGCCCGGCCGGTCAGGTCAGGCGCTGAGCGTCCGCGGCGACCCGGCGCGGAGCGTATCGTCGCCCTCCCTCGGCCCTGTTTGAGTGGATCTCGGTGTCCGGGTCCGTCGCCAGCATCCGGGGAACCCCTCGAACACCGGTCTCCACCCCCGCCGGGATTCCGTCCGTCTCGCCCCCACGAGCCCCTCCCACCATGGCTCGGGTGGCGGGTCGTGCCCCACCGGTCCGGTGGCCCCGGTGTCGTCCGCGGGAACAACTGTGCAGGTCGGCGGCCTCCTTAGGGCCGGCCCCGGCGGCGCGGGGGAACCCGGTGAAGGCCACCGGCCGGTGCGCCGGACGGCCCCGTTTCCAGGTGTGCGGGTGCCTCGCCCGGTCTGGCATAGTCCGGTCCACCCGCGGCCGAACGGTGGCCGCGACGAAAAGAAGGCGAGATCGGTATGGACGTGTCCACCATCGGGCTGTTCCTGGTCGTACTTCTCGTAACGGCCGGACTGCCGCTGGTGATGCTGACCAGAATGATCCGCCGCGTCCAACTGGCGCGCCTGACGGTGCGCCAGGGACTGCAGGCTCAAGGGCGCCTGATACAGGTCGCCAGCACGCTCAGGGTGACCCCGCACGGCGGGCAGACCAGCCGATCCTGCGTCGTCGAGTTCGCCACGGCGGACGGCCAGGCGGTGCGCTTCGCCGAACCCGCGTCGGCGACCGCGATCGAAGGCGACGTGGTCACCGTCTACTACCTGCCGGAATGCCCGGAGCGGGCAACGACCGTCACGGCCCAGTGGGGCACCGGCAACCTGCAGTTGGGCTTCATCGCCGTGGTGTGCTGCCTGCTGGTCGGGTTCCTCGCCGCGGCGGAGGCGTCGGTCTTCGGGGTCCTCTGAGCCGGGGCGGCGAGGCGGACGTCCCGGAGGTCACCGGGGTGGCACCTGCCCGCCCCCCTGGAGGACGACCTCGACGCGGTGGCGTCGGAGGAGTTCCAGGACGCTCTCGACGGACGGGTCGGACGGCCCGGGGCCGGAGACGTGTTCCGTGAGCAGGTTCTGCTGGGCGCCGCCCCAGCCGTGCAGGACCAGGGTGAAGGGCGGTGCGGCACCGAAGCCGCCGTACAGGCAGTCGTCGAGCGCGTGGAGGTCCTTCCCGAAGTAGCCGCCGGGGCCGGAGACGGCCTCGCCGATCGCGCAGTGGAGGCCGGGGAGGTCGGTGACGAACCTGCCGTCGAGGTGGAACGTGCCGCCGGACCGGTCCTCGGACCGTCCACCGATCCGGCGCCCGGCCGTCTGGTCGAAGGCGAGCCGCAGCCACTCCCGTCTGCCGTCCGGGCCGTACTGCGCCCAGTGGTTCACACGCCGGGGGGCCTGCTCGTACCAGGCGTCCCGGACCGGCCGGGCCGCCGGCGAAGGGGGGTCCGGCACACCTCTCGCCAGGGTGATGTCGATGAGTCCGGCGCCGACGGACGACGCCCGTGCCCCGGTGATGTGCAGGGGCAGTTCGTGACGGGACATCGGCCGCCCCGATCGGTCGAGGGCCCAGAGCTGCACCTCGTGGGCCGTCCCGGTGTCGTCGAGAGCCACACGCAGCGGCTCCCTCGGCGCGCACCCGGTCAGTTCCATCGGGACGACCGGTGGCTCCGGGCGCCGGACCCCGAACAGGCCGCTGATCCGGATGCAGGTCCCCAACTCCTCGTCACTGCCGTTGCGGAGCACGAGGAGGGGCCGTACGGGCAGCCGGCCCGGGCCCCAGCCCGGCTCCTGCACCGTGGCTTCGACGACGAGGTCGACGAGTGCGGCATCAGCTGTGGAGGGGGCGTGGCCGGTGACGACCACGTCGGACAGCCCCCACCACTCCGTGACGCTCTCCGGCTGCTCGGCGTTGCGGACGTCCAGGAACAGATCACCCAGGGGGACGTCACCGGTTCCGGCCGGGGGCGGTAGGTCCAGCAGTGGGCCCGCCGGTGCCATCCCGTGGAAGACCAGGCGTTCCCTGAGCGGGGGCGGGGGATCGACGAACAGCCCGGTCACGCCCGCGCACAGTCCCCACAGTTCGTCATGGCCCCCGTCGCCGACCAGGGCGTACGTCGCCGGGATCGCCCACTCCCAGCTGAAGGTGCTCTGCACTCCGCCTCCCGTTCCTGTTCCGAGGTCACCTGATGGATCGTCAAAAATATTCTGGTAAGGCGGTGTTGTCGGACACCGCCGATCCGGCCGTCGGCCTCACGGCCTGCCGGTGGACAGCCGGACCTTGACGGTGCCGCCGGCCGGGATCGTGTCCGACGCGGGCTCCTGCCTCGCCACCCGCCCGGTGGGCGCGGCCGCGTCCTGGATGTCCCCGGCCTCCTCCGGGCTCAGACCGGCGACCTCCGTGCAGATGTGCGCCTGGGACGCGGCCCTGCCTCTGAAGTCGGGCGCGGAAACCCTGCCGTGCGTCTCGTCCACCTCGCAGTCGGCGAGGTCGACCGTGGCCCGGGGATCACCGCCCGTCGAGACCCGGACGGTGACGGTGCCGCCGGGCTTCGGGCCCGCGGTAGACCGTCGGTTCGTGTCCGACCACGGTGTCCTTCGCCCTGGGGAGCACCTCGGTCGTCCCGACGCCCATGGTCACGCCTCTCTCGCGGCCGTGCGTGTTCCGCCGCAGCTGCAGTGCGCCGTTCCGTCGGCCCCCGACGACCGCCCGGGGCCGGTGTTCTGTCGTGCCGTCAGAGTCGCGGGCCGCCGTCCGGTGGGGCTCACCGTGGTGCATGCCGCGTCCGGATGTCAACTAGTTTCCATTCTGGAAACTAGTTGCTACCGTGCGAACGGCATTCGGCCACGAACCCGGAAGGCGCACACCACCTTGGACGAGGACCACATGACGCCCGAGGAGGCTCTGCTACAGGCGGCACGGGTCTCCGGACGCACCGAGCAGGCAGCCCAACGGCTGCGCCGCAGAAAGCTGCTGACGACCGGAGCGGTCACGGCCCTGTGCACCCTCCTCACCGGATGGGCCACCCGGGCACTGGACGCCGGCCCGTGGGTGTGGTTCCTGCTGTACGCGGCCCTGACCCTGCTCCTGCGGGCGTGGATCCTCCGTCAACCGCTGCGGTCACAGCCCTCCCGCACCGTGCTGGCCGCCCTGGTCATCGGTCAGGCGGTCGTGTTCGGCCTGGCCGCCGCGGCAACCGAGGGCCCCTGGTGGTCCTGGCCCGTGGCCGCCCTGGCGCAGCTCGCCCTGTACGTCCTCGCCGCCCGGCGGGACGCCCGGTGATCGGGTCGGAACGCGGCCCGCGCCGCCCGGCGGCCTCCACGACGGCCTCCACGACGGCCCCCACGACGGCCGATCCGGAAGACCGCCCCTTCCGCCCGGCCAGTCCCGCGGAACCGGCGCCGGCCCATCCCCGGCAGCAGCTCGACAGCGTGATCCACTCACCGGTCAGACTGTCCATCGTCGCCTGCCTGGCCAGGGTGGACCAGGCCGAGTTCGGCTTCGTCCGCGAGACGACGGTTCTCC
>NZ_JBIURH010000073.1:0-23767 GCF_044740765.1 Kitasatospora sp. NPDC088346
GGTGGCGGGCCGGGATCCGTGAGGCCCCGGACCCGGATCGGGCGGCCGGCCTGATGCGCCTCCGGGCCAACTCGCCGGGCGGGCCCCAGAGGTGGGTCAGCAGGGCCGTTCGCCGGGCGGTCTCCTCGAAGAGCAGCCGCGGTTCGATTCCCGGGCGCAGCGCCATCCGGGGGAGCGGGCCCGCCTCGGAGGTCTCCCAACCACCGGGCGGGCTCAGCACCAGGGCGAAGGCTCCGTCGAAGGCGGCGGCGGTGCAGACGGCTTCGATTTCGGCGGCGCCGACCGACCCCTGGGCCACCAGGGCCGCACCGAGGTCACCGGCCCGGGCCGGGGGAGCACCGCTCGCGCGTGCGGCGGACGCGGCCGTCTCGGCGGCCGTCCAGTCCGACTCGCCGACGCGTTGCGACTTCAGCAGCAGGGTCTCGGCGGTCGGGGCTCCGGGGGTCTCGATGGCGGTGACCAGCCCCTGTTCCAGGTGGATCGTGCCGCCCGGTGCGCCGGAGACGGTGATCGAGCCGGTGAAACCCTCCCGGCGCAGCGTGAGCAGCAGCGCGGGCACGTTGCGAGCCGCGGGCGGCGCGGGCGGCGCGGGGTCGCGTGAGGGGTCGCTCATGTCAGCAAGCCCCTCGCCCAGTCGGCGGTCTGGTGGATCGCCAGTGCCAGGTTGGTCCGCCCCCGGTCCAGCACGGTGGCCAGCAGCAGGGGGTCGCCCTGCCGGGACACCACCTGGACGACCACGTGGTGACGGGTGGTGGTGACCACCACGCTCTCCAACTCGCCCTCCGCCCCCGCCTCGTACAGCCGCTCGCCGACCAGGCCGGCCAGCTCGGCGAGTTCGGCCCCGGTCCCGAGCAGCCGGTGGTCCCCGGCGGACTGATAGGTGAGGCCGGTGACGGCGTCGACGAGAGCGGCGCCGACCACTCCGGGGGAGCCGAGCACCTCCGAGAGGGAGGCTTCGAGTGCGCGCACCGGTACCCCTTCGCGTTCTGAACACTTGGCAGCGTACTTTATTCCACCATTTCCGCAGGGTGACCACCACGGGTGAGTTCTTGCTACTTTGTTCCCTCACACGGGAGTTCTGCCCGGATGTCACGCAAAGGACGAACAGCGCATGAACATTGACGATGCACTCAAGGACGCGATGGCCATCGACGGTGCCATCGGCGTGGCCCTGGCCGACTACGAGAGCGGTATGTCACTCGGGTTCCTCGGCGGCGGTCGGCAGCTCGACCTGGAGGTCGCGGCGGCCGCCAACACCGAGGTCGTCCGGGCGAAGGTGCGTGCTCTGGCCGCACTGTCGATCGACGATGCCATCGAGGACGTCCTGATCACCCTCGGCACCCAGTACCACCTGATCCGCCCGCTGGCCCGCAGCCGCGGGTCGCTGTTCCTCTACCTGGCGCTGGACCGCTCGCGCGCCAACCTGGCGCTCGCCCGGCACGGCCTCAAGCGGATCGAGGCCGCGCTCGACGAGGTCTAGCGGTGCCCGGTCCTGCAGCCCCGGCCGGACTCCCGCCGACCGCGCGCCGCGCGGAGAATACGGCTGGAGTGAATGCCGTGGGTGATGAACCGGCTACGGCGATCCGTCCGCGGGAGTTGGCACGCGGATATGCAGGTACGCATCAATCACGGAATTGCGTGACTTTCCGGTGACTGGACGTCACATTCCTCCCCGTGTATTCGGCCGGAACGCAGGCGCGCCGGAACGGCGTGGTCGAAACGCCGCGGGCCCGGTGTGGCCCCGGTGCCGTGGAACCGGCCGGAGCGTGTCGCGCGGCGCGACGGCACGCCGTCACGTCCCACGGCGCGGCGGGGGAGCCCCTGCGACGCCGTAGCCGTCCCGGCCCGGGTTCCTGCGCCGCCCCGATCGCCGCTGAGCGTTCCGGTTGACCGCGCAGGTCGCTCAACCTGCCGGTGTGCGGTTCTTCTTCCCGGCGGAGCAGGGGCAGTCGTTCTCCTCGCTTCGGGATGCCGGGTCACGGGGTACGGGAGAACGGCCGCTGCCCGCGCGTTCGCCCGTCGGGCCGCCCGCAGGTGACGGGTCGGGCATCTGGTCCCGCTGTCGGGCCGGGTTCTACCGGAGTCCGTACGGGCGAGCGGCTGTGCTCTTCGAGCTCACCGAGGTGTTGCCGTGCGAGGAAGGGCCGGTCGGGGCACCGGTGGACCTGTCGCTGACGGCCGGGCACCGGCGCATCTCCTCTCCGACCCTCCTCTCGCGGTCCCATCGGCCGACTGCCCGAGGGTCGGGTCGAGCTCCGCGACGCGGGCAATCCCCGCTACGACAAGGCCGCCGCGACGGCCTGGGGCCGGATCCACCAGCGCCCGCAGGAACGTCGCCCCTGGTTCGACCATGAAGGCGAAATCCGCACTCCCGCGGCACGCCGGCAGACATCCGGATCGAGCACCCGCGCGGCGAACGCGAGCCGAAGCGGCTGCGGCCCCTCGTTTCACCCGCCGACGGCACGTCGGCAGGGGACGGGGGTGGCCGCCCGGCATGGCGCACGGTTCATCGGGGTGGGCGAGCGGAAGTCGTGCCAGAGCTCGGCCGCGGCCGTGGCGCCCGTCTCGACGACCGCGTCGCGGCGCCGCAGGCGGGCGGCCGGAGTCGCGGCGCGGCGTACAGCGGAGGTGGTCGCCTGGGAGGCGGTCGGGGCCCACTCGGTGAAGCTCTGGGTTCCGTGACGTCCGTCGGTGTGCCGGATCCGCAGGGTGACGATCCACGGCGAGCGGCCGTCGGGGCTTGGACGCGGGCTGGGAGTGTCGGGGTGCGGGGCGGTGGGGAGCCGCAGATGGCGCTGTGCGTCCGGAAGGAGCGGACAGGATGAGAGGGACATGGGCGCTCCGCGACGGTGCTGGGGACGGCGACCGGTCGGGCGATCCACCAGAAGTGAACATATATAAACCCGATTGCACAATGACACGCGCTCACCGGCGCGGGAGTCAAGCCTCGTAACGGCGCCGATACCTCGACGTAACCTCCCGCGCGTCCTCCGGCCCATGGATCATGACCGAATGCATCGAGACCGTCACGTAAAGTGGTCATCGAGGGGGAGTGATGCCGGAATTTGTCCAAGTCTGACGAATCTCTTGACATGGCGGGGGTGTGCTTCGAAACTCTCGACCGACCACTTGTTTGCGCCAACATGACGGGACGGCCATGCTGGCGCCGCAGGGGTCGAACGTCCCGGGTCATCCCTCGCCTCAGCGGGCGGCGGATGGCCGGGGGCTGCCAGGAGGCGGACCCGAAGCCAAGCGGTCCGGCGTGCGCGGCACCCCCCACCAGGGCGGTCGCTCTCCCCGGCACCGTGCCGCAAGGCCCTTCCCGCGCAGCCGACTTGAGCAGTGAACCCCACCCCACCCCCACCCCGTGACGTATGCACGGAGCAGCCCCACCTCCTTCCCCGGCCCGGGAGCCGGGGAATCGGGCAGCACTCCCCGAAGCCACCTGGCAGATCCGCCGGCTGCCATGTTCGCGATGCCATGGCGCGGAGCCTGCTCGGTGCATGCACGGAGAACGAAGGTAAGTGAACATGCCGAGACTGAGAACGCTCCTGATCGGCGCCGTGTTGGCGCTGCTCCTTCCGCTCCTGCAGGGAGTTGGCACCGCCGAGGCCGCCACGGCGTCGATCACCAACGGCACACAGTTCGGCGACACCGCCGGCAACCCGGTCCACGCGCACGGCGGCGGTGTCATCAAGGTCGGCAACTACTACTACTGGTTCGGTGAGGACCGGAACGCCGACAACACCTTTCACTACGTCTCGGTCTACCGGTCCACCGACCTGAAGACCTGGGTGTTCCGCAACCACGCGCTGACCCAGGCGGCGGACCCGGAGCTCGGATACGCCGTCATCGAGCGGCCCAAGGTCATGTACAACGCGGCGACGGGCCAGTTCGTCATGTGGATGCACAAGGAGAACGGCTCGGACTACGGTCAGGCCCGCGCGGCGGTCGCCGTCTCCGGGACGGTCGACGGCACCTACAGCTACCGGGGCAGTTTCCGGCCGCTGGGTGAGATGTCCCGTGACATCACGACCTTCGTGGACGACGACGGCACCGGCTACATGATCTCCGCCGCCAACGAGAACCGTGACCTGCACGTGTACAAGCTGACGGCGGACTACACCGGGATCGACTCCCAGGTGCAGAACCTGTGGGCCGGCCAGTCCCGCGAGGCCCCCGCGATGTTCAAGCGCAACGGCGTGTACTTCCTGCTCAGCTCCACCACGAGCGGCTGGAACCCCAACCAGCAGCGGTACGGCACCGCCACCAGCATCACCGGTACCTGGAGCGGCCTGCAGGACGTCGGAGACGGCGTCACCTACGGCAGCCAGACCGCGTACGTCCTGCCCGTGCAGGGCACCAACGGCACCAGCTACCTGTACATGGGGGACCGCTGGGGCAACTCCTTCGGCGGGACGGTCAACGACTCCCAGTACGTCTGGCTGCCCCTGTCCTTCCCCACCGACACCACCATGACCATGGCCGCTTCGCCCCAGATCAACGTGAAAGCCGCAGCAGGTGTCATCACCCCGATGAAGGCCACCTGGGAGAGCCTGACGGGCCGCCAGAGCGGCCGGTGCGCCGACGTGGGGAACTACTCCTTCGCCCCGTCCGCCCAACTCCTCCAGTGGGGCTGCGGCAACGGCGCCAACCAGAACTTCTGGCTCAAGAACCTCGGCACCGGCTACGTGCAGATCATGGCCCGGCACAGCGGCCTGTGCCTGGACGTGAGCGGCGGCTCGACCGCCGACGGCGCGCTCGCCGTGCAGAACGCCTGCGACGGCCGGCCTTCCCAGCAGTGGCAGATCCAGAAGGTCACCGGCACCAGCTACGTCCGACTGATCGCCCGGCACAGCGGCAAGTGCCTGGACGTCACCAACCAGTCCACCGCCGACGGCACGGCCCTGGAGCAGTGGACCTGCGGCACCGGTACCAACCAGCAGTGGCTGCGCACCACCTCCCCGTGACCGTCCGACCCTGATCCGTCCCCGTCGACGCCCCTCCACCCCGGTACGGCGGAGGGGCGTCGTGCCAGCGCCCACACCCAGCCGAGGAGTACCCCGTGTCCTCACACAAGCAGCTGCCCGCCCGTTCCGGCAGGACCCGAGTCGGGGCCGCTGCCGTCGTCATCGCCGCCCTCGCTGCGAGCACCCTGGGTGCCGCGCCCGCCACCGCCGACGAAGCGACCGTGCACGTCACCGTCCGCCTCGATCCCAGCTACCAGCAGCAGCCGTTCCAGGGCTGGGGAACGGCGTTGGCCTGGTTCGCCGATGTCACCGGCGGCTGGCCGGACGCCCAGCGCAACCAACTGGCCGACGATCTCTACGGTGCCGACGGGCTGGGCTTCACCGTCGCCCGGTACAACATCGGCGGCGGCGACAGCCCCGAGACGCAGCCGTACCTGCGCCCGGGCGCCGCGGTCCCGGGGTACTGGAACCGCCCCGCCGTGTACGGCCCGCCGGCCGGCGGGACCGCCGGGTGGACCGAGCCCTCCGACTGGTGGAACCCGGCCGATCCGACGCACTGGAGCGCCGACCCCGATGCCGACCAGATCTGGTGGCTGAAGGCGGCGAAGAGCCGCGGCGCGGACACCTTCGAGGCCTTCTCCAACTCCGCGCCGTACTTCATGACCAACAGCGGCCTGGTCTCCGGTGCGGCCGACAGCCGGCAGGACAACCTCCGCGCCGACCAGTACGACCGGTTCGCCGCGTACCTGGCCGGGGCCGTGCAGCGGGCGCAGGCCTCCAGCGGTGTGACCTTCGACGCCGTCTCCCCGGTGAACGAGCCGGGGACCTCGTACTGGGGCGCTGGCGGCAGGCAGGAGGGCTCGCACTGGGACCCGGCCTCCCAGGCGCACATCATCGCGAGCCTGCGCAGCGCGCTGACCGGAGCCGGGCTCGGCACGCCGGTGTCGGCGATGGACGAGACCAACGCGGACATGTTCCGGGACAACTGGGACTCCTACAGCGCCACGACCCGCGCCGCCGTGGGCAAGCTGAACACCCACACCTACGGCACGGGTGGCCGGACCGGGGTCCGCGACATCGCCAAGGGTTCCGCCAAGCCACTGTGGATGTCCGAGGTCGACCTGGGCGGCACCGTCCCGCAGAGCTTCACCGACATGTCCCCGGCCCTCGACTTCGCCCACCACATCAACGACGACATCAGGGAGCTGGAACCCAGTGCCTGGGTGATGTGGCAGGCCGTCGACGACTACACCAACATGACGCCCGGCCATGAGAACTCCAACTGGGGCCTGATCCAGACGGACCTCGCGTCCACCCAGCCGGCGGTCGAACCGCTGCGCCTGAACAAGAAGTACTGGACCATGGCCAACTACAGCCGGTTCATCCGCCCGGGTGCCCGGGTCATCGGGGGCGACAACACCGACACGCTCGCGGCCCTGCGGCCCGGCGGCACGGGTGTGGTGGCCGTCTACACGAACTCCACCGGCGCGGACCAGACGGTCACTCTCGACCTGGGGGGCTTCCAGAGCGTCGACACCGCCGCCCCCGTGCAGCGCTACACCACCGACGCCGGCAAGAACGTGAAGCGGGACGGCGACCTGTCCGCCACCGCCGCCAAGACGCTCACCGCGACGGTCGGCCCGGGGTCGGTGACCACCTTCGTCATCCCGGGTGCCACGGGCGTCGACAGTTCGGTGTCGACGGACCCGACCGGCCGGGTGCGGCAACTGCTGGGAGAGAACGCCGGGATGGCGCTGTCGGTCGGCGCGACGGCGACCGGCGGCCCCGTCCAGCACCTCTCCAACCCCGCCGACACGGCTCAGCAGTGGAAGTTCACCAAGGTCTCCGGCACCTGGGAGAACACGACCGCGTACCGCATCACCAGCGTCAAGACCGGCAAGGCGCTCAGCGTCAACGCGGGCGTGCTCGGCTTCGCCACGTCCGGCTCGTCCACGCAGCAGCGGTGGATGCTCTCCACGACCGGCGACGGCCGCAGCACGCTGATCAATGTCGCCACGGGTGATCTCCTCGACGTGGCGAACGCGTCCACGGCCGACGGCGCCCCGGTCGGCGTGTACCGGCCGACGACCGGCAGCAACCAGTCCTGGAGCGTGCGCAGCGCCGCGGCCGACACCTGGAAGGCGCTGCGCGTGCGCGGCAGCAACAAGTGCGTCGACATCCAGGGTTCATCCACCGCGGACGGCGCACCCGCGCTTCAGTACACGTGCGTCAGCGCCTCGAACCAGAAGTGGTCCCTGCGGGCCGCCGGCCCCGGCTACGTCAATCTGGTGGGCCTGCAGAGCGGCAAGTGCCTGGACGTCTCCGGCGCCTCCACCGCGGACAACGCCGCCGTCCTGCTCTACGGCTGCAACGGTGGCAGCAACCAGCAGTGGTCGGTGCGCACCACCGCCACCGGCTACGTCACCCTGATGGCCCGGCACAGCGGCAAGTGCCTGGACGTCGCCGGTGCCTCCCTCAACAACAACACCACGCTCGTGCAGTACCCGTGCAGTGGCAGCACCAGTCAGCAGATCAAGGTCGGCTGACGGCCGGCGGCCGGGCCGCGGGCGGCGACGCGGTCCACGGCCCGGCAGCCCGGCGTCGCCGCCCCGGGGCGGCGTCCGCGCCTACGCGGGTGCGTCGCTCGGCGGGCGGCCCGAACTGGAGCGGACGACCAGCTCCGGGGTGACGGAGATCATCCGGGTGGCGGCGGGCGCGTCGGCGGGGCGGTCGATCTGGTCCAGGAGGAGTGCGACGCACTGCCGGCCGACCTCCTCGAAGTCCTGGCGGACCGTGCTCAGCGGCGGGGCGAAGTACGGGGCTTCGGGTACGTCGTCGAAACCCACCACGCTGACGTCCTCGGGCACCCGGCGGCCGGCGTCGCGCAGCGCCAGCATCAGGCCGAGCGCCATCTGGTCGTTGGCGGCGAAGACTGCCGTGACCTCCGGACGGGCGGCGAGCTCCTTGCCGATCCGGTGGCCGGACTCGGCGGTCCAGTCTCCCAGCGCAAGCGGCGGGACGGGCGCGCCGGCGTCCTTCAAGGTGGCGTGCCAGGCGGCGGCACGACGGCGGGCGGCGTAGGAGTCCTGCGGTCCGCCGACGTGCCAGACGGTGTGGTGGCCGAGGTCGAGCAGATGCCGGGTCGCCGCCGCCGCGCCGGCTGCCTGGTCGGTGTCAACCGAGTGGAACCGGCGCTCGGGGTCGCCGTCGGCGACGACCACCGGGACCCCGCCGGAGACGGTGAACCCCCGCCGGTCGAGGATCTGGGCCTCGACGACGACGAGGCCGTCCACGGCTTGTTCGGTCAGCTGGCGAACGGCCTGCTGCACGGCGTCCTCGGTCTGGGCCTCCGCACAGACCACGTTCACCGAGTACCCGGCGGCCTGCGCGGCGTGCGAGATGGCGGCGAGCGTGCGGGCGTTGCCCTGGGCGGCGAGGTCGAAGGTGACCACGCCGAGCACGTGGAAGCGCCCGAGGGTAAGGGCGCGGGCGGCGCTGTTGCGCTGGTAGCCGAGCATCCGCATCGCCGACAGCACACGCTCCCGGGTCTCCGGTTCCACGTTGGAGCGATGGTTGGCGACCCGCGAGACCGTCTGTGAGGAGACACCGGCGAGGGCGGCGACATCGGCCTGGGATGGCGGGCGCTGCCTGCCCCGGGTGCCGTCGCCGGGCGTCGTCGCTCTTCGTCCCATGCCGGTCCTTCCTCGCGTGTCTACGTGAACATCATAGCGGCGGGATGCGGAGGTCCTTGATGGGGGTCGGCACGGCCGCGGCGCCCCGAGCGGGCCGACATCCACCCGTGACCTTCGGCTCCGCCGGAACCGCCCGCGCGGCGTCGTCCGGGCGCGGTCGGACTCCGCGACCGGCGACCTCGGGGCCTGCGGCGGTGGTGGTCGATGTCGGTGGCAGGAGGTCCGCCCGGACCGCTGTCACCGCCGCTGACCAGGGTGAAATCCGTCGGGGTGGGTGCGGATCGACTCCTTCGAGGCGGCCGGCCGCGAGGCGCCGCGGGCCCCCGTGCCGTCGGGAGGCCGGATCACGAAGGTGCATCGCGCTGTTACGGCCACTTGACGGCCCTGTCATCGGCAGTCGAGACTCAACGCCAGCTTCATGTTGGCGTAAACATCGGCCGTGAAGGGCACCTCCGTGAGCACGACGCACCCTCCCGCCCAGTCCACCCCGGTCCGGACGACACGCCGGTCCCGGCCGGCATCGCGCTCCGGTCGTCCCGGTCACGGCGTCTTCGGCCATGTGTTCTTCGCCCCGTTCCTGATCGTCTTCGTGATCGGCATCGCGGCACCTCTCGGCTACGCCACCTATCTGAGCTTCTTCCAGGACCGGCTGGTCGGCGGAAACGTCTTCGTGGGACTCGACAACTACACCCGCGCGCTGGGCGACGAGCTCTTCCGGGCCGGACTCTGGCGGGTCACCCTCTTCCTGCTCGTCCAGGTCCCGGTGATGCTGGCCCTCGCACTGCTGGCAGCCCTGGCCGTCGACAGCGGCCGGCTCCGGTGGCCGGGCCTGTTCCGCATCGGCATCTTCGTCCCGTACGCCGTCCCGGCCGTCGTGGCCTCCCTGATGTGGGGTTACCTGTACGGCGACCGCTTCGGATTGATCCGTCAGGTCGGTGACGCTCTGCACATCGCCGTCCCCCGGCTGCTCGGCGGGTCCTGGATGCTCGCCTCCATCGGCAACGTCGTGACCTGGGAGTACGTGGGCTACAACATGCTCATCCTGTACGCGGCGCTGCGCACCGTTCCGCAGGAGCTGTACGAGGCGGCCGAGGTCGACGGCGCCGGCGAGCTGCGCAAGGCCTGGAGCATCAAGCTCCCCGCCCTGCGGCCCGCGCTGGCGCTGGCCACGGTGTTCTCGATCATCGGCACGTTCCAGCTGTTCAACGAGCCCAACGTGCTGCAGTCGCTGGCCCCCGACGTGATCTCCACCAGCTACACGCCCAACATGTACGCCTTCAATCTGGCCTTCAACGGTCAGCAGTTCAACTATTCGGCAGCCGTCGCGGTGGTCCTGGGCGGAGTGACCGCGGTGGTCGCCTACGCCGTGCAGGCCAGGTCGATGCGGAAGGAACAGAGCCTGTGACTGTCAAAACACCCGTGACCGGTGCAGGACGGGCCCGGCGGCCGAGCTCCGCGCTCACCGTCGCCATGGGGTTCATGCTCCTCTACGCGCTGCTCCCGCTGGTCTGGCTGCTGCTCTCCAGCACCAAGGACTCCAACTCCCTGAGCACCAGCTTCGGGCTGTGGTTCGGGCACGGGTTCCACCTCTTCGACAACGTGTGGAACGTCCTGACCTACGACGACGGCATCTACCTCCGGTGGTTCGCCAACACCCTGCTCTACGCGGTGGTGGGCGCCGGCGGCGCCGCCTTCATCTCCACCGCCGCCGGGTACGCCCTGGCGAAGTACCGGTTCCGGGGCCGTACTCTGCTCGCCGCGGTGGTCCTCGGCGCCGTCGCGATCCCCGGTACCGCCCTGGCCGTACCGACCTACCTGCTGTTCAGCGAGATCGGGATCATCGACACTCCGTGGGCCGTCCTGCTGCCTTCCCTGGTCAGCCCGTTCGGCGTCTACCTGATGCGCGTCTACGCGATCGGCGCCGTCCCGGACTCCATGCTCGAAGCGGCCCGCATCGACGGCTCCGGCGAGATCAGGACCTTCTTCACCATCTCGCTGCGCCTGCTGGCCCCGGGCTTCGTCACGGTGCTGCTGTTCTCGCTGGTCGCCACCTGGAACAACTACTTCCTGCCACTGATCGTGCTGAGCGACCCACGGTGGTTCCCCCTCACCGTCGGGCTCAACCAGTGGAACTCCCTGGCCACCGGCGCGGCGGGCAGCGGAGCCACCACCACCGGCTTCTACCCGCTCGTGGTCACCGGCAGCGTGCTCGCGATCATCCCGCTCGTCGTCGCTTTCCTCTTCCTCCAGCGGTTCTGGCAGTCCGGCCTGGCCGCCGGGAGCGTCAAGGAGTAGCGCTTTCCCACCCCTCACCGTCCGACCCGCCCCACCCACACCAGCAAGGAAGTCACGCCATGACCCGTGCCATCACCTCGCCGCGCCGCAGACTCCTGGCCCTCGTGCCCGCCGCCGCGCTCGCCTTCACGCTGACCGCCTGCGGCTCGGACGCCGCTCCCGTCGTCTCCGCCGACCCGAGTGCCGCGCTGGACACCGAGACCACGCTGACTTTCTGGACCTGGGCCCCCAACATCGACAAGACGGTCGCCCTCTTCGAGAAGAAGTATCCGAAGATCAAGGTGAACATCGTCAACGCCGGTCAGTCGGCGGCCGAGTACACCAAGCTCCAGACCGCGGTGAAGGCCGGCAGCGGTGGCCCGGACGTCGCCCAGGTCGAGTACTTCGCCCTGCCCGAGCTCGCGATGTCCAAGCGGCTGGTCAACCTCAAGGACTACGGCGCGGCCGCCCTGGAGCCCAAGTTCGCAGCATCCGCCTGGTCGCAGGTCGCGGTCGCCGACGGCGTCTACGCCATCCCCCAGGACACCGGCCCGATGGCGATGTTCTACAACAAGAGGATCCTCGACGAGCTGAAGATCGAACCGCCCAAGACCTGGGCCGAGTTCGAGGCCGCGGCCGTCAAGATCAAGGAGTCGGACCCGAAGCGGTTCATCACCTCCGTCGACCCCGGCGACGCGGGCGGCGTGGACAGCCTGATCTGGCAGGCAGGCGGCCGGCCGTTCCAGCAGAAGGACGCCTCCTCCGTCTCGGTGAACCTGCAGGACGCCGGTGCCAAGAAGACCGCCGACCTGTGGACCTCGCTGATCAGCCGCAAGCTCGTCGACACCGCTCCGGGCTGGACCAACGAGTGGTGGCAGTCCATGGGCAGCGGCCAGTACGCCATGTGGATCATCGGGGCCTGGGCCCCCGGCAACCTCGCCTCCACCATCCCGGACACCGCCAAGGACTGGCGTGCCGCGCCCGTCCCCCAGTGGAACGCGGGCGACAACGTCTCCTCGGAGAACGGCGGCTCCTCCGTCGCGGTGCCCACCACCAGCAAGAACAAGGCAGCGGCGGCGGCCTTCGCGATCTGGCTGAACTCCGACCCCGAGGCGGTCCGCTCGCTCTCCGCCAACGGCCTCTTCCCGGCCACCACCGAACTGCTCAACGACCCGGCCTTCCTCGACCAGCCGGTGGAGGGCCTCGGCGGTCAGAAGGCCAACCGGGTCTTCGCCGACTCGTCCGCCGCCGTCGGCAAGGGCTGGCAGTACCTGCCCTACCAGCTCTACTCCAACTCGGTGTTCAAGGACACCGTCGGCCCGAACATCTCGACCGACATCAACGCAGGCCTGAGCGCCTGGCAGCGGCGCATCGCCGACTACGGCAACCAGCAGGGTTTCAAGGTCACCTCGCCCTGACCCGCGCCGGCGCCGGGCGAGACCACACGCGGCGGCACCGGCCGGCGACAGGCCGCGCCGGTGCCCGCGCGGCCGGTCCCGCCGCGTACCCACTTCCCCCAGGAGCCCCGAGTATCATGCCCGTCCTGCAGATCACCGACGAGGGATTCCGCCTCGACGACCGGCCCTTCCGGATCATCTCCGGCGGCCTGCACTACTTCCGCGTCCATCCCGAGCTCTGGGCCGACCGCCTGCGCAAGGCCCGCCTCATGGGCCTCAACACGGTGGAGACGTACGTCCCCTGGAACCTCCACCAGCCGAGCCCCGGTGAGCTCCGCCTCGACGGGGGGCTGGACCTGCCGGCCTTCCTCGACCTGGCCGCCGCGGAAGGGCTCCATGTCCTGCTCCGGCCCGGGCCCTACATCTGTGCGGAGTGGGAGGGCGGCGGACTGCCCTCGTGGCTGCTGGCCGACCCCGGCATCAGGCTGCGCAGCCAGGACCCCCGCTACCTGGCGGCGGCGGACGACTACTTCGAGCGCCTGCTGCCGCCGCTGCGCCGCCATCTGTCGACCAACGGGGGCCCCGTCCTCGCGGTCCAGGTCGAGAACGAGTACGGCGCCTACGGCGACGACACCGCACACCTGGCCCACCTCGCCCGGGTCCTGCGCCGCTGCGGCGTCGACGTCCCGCTGTTCACCTGCGACCAGCCCGGGGACCTGGCGCGCGGATCCCTGCCCGGGTTCCTCGCCACCGCCAACTTCGGCAGCCGCTCCGAGCAGGCCCTCGCGGCCCTGCGCGCGCACCAGGGTGCCGGCCCCCTGATGTGCACCGAGTTCTGGATCGGCTGGTTCGACCGCTGGGGCGGCCACCACGTCGTACGCGACCCCGCCCAGGCCGCGCAGGAACTCGACACCGTGCTCGCCACCGGCGCTTCGGTCAACCTCTACATGTTCCACGGCGGAACCAGCTTCGGCTTCACCAACGGCGCCAACGACAAGCACACCTTCCGGCCCACCATCGGCTCCTACGACTACGACTCGCCGCTCGACGAGGCCGGCGACCCCACCGAGAAGTTCCACTCCTTCCGGCAGGTGATCGCCAAGTACGCCCCCGTCCCCACGGAACCGGTGCCCGCCCCCGGCCCGAAGATCTTCGCCGCGGGCATCCGGCTGGGCTCCAGCGCACCGCTGTTCGCCAACCTGACCGCCCTCGGCGACGTCGTCGTTTCCGAGCGGCCGCTCACCATGGAGCAGCTGGGCCAGGACTTCGGCTTCGTCATCTACGAGAGCACCCTGCCGACGGCCGGCCCCGTCCTGCTGGAGCTCGGGACCGTCCACGACCGCGCCCAGGTCTTCGTGGACGGCCAGCCCGTCGGCGTGCTGGAACGGGAGAACGACGAGCGGGCCATCGCCTTCACCGTTCCGCGGGCGGGCAGTCTGCTGAGCCTGCTGGTCGAGAACCAGGGCCGGGTCAACTACGGCAGCGGGATCCACGACCGCAAGGGGCTGCTGGGCCGGGTCCTGCTGGACGGTACGGAGCTGACCGGCTGGACCAGCCGCCCACTGCCGCTCGGCTCCCTCGACGGGCTCCACTTCGCCGAGGGCGGCCAGGCGACGGTCGGCCCCACCTTCCACCGGGGCACCGTGCACCTCGACGAGGTCGCCGACACCTTCCTCCACCTGCCCGGATGGACCAAGGGCAATGTCTGGGTCAACGGCTTCCACCTCGGTCGCCACTGGTCCCGGGGGCCCCAGCGTTCGCTCTACGTCCCCGGCCCCGTCCTGCGCCAGGGGTCGAACGAGATCACCGTGCTGGAGCTGCACGCCGCCCACCGCGCGCTGACCGTCGAGCTGCGCGGGACGCCCGACCTCGGACCGACAGAGGAGTAGCCGGGGTCGCCGGTCCGGAGGTCGCGGTGACGGAACGTACCCGCAACCTCCGGCCTCGCGGCATCACCGGCGGCCGGCCCTGCCGCAGCGTCGCGATTGCCGTCGGAGACCGGCGCGCCGGACCGTCGTGCCTGGTGACAGCGGTGTCGACCGGGCTTCGGCCGCCGGAGGCACCTCGTCGCGGCGCCCGCGAGCGCGGCATTGGCGGTCCACCCGCCGGAACGCGCCTTGCCTTCGCTCCCGCAAGGCGGGATAAATGAGGGGTATGCGCCAATATTCGGACACTCTCCGGAGTTGGCTGAGCCGCCGTTCCGGCAACGCCGCCACAGCGGACCCGCCCGCTCCCGAAGCCGACGGCCCCCCGCGGCCGGAAGGCCCCGGTGCGGCGTCACCGCCGCGGGCGCCCCACCGAGGAGCCCGGCCCACGCCGCGCAGCTTCGCCCGCGAGGTCTTCTTCCTCCAGCTGATGCTGGTGATCCTGCTCGTCGCCGCCGCGCTGGTGGCCGTCGTCGTCCAGACCCGGCGGGACACCATGGCCGACGCCCGGCACCGCACCCTCGCCGCCGCCGAGTCCTTCGCGCACGCTCCCGGCCTCGTGGACGCCTTGAACGGCCCGGACGCGAGCGCGGTCCTGCAGCCGCTCGCCGAGGAGACCCGCAAGGCCGCCGGCGTCGACGCCCTCATCGTCTACCGCCTCGACGGGATCACCCTCACCCACAGTGACCTCTCCCAGCTCGGCAAGCACGTCATCGGCCCGTACGCCGAGGCGGCCGAGGGCAGGGCCTTCACACGGACCTTCAACGGCGCGCTCGGCCCCTCCGTGATCTCGGCCGCCCCCGTGAAGGACGCCTCGGGACAGGTGGTCGGCATCGTCTCCGCGCCGGTCACGGTGGAGACAGTGCGCATGACGGTCGACCGGCAGCTGCCCGTCTTCCTCGTCAGCGCGGGCACGGCCGTCGCCCTCGCCGGTGTCGGCGCCGCCCTGGTGAGCAGTCGGCTGCGCCGCCAGACCCACGGTCTGGGCCCGGCCGAGATGACCCGGATGTACGAGCACCACGACGCGGTCCTGCACGCGGTGCGCGAGGGTGTGCTCATCATCGGCGACGACGGTCGGCTGCTGCTGGCGAACGACGAGGCCCGGCGGCTGCTCGACCTCCCCCCGGACGGGGAGGGACGCCCCGTCGCGGGCCTCGGCCTCGACCCCCGCACCGCCGAGCTGCTCACCTCGGAGCGGATCGCCACCGATGAGGTCCACCGGTCCGCTGACCGGCTGCTGTCCCTCAACAAGCGGACCACCACGACCCTCGGCCTGCACCGCACGAGTGTGGTGACCCTGCGGGACACCACCGAGCTCCGGGCGCTCTCGGGCCGGGCGGAGGTCGCTCGCGGACGCCTGCAACTGCTCTACGACGCCGGCCTGCGGATCGGCTCCACCCTCGACGTGTCGCGCACGGCCGAGGAACTGGCACACGTGGCCGTCCCCGGGTTCGCGGACGTCGTCACCGTCGAACTGCAGGACCCGGTCCTGCGCGGGGAGGAGCCGAGCGGGGCCAGCGCCGAGTTGCGCCGAAC
Source organism: Kitasatospora sp. NPDC088346 (assembly GCF_044740765.1). Lineage (NCBI taxonomy): Bacteria > Bacillati > Actinomycetota > Actinomycetes > Kitasatosporales > Streptomycetaceae > Kitasatospora > Kitasatospora sp. NPDC088346. Next base: position 15,795 of record NZ_JBIURH010000073.1, read on the forward strand.
CGCCGTCGCCGGGCTGGCGGAGGACCATCCCCTCTACCCCGTCGGCCGGTTGATCCACTTCGCGCAGGGCACCCCGATGGCGATCAGCGTGGCCGACGGCCGGTCCGTGGTCACCCCGGACCTGGCCGGCTCCAGCGGCTGGCGGAGCCAGGACCCCGCGCGCGCCCGGCAGATCCTCGACTACGGCATCCACTCCCTCGCGGTGGTGCCGCTGCAGGCCCGCGGCGTGGTCCTGGGCCTGGTCAACTTCTGGCGGTCGTGCGGCTCCCGACCGTTTGACCGGGAGGATCTCTCCTTCGCGGAGGAGGTGGCCGGTCGGGCCGCGGTGGCCATCGACAACGCCCGGCGCTACACCCGTGAGCACGCGACCGCGGTGACCCTGCAACGCAGTCTGATGCCCCGAGGCCTGCCCGCCCAGGACTTCCTCGACGTGGCCCACCGCTACCTGCCCGCACAGAGCGGCGTGGGGGGCGACTGGTTCGACGTGATCCCGCTGCCGGGCGCCAGGGTCGCGCTGGTGGTCGGCGACGTCGTCGGACACGGCCTGCACGCCGCCGCCACCATGGGCCGGCTGCGTATCGCCGTCCACAACTTCTCGAGTCTGGACCTCCCTCCGGACGAACTGATCAGCCACCTGGACGAGTTGGTGGCGCACCTCGACGTCCAGGACGAGGACACCGAGGGCGCCGGGGACGGCGCGCGACCCGCGGTCACCGGCGCCACCTGTCTGTACGTCGTCTACGACTCCGTCTCCGGACTTGTCACCGCGGCCACGGCCGGCCATCCACCGCCGGCGCTGGTCCACCCCGACGGGACCGCGACCTTCATCCGCCCGCCGGTCTCCCCGCCGCTGGGCCTGGGCGCCGGCATGCCGGTGGAGACCGCCGAGGCGGTTCTGCCCGAGGGCTCCCGGCTGGTCCTCTACACCGACGGGCTGCTGCAGAACCGCACCCGCGACCTGGACGCGGCCCTGGAATCACTCCGGCGGGCCGTCGGCGGGCCCGACCGCCGGCCGGAGGATGTCTGCGCGGGGGTCCTGGCGGCGCTTACGGACCCCGGACCCACCGACGACGTGGCGCTCCTGGTCGCACGGACCCGGCTGCTCGCACCGGAGCGCGTCGCCGAGTGGGACGTGGAGCCCGACCCGGCCGCGGTCAGCCCGGTCCGCAACGCCTGCGCCCGCAAGCTGGAGGAATGGGGCCTGGACCAGATCTCCTTCGGCACCGAGCTCATCCTCAGCGAACTGATCACCAACGCCGTCCGCTACGGCAAGGTACCGATCCACGTGCGGCTGCTCCTCACCGACACCCTGGTCTGCGAGGTCTCCGACGGGAGCAGCACCGCCCCGCACATCCGCCGTGCCAAGGACACCGACGAAGGGGGCCGCGGTCTCTTCCTGGTGGCCAGGTACGCCGAGCGCTGGGGGACCAGGTACTCCGGCCGGGGCAAGACCATCTGGGCCTCGCAGGCGCTCACCAACAGCGGGACACCGGAGGACGAGGCCCTCGGTGACATGTTCCTCGGCCAGTGGGACGACCTGGAACTCTGAGGATCCGGCCCGCCGGAGCACCCGCGCCGCGCCGGGTACGGTGACCTGCTCCGGCGGGACGAACCAGCAGGGGAAGCGCACCACCGTCTGACACCGGTGGACCGCACGGCCCGGTCGTGGGCGGCCGGGAATCCCACCACGACCGGTCTGGGAGGGGCCGCAGCCGGACTCCGGGGCGAGGCCGGCGGTGACGTCCCCCTGGGTGCCGGGCAGCCGGTCCCCCCGCTGCGGGGACATGCCGTCCGCCTTGCTCGGAGCCGGCGGTCCAAGTCCCGGACCCGGACCGGGTGTTGGTGCCGCGGTGTGTGCCGCGGCCGGTGTCGCCCGATCCCGTGGTCCGGGTGTCAGAGGCTGAAGCCGATGGTGGCCTGGCAGGCGGGATCGGTGGCGCAGGCGGCCGGCTGGAGACCGAGAAGGCCGGGAGCGCCGGCACCACGGCCGGTGAACCGGCCGGAGGCGCGGTTCTTCAGCGCGGTGGCTCCGCCGGGCATGGACGCCGTCTGCCACTCCTGGGCGACGGATCCGTTGCAGAGGCGGACGGCGGGGGTGGAGCCCGCTCCGTCGAGACAACCCTCGTTGGAGGCGCTGACCAGGTAGTAGCTCCCCTCGCTCGTAGCGGGTTTCAGGTACCAGCGTTGAGTGGGCGACGAGGTACAGGGGGCGAGGACCGGTGTGGCGCCGTCGGTCGCCTTGTGGCCGGCGGCATCGGCGCACGTCCCGGACGCCGTGTGGCGCAGGTGTACGTCGAGCTCGCCGGGCGCGTCGTCGGTTTCGTCGGGGGGTGAGTACACGCCTGCGGAGAGTTTCCCGGAGCCGGCGGGTCGCGATGTGGACGGGCCGGCGCCGACAGGTGAGGGCGCGGGCCCCCGGGACGCCGGGTCCTGCGGGGCGGCCGGGCCGGGGGGAGCCGTGAGGGCGGCTGCGTTCGCGGGTTCGGACGGCGCGCCCGCACCCGTGGGGGTGCCGACAGCCACACCGGCGGTTGCGACAGCGGTTGCGACAGCGCCAGAGGTCGGGCCGGCGCCGGTGGTCGGGCCGGCGCCGGCCACCGGAGTGACGGAGGTTTCCCGGGCAGGCGTGCCGGTCGGCGCGTCCCCGGGTGCGGATGGGGCGAGAAGCGTCGCACAGGTCGCCAGCACGGCGGTGAGTCCGATACCGACGGCCACCTTGAGGGCGGGCCCGCCGGTTGCCGCGGCCAGGTGTCCCGACGTGCTCGGAGCGCTGTCGAGAAGCGCGGCCAGGTGCCGGTGGGCGCTGGCCGGGAGGAGGACGGAGAGCGCGGCCGTCCGCAGACGCGCGTTGACCTCCTGCACCTCGCCCAGACCGGCCCGGCACCGCGCGCACTGGTCCAGGTGGCGGGTGAGGATCTTGGGCCGGTGCTGGTCGGGGCGGCGTGCCAGCGCGGTCAGCCTGGAGGCCAGGGCTCGGCACTCGGGGGGCGCCGCCGTGGTGAGGTGGGCGGCCAGGTACGCCTCACGCAGGCCCTCGCGCGCGCGCAGGAGCAGCGAGGAGACCCCGCTCGGGGACAGTCCGAGAATGGCGGCGACGGCCTCCGGCGGACGCTGCTCCACGGTGCAGTGCCACAGGACGGTCTGCCAGCGTTCCGGCAGGGCGAGGTAGGCGCGGGCGGCGAGATCGCGTTCGGCCGCGGCCGTGAGGAAGTCGTCCGGGGAGGGAACATGCTCGTGCGCGTCGGCCCAGGTGCTGAAGTCCGGGGTGAGCTGGGTTCGGCGTTGGTCCGCCGTCCACGCGATGGCGGTGTTGCGGACGACGGTCTGGAGGTACCGGCGCCAACTGTGCATGGGCCCAAGGCCGGTACGGACGGTGGCCAGCGTGGCGGCGAAGGCCTCGCCGGCCAGGTCCTCGGCCGCCTGCGCTGTTGTGGCACAGCTGCGGGCATAGGCGAGGACGGCTGGGTGGTGGCGGCGGTAGAGCTCGGCGACGGCCTCCTGGTCCCCGGCTCGCACCCGTTCGGTGAGGAGCTCGTCGCTGTCGGCGCCCGTGGACACGCTGTCCGGTTCGTCGCCGAGTTTCGGCGGACGCGGGCCCGCCGGGGCCGTGGCGGCGGTGGTCTGACTGGTCCAAGGGCGCGGCATGCGGGTCCTCTGTCGGGGCTGAGCGGGTACCGAGTACGCGGTGGAAGGGAGTTCGACGGCTGTCCCTACCCGTCGCGTGGCCGAGGCGTTGTCCGAGCCCCGGAGATCGGCGTCAGAACTGCGGGGCGGGAGGTGCGGGCCGTCGAATCACCCGCACCCGTCCTCTGCGTCCGCCTCCAGCAGCGCCATGGTCCGTGGTCCGTACTGGCCCGGGGGACCGTCGTTCACGTCGTGCTCGGTCTGGTACTCGACGAGCGCTCTCCTGGCAGCGGCGTCGAAACGGTCGCCGCTGGGGAGGTCACCGCAGAGGACTCGGTTCAGCAGCGCTCTCATCCGTCGGACACCGGGTCCGCGCATACCGATCTGCAGCGTGACCACCGGTGGGCTCGGCGTCCGGGGGGACGCGGATGCGGCGGGCGGGGCGGTCTGGGCGGACGTCGGCGGCGGTGTCACCGCTGCCGGCTTCGGAGCGTCGGTGCCGGTCGGGCTCGGAGACGGCGTTCTGGTGGGCTTCCTCGCAGGCGGGGCCGACCGGGACGGCGATGCGTCGGCGAACTCCGGTGTGGGGGACGGCATGGCCGGGAGCGAGGGCAGCCCGATGCTCTCGACCTGTGGCGACGGCAGCGCCTCCTGCCGGCTGTCGCTCGGCGTGGAGGTCAGCGCGAACGCCAGGCAGGGACCCAGCAGTGCCAGGCTTGCGCCCCCCATCACCACGCCGCGTCCCAGACCCGGCTTCCGCCGGGGATGTGGGAGGTCGGGGCGGGTCGGCCCGGTTCCGGGCCGGACAGTGAACTCGCCGAGGTCCGTGTCCACCGGATTCGTCTGGTCGACGGCGGGCCTGTGCTGCGCCGGAGACCGGCGTGCCGACTCCGGCAGCCGGTGGGTGTGCGCAGGCGGCACAGTCCGGGCGGGGTCTGCGGTCGCCCGAAAGTACGGCCGGACCAGGGACGGTTGCTCGGTCTGTGTAACCGGCCTGTCGGTGATGGGTTCCGGTCCGCACCGGCAGGTGTCGACTGCCGACACGGATCCGCATCCGGGGCAGGGCGGTCCCGGCATTGTCACGGACCTCCGAGTTCTGTGGGTGTGTTGTCGCTGCTGCGGGGACGCCCGTCCGACTGCGGGGCCTGTGTCAGCGGTCGTGGTGCGGAAGGGATGGAGAGCGACAGGCCGAAACGAGGCGGGGAGGCCGGGACCGATCCGGTGACGTGCCCCTCCCCACCGCTGCGACGGCCGCGCCGACTGGCGAGGAGGCGGCGTCGAAGGGAGTCTGACGCGGCAACAGTAGATCATGGGGGTGGAATAAGAGTCAACAAAATTCAATAAATCCAATCGATTTCAAACGAACGGTACCCGGGGTCGGAGGTATCCGCCGGACGGCAGGGCCAACGTGACATCGATCGAGAAGGGGGGAGCGCGCGCCGGGGTCCTGCGGCGGAGTCCGTGACCCACGGCGGCGCCCCGGCCGTCCGCCCCGGCCGGGTCGACCGGGGCGGACGGATCCGTGGAGCGGGTGTCACGCGTGCCGGGCCGACCGGCGGCGCCGGAACACGACGAGCGCACCGGCGCCGGTGCCGATCAGGGCGGCGCCGGCGAGGGCGATCACGGTGCTGTTGTCTCCCCCACCGGTCTGCGCCAGGCCGGTTTCCAAGGTGTCGGCGGTGGTCTTGGCCTTGGTGACGGCCGTCGGGGGAATCGCGGGCGGGACGATGGTCGGAATGTCGATCGGGAAGGAGATCGGCTCGTCGTTGCCACCGCTCGTGCTGGGGGCCGGTGTCGTCGCGGGTGCGGACGCCGGGCCCGTCGTGCTGGGGGACGCTGACGACGGGAGCGCACGGGTCGGGGTGGGGGAGGCGACCGGCGTCCGGCTCGACGGTGCCGCGGCGCCGGCGCTCGGCGGGGTGCTGGGCTTCGCCGACGGCGATGGCGGAGCGCTCGCCGGGGTGCGGGTGGAACCCGGTCCCGGGGTCTGCGCAGCGGTGGCAGTGGTGGGGGTCGAGGTGGCTACGGGCGTCGGGGCCTTGATCGTGAATCCGACGCACCCCACCTCGCAGGCGCAGACGAAACCGCCCTGGTCCACGGGCATGCCGGTCCGGTCGTCGAGCTGGGCCGAGAATGCCACCGGCACGAGTCCCGCCTTCCCCAGCGGAGCCCGCCCGGCGAACGAGATGCGCACCTTCAGCGTGACGCTCTTCCCCTTCCGGATGGCGAGCAGGGCATCGTCGGAGACCTTGCCGTGGTCCGTGCCCCCGAGCAGGATCACCACGCTGTCGTCGGGGCCGTCGCCGCCCGGTGCGACGGAGGCGGGCAGCCAGGTGTTGCGCCCCGGCAGCTGGTAGTCGACCGTCAGGTCCGCTGCCCGCAGGTCGCCCTGCCTGTTCTTGAACTTCAGCAGCGGGAACGCCACGAAGTCGTGGGCCGAGGGATTGCTCACCGTGTAGCTGAACTCGCGGGGGGCAGCCCCCGCGGTGAACGCCCCGGGCACCCCCGTCGCCGCGAGGCCGAGGTGCTGCTGCGTCGAGGTGTCCCACCGGAGGCTGGAGGCCGGCGGCGTGATCGGTTCGGCGGCAGGGGCGACGCCTTCCGCGCCGACGACGAGCGCGGACGAGGCGAGTGCGGCGGTACCGGCAAGGGCGAGGCTGCGACGGACGGACAAGTGGCCACCTTCATCAGGGCGACGCCGTTCGGCGTCGAGGATCCGGCTTCATAGAGATCGGCGGGCCCGCGCGGGCTCGCCTGTATATCGATTCGTTACGTCAGTCGGGGTGCGACGGTCCGTCGGTGCGAGGGCAGCGACTGTCGCCCTCGTCCTGTCCGGATGCCCGGTGCGGCGTCAGCCCTGGGGGAGGTCGGACGGACCCGTCTCCGCGTCCGGAGCCGGTCGCGGTGCCTCGTCGGAACTCTCCGAGGGCGACGGCGGGTGGTTCGTGGCGTGTTCGGGCGACGCGGTCGACGTGGCGGAGCCGGCGCTCATCGGGGGAGTCGGGCCGCTGGCGCCCTGCGGTCGAGCCTTCGTCGTGGTGTGCTCGGCCGGGCCGGGGCCGGGCACGGTCGGGCTGCCCGGTGGCGTGGCGTTCTTCGAGCCCTGCGCCGACGGCGACGAGCCCTGCGCCGACGGCGACACGGGTCGTCCCGAACGGGTCGGCCTGCTGGTCGGCCCGCCGGAGGCGTCGGCCCGCACCGGCGGTGCGGCGGTCGGTGCCGCTGGGCTGCGCGTCGTGGTGCCGATCGTGTACGAGGCCGGCGGCCGGGTCGTCTCGGGCCCGGTGCGACCCAGTCCGACGGCTGCGGTGACACCGGCGAGTGCGGTGGCGGAGGCCGCCAGGGTCCACAGCGCGGCGCGGTGCGGACGCCGCCACCGGCCGACCCGGCGCGGTGCCCCCGAGGGCAGTCCGCGTTCGCCGAGTCCCTCCTCCCGGACCGCGACCACGGGTGCGGCGGTTGCTCGGGCCGTGCCCGGCAGGCTCCCCGCTCCGCCGGAGTCGGAGCAGGAACCGCACCACGGCGGAGACTGTCCGGCCAGGAGCCGGGGCCCGCCGTGCTTCTCGGGGCCGGCGGCCCGACCGAGCAGAGCGGCGGCACGGCGGCACGTTCGACCGGCGGCGGCGACCGTACGGGCGCGCAGGTACCCGTCGAAGTCGCTCTGGCCCCCGCCTGCAGCAGGTGCGTCGGACGGCGGTGCCCAGCCCTGTCCGGCTGCTCTCACCACGGCCCGGAGGATCTCCGCTCGGCACGCCTCGGGCAGTGCCAGCAGGGCGTCCTGGCCGCTGGTGGGCAGGCGGGGCACCGAGGAGGGTTCCGCCGGCCGTGCCCCGCCGATCCGTCCGGTCGGCGCGGGGGTGCCGGGAGGGCGAGCGTCCGCGCCGGAACGCCGAGCTCCCGATCCGTTCCCCGGCAGGGGCCCGGGCCCCGGATCGGACGCTCCGTGCGGCTGACCCGGCTGACCCGGCGGCACGAAGGCGCTCCGGAAGGGCGAGGACTCTCTCATCCGTTTCTCCACTGGCATCTCGACGGCGCGCGAAGCCTCCTCGGGGAGGTCGCGCAGTGGTCGAGAGCCGGGCCACGGGCAGTCATCCCGGTGGTTTACCGGACCGTTACCAGCGGCGCCGGACGGACCGGCTGCTCGTGGCCGCCCAGTTCGCGGGGTGATCCAACGGCACCGACGACAGGGTGCGCTGCCGCCCCTGGACGGCCTTGACGTGTCGGCGGCCGACGGAGGACGGGAACCCGTCGATCGGCGTCAGCTGGGGAGTCCGACGGCGCGTTCGCCGCTGCGGCGTTGCTGGATGACGACGGCGACGACGAGCAGGGTGCCCTGGGCGACGTTCTGC